>DATDNK010000477.1:0-2343 GCA_036518275.1 Candidatus Acidiferrum sp.
GCCTCACTAGCCACGGCGCCGGCGACAGCCCCGCATGCAGCGATGCTCTGCTCATACGTTCCAGATATGGCCAAGCTTCGGTCCGAACTGAAAGGTGAGCAGCATTCCGAAAAGGCGATAGCTGCAACAGTTTTTGATTAGGAAAAATTTACCCATGCCAAGCGAAAAATTGATCGCGCATGCGGTGATTCTGGCCGGGGGGCGCGGGACGCGGTTTTGGCCGCGAAGCCGCAAGCGCACACCGAAGCAACTGCTGAACATTGTTGGCAAGGAAACGATGCTGGAGCAGACAGTCGCGCGGCTGCGCCCGCTGATTCCTGCGGAGCGCATCTGGACGGTAACGAATGCGGAGCAGGCGGCGGCCGTTCGAAAGCAGGTGCCTTCGGCGGCGCGCAAGCGCGTACTGGTTGAGCCGAAAGGATTGAACACGGCCGTGGCAATCGGGCTCGCGGCGATTCATGCGCGACATGTTTCGCGCGGGGACGCGTTGCTTGCGGTGCTGCCAGCTGATCATCACATCGCGCAGCCCCAAAAATATCGCGAGATCGTTTCAGCGGCTCTCGATGTGGCTCGCGAGCCGGGACGCATGGTGGTTCTCGGCATTCCCCCGACGCGGCCCGAAACTGGGTTCGGGTATATCGAGCACATGGGCGAGCCGATTTCTGAGAAAAGATTCCCGGTTTTTGCCGTGAAGCGCTTCACGGAGAAGCCGGCCCTGCCGTTGGCGGTGGAATACGTTGCCTCCGGCAAGTATCACTGGAACGCGGGGATGTTTTTCTGGCGCGTCTCGACGTTCCTCGACAATCTGAAGAGTTTTTTGCCAAAAACCTACGCGGCACTGGAAGAACTCTCTGCATTGATTGGCAAGCGCAATTACGAACGCCAGCTACGCACCATGTATCAGAAGTTCGAAAACATTTCCGTGGATTATGCGGTGCTCGAACCGGCTACGCGAACCGAGGGTCCGCCGCGCGTGTTTGTGATTCCCGCGGAAATCGGTTGGAGCGACATCGGCTCGTGGGCGGCCGTCTACGAACTGCTCGCGAAGAAAAATGGTGAGAACGTGCTCGCCAGAGAGGGATACACGTTAGACGCGGAAGGGAATTTTCTGTGGGCCCCTTCGAAATTCGTTGCCGCCATTGGGGTGCGTGACCTGGTCATGGTGGAGACACCCGACGCGCTGCTCATTTGCCCCCGCGACCGGGCCCAGGATGTTGCCAAAGTCGTGAAACACCTCGAAGAACAGAAACAAAAAGACCTACTGTAGGGCAGGCCAATCCGGCTGTTGGCAGGCAGTTCGGTTCGCGTATACTTTTCCACATTCATGATTCCTGCGATTAAATTTGGCACGGACGGGTGGCGCGGCGTCATCGCGGACGATTTTACGTTTGCGAATGCGCGCATCGTGGCGCACGCGATTGCGCGCTACGTGGTTCGCGGCGAAGACGCGCGCAAGGGCGTGATTATTGGTTATGATCACCGCTATTCTTCAGACAGGTTCGCCGCGGCTGTCGCCGAAGTTATCGGTGCGTCAGGCACTCCGGTGTGGCTTGCGGACAAGCCCTGCCCCACACCTACGATTTCGTTTTTGGTGAGACACCAGAAAGCTGCCGGCGGCATCGTTATCACCGCGAGCCACAATCCTTATCGTTGGAACGGAATCAAATACAAGGCGAGCTACGGCAGCAGCGCACTTCCATCGATTGTGGCGCAGATCGAAAAGGAGCTGGAGGGCGTTCTCGAAAAGGGTGTGCCGCCGCTGCCGCCACGCAAGGATTTGATTCAGCCTGTCGAACCTCGCGGGCCGTATCTTGATGCGCTCGAAAAACTTGTGGATTGGAAGCGGCTGCGCGGAGCGAAGCTGCGATTTGTTTTCGATCCCATGCATGGAGCCGCAGCCGGACTCTTGCCGGAATTGCTGCGTCGCAACGGCATTCCCTGCGACGAGATTCGCGGAACGAGGGACCCGCGCTTCGGCGGCGTGCATCCCGAGCCGATCGAGCCGCACATTGAAGCGCTGCGGCAGGCCGTGCTCGCGGGCAAATACGATGCGGGCTTCTGCGCGGATGGCGATGGCGACCGCATTGGCGCGATTGACCGCACCGGCGCTTTCGTGAATCCGCACCAGATTCTGGCGCTGCTGGTTTGGCACCTCGCGGGAACGCGGAGTCTTCCGGGCGACATTGCAAAAACTTTTTCGGTAACGAAGCTTATCGACAAGCTGGCGGCGAAATTCGGCCGGAAGCTATACGAAGTGCCCATCGGCTTCAAATACATCTGCGAGTTGATGCTGGAGCAAAACATTTTGATTGGCGGCGAAGAAAGCGGCGGCATCGGCACGAG
>DATDNK010000478.1:0-7893 GCA_036518275.1 Candidatus Acidiferrum sp.
GCTTGCGCGTCCATGCCAAGGCGCATCCAGTTGATCACGCTAAGCAACGTGACAGAGATAATCGTTGGTCCGCCGGGCGAGCCGGTAACGAAGCTCAGCTTGCCATCGCGCAGCAGAATCGTTGGCGTCATCGAACTGAGCGGCCGATGGCCGGGCGCGATGGCGTTGGCATCGGATTGCATCAGTTCGAAAAGGGAGTTCGGGACGCCGGGCTGCGTGGTGAAATCATCCATTTCGTCGTTCAGCAGGAAGCCTGCGGCGCAGGTGACGTGCGAGCCGTAGCTGTCGTTCAACGTGAAAGTGCTGGCGACCGCGTTTCCGGCTGCGTCCACAACAGAAAAATGCGTCGTGTGCCTGCCTTCGGGTTTGCTAGAGACCGCATGAGGCGCAGCTTCAGAACTTGCAGCAGAGCCGCAGGTGTGAGGCGTTCCCGCGGTAATAGTTTTACTCGAAGACGCTTTAGCAGGATCGATGGTCGCGGCGCGCTCTTTGGCGTAACAAGGATCAGTCAGGCCAGCCACAGGAATCTTGGAATAGTCGGGGTCGGCAAGGTAAGCGGCGCGGTCCGCAAACACGCGGCGCATGGTTTCCGCAACCATGTGAACGCTTTGCGGATCATCCCAGCCTTTCAGCGGCACATCCTTCAGCATGTTCAGAGCTTCAATCATCGCCACGCCACCGGAACTTGGCGGGGGAGCCGTCAACACTTCCCACGAGTGGCCACCGTTGTCATATTTCGCATGCAGAACTTCGCGGACCTTTGGCTTATAGTTCGCAAGGTCTTCGAGCGAAATAATTCCGCCGTTCTTCGCCATTTCGTCCGCCAGCGTATGCGCTGTTTCGCCGCGATAAAACTCTGCCGCCCCCTTCTCCGCTATGCGCTTCAGTGTTGCGGCAAGCTCAGGTTGTTTTAGCCTTTCGCCCGCATTGAAGTGCTCGCCTCTATTGAGAAAAATTCGTTTGCTTGCCGGAAAAGCCTCCAGGCCGGGACTCTCTTCTTCCAATTCGGCGGCAAGTTTTTCGCTGACCACAAAGCCCTCTTCCGCCAGGCGAATGGCCGGCGCCATAACGTCCGGCAATTTCAGCGTGCCGTAGGTTTTCAAAGCCAATTCGAGGCCCGCCACGGTTCCTGGCACGGCGACGGAACGATATCCGATCACGGACGCTTCCTCGTCGAGCTTGCCGTCCTTGCCAGTGTACATGTCGCGTGTCGCTTTGCCGGGAGCGGTTTCGCGGTAATCAAGAAAAGTGGTCTTGCCATCGGCAAGTCGGATCAGCATGAACCCGCCACCGCCGATGTTGCCCGCGTCGGGTTCGACTACGGCAAGTGCAAATGCAGTTGCAACTGCAGCATCAACCGCATTGCCGCCGCGCTTCAAAATTTCCACGCCGGCCTGTGATCCGAGCTCTTCGTCCGTAACCACCATGCCACGCGCGGCGCGAACTGCATGTTGGGGCCATGTTTTGTTTGGCTCCGACGGGACGGCGCGCTTAGACGAAGTCTGCGCAGCAACTCGCGTAGCCAAGATTGCGGCGCAACTCAGAAACATGATGCCGAACAAAAAAGTTGCTTTCTTCCGTGAATTCATGACGGAAAGACACTAAGGGATTCGCCTTGGAGCGTCAAGGCGAGCCCATAGGCTGCTTAACGTGATCCTCGACACCGACTCCGCAATCCGAAGTCCGCGAAATTCAGTAAATTGTGCTTTAATCTCCTGCGCAGGATTCCCGTAGAAGCAAGGAGAGCCTCATGAAACTCGGCCTGCGACGGTGGTTGCTGCTTTGGCTGTTG
Organism: Candidatus Acidiferrum sp.; assembly: GCA_036518275.1. Classification (GTDB taxonomy): domain Bacteria; phylum Acidobacteriota; class Terriglobia; order Acidiferrales; family UBA7541; genus Acidiferrum. The sequence continues at coordinate 1,793 of DATDNK010000478.1, forward strand.
ATGATAGTTTGTGTTTCGCCTGGATTGGCGCAGAACGCGCCGCCCGCGGATTTGGACGCGTACGTCGCGCGAGTCCTGAAAACCTTTGAAGTACCCGGGCTCTCCGTGGCCATTTTGAAAGACGGCAACGTCGTGCTGGCCAAGGGATACGGCATTCGCAAACTGGGAGAGCCAACGCCGGTGGATGAGAACACGCTTCTTGCCATTGGCTCCAACACCAAGGCGTTCACCTCTGCCGCGCTGGCAACGCTGGTCGACGAAGGCAAGATTTCCTGGGACGACCGCGTGTACGAGCGTCTCACGGGATTTCAGATGTACGACCCGTACGTCTCCCATGAAATGACTATCCGCGACTTGCTGACTCACCGCAGCGGCATGGGCTTAGGCGAAGGCGATTTGCTTTTCTGGCCGCACACGACCTTCAGCCGCGCCGAGATCATCTACAAGCTGCGTTTTATGAAGCCGGCCTCCAGTTTTCGGAGCCGTTTTGCCTACGACAATTTGCTCTACATGACGGCGGGGCAGATCATTCCCGCCGTGACCGGGAAATCCTGGGAAGATTACGTACGCGAAAAAATCCTGCGTCCTCTGGGAATGAACACCACGAACCTCAGCAATGCGGACTTCAAGCCGGGCGACAACTACGCCTGGCCGCATTCAAATGTGGACGGCAAGCTGCAACCCATCGAGTTCGTAAACTTGGACAATGCGGGTCCAGCGGGCTCGATTAATTCCTCCGCCGCCGAAATGGCCAAATGGGTTCTGCTTCAACTGAATCACGGAAAGATTCCCGGACGCGACGAACGGATTTTCAGCGAAAGGCAATCGAGGGAAATGTGGAGCGCGCAGACAATTCTTCCTATTGGCGCGGGTGCCTCGCCACTCGCGGCGAAAAGGCCGAAATTCGCCGCTTACGGGCTTGGCTGGGGCCTGAGCGATTATCACGGCAGAAAAATGGTGGCCCACACCGGCGGTGTGGCCGGTATGGTGTCTCGCGTGATGCTGGTTCCCGAAGAAAACCTGGGCGTCGTCATTCTGACCAACGCCGAACAAGGCGGCGCCTTCGACTCCATTCTGTACCATATCCTGGATTCTTACTTTGGGCTTGCGCCAACGGATTGGATTGCCGCGCATAAAGCCGCAGAAGACCAGGCGGAAAAAGAGGCGGCAGAAATCATGAAGCAGCAGGAGTCAGCCCGCGCCGCTGAGTCGAAGCCGTCACTGCCCCTCGAGAAATATGCGGGAGTCTATACCGATCCCTGGTATGGCCCGGTTACGATTCGAATGGAAAGCGGCAAACTCGTCTTCACTCTCGACCACACCCCGAAAGCCGTTGCCGACCTTCAGCACTGGCAATACGACACTTTCAAAGCGCATTGGCGCGACCGCACCATCGAGGACGCGTTCCTCACGTTTACGTTGAAGCCGGACGGCGCGATCGACCACTTCACAATAGTCGCGGTATCCCCGCTGGGAGATTTCAGCTTTGACTATCAGGACCTGTATTTGACGCCGAAAAAATAGGAAACGGGAGGAATTTTATGCGAGTGCCTATTCCTTTTCACTGAGGAATTCGACTGTGGAAGGTCCGGGAAGGAAACCGGCATGAGTGCCGCGCACGATCAACTCTTTCACCGCTTGCTTGCCCTTTTCTCCGTAGCCGAGCGTCCACTTGTTGACGTACATGGCGATAAATTGGTCGGCCAGCTCCGTGTTCATCTCGCGCGCGAATTGCATGGCGTAGTTCAAAGCCTCTTCGCGGTGTTCCAGGCCATACGCAACACTGTCGCGGATCGTTCTCGCAATTTGGCGCCCAAATTCTGGACCCAGCGCGCGTCGAACCGCGTTTCCCCCCAGCGGAAGAGGAAGTCCCGTTTGTTCCTGCCACCAAATCCCCAGGTCAATCACCTTGTGAAGTCCCTTCTCCGGAAAAAAGAGCTGGCCTTCATGGATGAGAAGGCCCGCCTCGACAAGATTGTTCTGAACGGCATCAATAATTTTGTCGAACGGCATGACCACCGGCTCAAAGTTTGGTTCGAAAAGTTTCAGCGTGAGATACGCCGAAGTTTTCAGGCCGGGAACGCCAATTCGCTTGCCGGCCAGTTCTTGCGGCTTCACCGCTTTGGTCGAGACGACGATCGGACCGTAGCCTTCTCCAAAGCTCGCGCCGCAATCGAGAAGAACATACTTGTCGCGCAGGCTCGGATAAGCCGCGAAGCTAATCGCCGTGACGTCATACGTTTCCGACAGCGCCGCTTCGTTCAGCGACTGAATGTCCGAAAGAATGTGCGTGTACTTATAACCTGGCGTGGAAAGCTTGTGCGTGGCCAGCGCATAAAACATGAACGCGTCGTCGGAGTCCGGCGAATGCGCCAGCTTGATTTCGACGGGCGCTGTTTCCGTCTTCGAGGCTGCTTGTTGGCCAGACATGGGCTGGTGATTCCTTTTCCTGCGGCTTCCGCTTCTTCCAGGGCCTTTCCCCTGCAATCGCCCCGCATTGAGTTGTCAAGACCAGGGACGACGCAACACGCCCCTTGTAATTGATTCTCACAAGCCCCAATTCTCCGATGGTTCCCCTCTTGCCGGGTGCGCCTCGTTCGGAGGACGTAAGGAAAGATGCGTCGCAGGGGCTTGCGGTACGCAGGGCCGGGCAATCTCTAGCCCAAAAAGCCTAGCATATTGCGCATCCCCGCGCCAACATCACTCCCACGCCAACAATCTTTCTTTAATGTTTTTCCAACTCCACTTCGCCTTCTGCCTTCTGCAACACTCCACAAGAAAAAGATTTTCCACAGCTAGCTACTATCTAAATACTATTGACTTGACTTAGTACTGAAGATATAAACGCGTCCTCTTTCAAGGTCATCCTCTCATCCCCGGAGGCCCTTATGCGCCCAATACTCGCTTCCTTCCTTATTCTCGCAGCCGGTTTGGTCACCGCAACATTCGCACAGCAAGCCGCACCTCAAATCAGCGGTGTCTCGCCCACCACCGCCCGCGCAGGTGATCAGGTTGTGATTAACGGCTCCAACTTCGGTTCGTCCCAGGGAAGCGGCAATGTCTGGTTAGGCAGCGTGTACGGAGTTGTCGTCAGTTGGAGCGATTCGCAAGTCGTGGCTGCGGTCGCCTCGGGCTCGCAAAGCGGCGTCGCTCAGATTCTTCAGGGTGGCGTTTGGTCGAACCCAGTGAATTTCACGGTCATCACTCCGAACATCGCCAGCGTGACGCCCGCCACGGCGATTGCAGGGACCTAGATCTCCATAGCCGGAACAGGCTTCGGCGCAAGCCAAGGCAGCGGCAATGTCTGGCTCGGCAGCACCTATGGCGTAGTCGTGAGTTGGAGTGACACCCAAGTCGTAGCCAACGTCGCTTCAGGCTCGAAGAGCGGCGTAGCACAAATTCTTCAAGGCGGCGTTTGGTCCAACACCGTAAATCTGACGGTGAGCACTCCGAATATCACCAGCGTGACTCCGACGACCGCCATCGCGGGCACACAAATCAGCATTACCGGAACAGGCTTTGGCGCAAGCCAAGGCAGTGGCAATGTCTGGCTCGGCAGCACCTACGGCGTGGTCGTGAGTTGGAGTGACACGCAGATCGTTGCCAACGTGGCGTCTGGCTCAAAGAGCGGCGTCGCACAAGTGCTGCAAGGTGGAGTGTGGTCCAACACGGTGAACCTAACCGTCAGCACGCCGAACATCACGAGCGTATCGCCAACCACAGCCATTGCCGGGATGCAAATCACCATCAGCGGAAGCGGCTTTGGATCAAGCCAGGGCAGCGGCAATGTCTGGCTCGGCAGCACCTACGGCGTGGTCGTGAGTTGGAGTGACACGCAGATCGTTGCCAACGTTCACGCTCTCCTTGATGGTCATCCAACCCGATGGCTCCTTTGCGATTCAGGGACTCGACGGTACTTCGGACACCGGCACGGATTGGCTCGCGATAACCCCTTCTAGGCAAATGGCCAGTTCAAACGGGAGGGCCATTCCTGACGGCGCGGGAGGCGCGCTCTACCCCGGCTTCAATTTTGCTTTACCATTTCACTGGTTCGGGAACTTCCACGTTTGCCTTGCCCATAACCGCTTCCCCGCAAACCTTTGGGACGGACGGTCAAGATCCCTTACTGCTTGGAAAGGACGGGACCGTCTATATCGCTGGCTACAATAGTGCTGGGAACGACAGCTTGGCAGCGTTGGATTCCTCGGGAACGGTCAAATGGACCGCTTCTTCACCAGGCAAGTCCCCAAGACTGAGTACAGTCATGGCTGACGGCTCAGTAGTGTTTCAATCGATGCAGGCCGATGACGCTATGCATGTTTTGATCGCTGACTCCAACGGCAACGTTTCTCCGCTCTTCGCCAGTCCCACCGACGGGTCCGACATTGGCCCCGCCGTCCCCAACCCGTTCTACTATGCGCCAGCCCTCTTCCAACTTAACAACGCCTCTTACTGGACCTCGAGCACTTGGTACGTCCCAGATGGCAGCGGAGGCATAGACTTCACTTCAGGCCCAATCTCCGGACCTGGCTCCGACACAGATTGTTCCGCTTGGACATCTGCTGGTGGTGAACCTCAGCGGCAGAGTGTCGGTAACCCCACGGCAACGGTAATGGTTAACTTTACGGGCGCTCAATCTAAGGGAGATCAGCTGACGTTCTCCGGTGCTGGAGCGTGCGGCCAAAATTTGGGCCTTAGGTACTGCCCAAATGCAAGCTGGAGCTTTTACATCGAAGGCGTAGCTACGGTCAGCGACGATGCCTCGAAATGGAAAATTAGGCAAGATGCCGTCATCACAAGAGCAGGAAATACGAAGGATACTCAAGGTGTGTTACATGCCGTTAACGATAGCTTCAATTCCAAGGTGATTCCGGGTAGTGATGATCCCTGCGTCTTAAACGACACCAATCCGGGATGTCAGGGCGTAGTCAGTGTTCAACAACCAGCTGGGCAAAAGACAATCTATTGGCTGGATCATCCTGGGTCGCTTTACCAGGCCAGTGCTGATGCCGTTTGGGATTCGCTATTAGAAAATGGGTTGTTCAATTCGAAGGCCTGCAATCGGTTCGGCATTTGCGCGAACGTAAAATGGTTCATCAAGCTGGAGGTAGATCCCGGTTCTGTTCTGAACTGTGCTCAGTCCTTGGATGGCACCCTTGACAACCCCATTACTTGCCCTTGATTTTCTAAGGAGGAGAAACATGCGGATTTCATGCAGAATGATCGCAACCATGGTGGTAGTTGGTTGGTGGAGCTGCCTTAACGCTACCGCGCAGAATCATCTAGCACCCTCGGAGCTCGTTCAAAAACTCCGGTCCGATAAGACAACGGATGAGGCTAGGAAACAGCTAGAACTGCTGGCAAATTCCGACCCTGTCGCCAAGCAGTATTTGGCTGCTCAGTTGCCGCCAATGATTCAACTCGGCCCCAAGTCCTGTCCGCAAAGTGACATAGTGGATCTCGATGCCAGATGGCATGCCTGTCCTTGGTACAACGCCGTGGAGTTGTCCGGGAAACTACGAATCGCCGAAACTGCGACCGCTTTGGCCCCCTGGATCAGCTGGAGAGAGGAAGGTCCCCTTTTGCCCACTTTAGAGGCTCAACTCGTATTCCACCCCGCAGCAAAAGCACTAGCGGCGATGGGAGACCCAGCTATCCCTATTCTTCAGCAAGTGCTTAGCTCTGGCAACCCAAAGGACCACTCTGTGGCTGTGCGGGTCCTATGCATAATCCACACAGAGAGGGCGAAAGCCGTGCTTCGGGAGGACTTGCCCCGTGAGACCGATCCTGCCGTGAAAACGATGATCAAAAACGTCTTGCGAGAATGAGCCGCCCTACAGGCGGGCTGATTGGATGAGGGCGTCGGCTCCTAGCTCCGAGTAAACCGGGGCTCGGGGTTTGTACTTGCAAACCCGGAGATGAATCCAGTTGCGCTAAACGACCGAGGCTCGGAAGAAAGGAGCCGCGCAATGTTGATTATAGACTGTGATTTTCATACCCGCTATCCCGCAGATTCCACTCGACTTAATTCGATCCTCTTTTCCATTTTCTACCTTCTATTTTCTGCCTTTATAACCCCTTTCCCCTCAGTCACTTATTCG
>DATDNK010000479.1:0-2903 GCA_036518275.1 Candidatus Acidiferrum sp.
GGGGCGCCCAACCAGCTCTTCTTTACTGCCGGGCCAAACAACTACGCCAACGGTTTGCTCGGCATGATTACGTTCGGCCAATAGCAGCCGCTGGCATTTACCTGCCAGCTTTCGTCAACGAGGTTTGAGATGAAAGTATAAACAAGGTGGGGTTGCCCCGAGGCGGTGGACTGCCAAGCGCGCTCTGCCGCCTCTTTTTTTGGAGTGCAGCAGCCTGTTTACTCTGAGCCTCGAAGGGCCGCCGCTTTTCTTCCATCCACGTCCCCTAATACTCCAAGGCCCGATAACTCGCCTGGGGAGCGATGATAGAATCCCTTCACGCGAGATTTCCCATGCCGATTCTCGAAAAAAACTACTGGCTCGAAACAGTAACTACGCGGCCCACGCAATCCGCAGGCGATCTCCCTAAAGCCATCGACGTTGCCATTGTCGGCGGCGGCTTCTGCGGACTTTCCGCGGCGCTCGCGCTCGCGAAACGCGGCGTGCGCGTCGCCGTCATCGAAGCCGAGACCTTCGGCTGGGGCGCCAGCTGCCGCAACGGCGGCATGGTCCTCACCGGGATGAAATTGCCGGTGCCCACCCTCGTCAAGCGCTACGGCCGCGAAGCCGTGCGCAATATGTACGCCGCGTCCATCGAATCGATCGATTTAGTGGAACAGATCGTGCGCGAGGAAAACATCGACTGCAATTTCTCGCGCTGCGGCCACCTCGAGGTCGCCTGCAAGCAGTCGCATTTTGATGGATACGAAGCCTCCGCGGCGCTCATTCAGCGCGAATTCAATCACCGCCTGCGCATCGTCTCGAGGGATGAACTGCGCAGCGAGATCGGCTCCGACATTTATTTTGGCGGTGTGGTGGACGAAGCCAGCGCCGGCTTGAACCCCGCTCGCTACGTCGCTGGCCTAGCCCATGCCACGCAGCGCGCTGGCGCTTGCCTCTACAATCAGACGCGCGTCGAAACAATCGAAGCGGAATCCCAAAACGGCGCTCGCAAATTCCGCTTGCGCACCTCCCAAGGAGCAATCACCGCCCGCGAAGTGATTCTCGCTAGCGGCGCCTACACCAGCGAAGTCACTCCCGCGCTGCGCAAAAAAATCATCCCTATCGGTTCGTATATCATCGCCACCGAAGTCCTGCCACCTGATCTTGCGCGCGAACTCAGCCCTCGTAACCGCATGATCTACGACTCCAAGCACTTCCTCTACTATTTCCGCCTGACGCCTGACAATCGCATGCTTTTCGGCGGTCGCGCCGCGTTTTTCCCCGAAACCGAAAACACGGTGCGGCAAAGTGCGGAAATTCTTCGCCGCGGCATGATTCACGTGTATCCGCAGCTCCGCGACACCAAAGTCGAATACGTGTGGGGCGGCACGCTGGACTTCACTCTTGACGTCATGCCGCACGCCGGGAAAATCGACAACATGTATTTTGCCGCGGGTTTTGCCGGTCACGGCGTCGCCGCCGCAACCTGGTTCGGCTCGAAGCTTGCCGGCATGGTCTGCGGCGAAGCGGACAGCACTCCGTTTTCCGCAATACCCTTTCCCACGGCGCCTTTCGGTTTGCGCAGTGGCCACACCTGGGCGCTCCCGCTCGCGGGCCTGTGGTACAAAATTCTCGATCTCTTTACTTGAGGCCCCCCTCAACAGGAGCGAAGCGCAATAAAACCCTCAAAGCTGCTGCAAATTCCTTACTTAGAACTTAAAACTTACGACTGACGCGGCCTTTGGCTGAAATCTCCGAATCACAAAATACATCGGAATCGCGAGCAGCACCGGCACCGGCCCCCACTTCCGCGCAAACGGATCGCTCCCAACCAGCGCGACCACGCTCATCACCAACGGGGCCGCCACTACGTAGAACAATCCGGCGCGTCGCCACGGGATTCGAAACGGCCGGGGGATCTCCGGCTTCGTCCTTCGTAAACGCCACGACGACAGCACGGTCAATATCGTCACCCCAATGCGCAGCCACACATAAACCGTCAGCAGTTGCACCATCGTTTTTTGCGCCAGCAGGGCATACACAACCGACGACACGATAATCGCGATCCACGGCGTTCCATACCGCGGATGCCGCGCCGAAAACGCCGCGGGCAAATATCCATCTTCGGCCATGGTCGAAGGCATGCGCGTGCTCGTCAGCACCGTGGCGTTCAGCAAGGCCACGTTGCCGATCATGGCTGCCAACGTCATGAGCATTCCCAGCCACGGCCCGCCGACAAGTTGCGCCGCCGTTGAAAAATATCCCGTGTGCCACTTCTCCCAGTCTCCCAGCGCCGCAAGCGAAAAAAGTGTCGGCAGAAAATACGTCGCCACGGAGAGCGGCACCACAATCGCTAGCGCCCGCGGATACGTCCGTTGCGGGTTCTCCACTTCTTCCGCCACGCTCGAAAGCTGTTCGTACCCCGAATAAAGCCACAACCCTAGCGCCAGCCCCGCGCCGAAAACTTGGAACCTCGGCGCATGCGGCGGCACCAGTGGCGAAAACGGATTGTGCTGCCACTTCAGCGCCGCGACGACGCACAGTGCGGCCACGACGACCAGCACAAATACTTCCAGCGCCGTCGAGACCACGCCCACCATACGGATCCCGCGCACATTCACGTAACAAATCACCGTAACCAGTCCGAAAGCGATCGCGTAATGCATCCATCCCTTCGGCTCGAAATAAAACGAAAGGTAGTCCGTTAGATAGTCCGCAAAAAGCACCGCGTACGCCGCCGCCAATAAAAACGACGCAGTCCAATTCCACCAACCCGCAAGAAATCCCCAGAAGTCTCCGAATCCCGCGCGCACCCAGCGGTAAAATCCCCCCTCCACAGGAATCGCCGTGGTCAGTTCAGCCGCCACCAGCGAAACCGGGATGCACCAAAACAGCGGGATGAACAAGTGATAGAGCAGCGT
>DATDNK010000480.1:0-3241 GCA_036518275.1 Candidatus Acidiferrum sp.
AGGCTCAGCGCAATCCGCCGAAAGTCCCGCGCATTCATGCCCTTCTCCCCGATTCACCTGGCCTCGGTATCCTACGCCTTCGTCGGAGACATAGAATAGTGGCGCGCGACTTCCGATGCGTACTGGCGGCCGACGCGGTCGCGATTCGTGGCAAGCCACTGGCTCAGGCAGGTTTCGCCTGTGGCAGGACCATCCGGAGCTAGGAGGCCAGCCATTAGGCCCTTGTACTCTTCCCAAGTGAGGACCGTATCGCCGACGAACCAGCCAGCGGCTCGTGTTGCGACGTAAGCCAGGGACATTGGCACATGGACCAAGCGAATGCGGCGGGCGAGCTGATCCGAAATGAGCCTGACAAGCTCCTCGAAGGCGTAAGTCTCAGGACCGACCGCATCGAGCACTCTGTTCCCTACTTGTTCGGCGGCGTCAACGATGAGCTTCGCCATGTCTTCCACAAAGATCGGGCGGATGCGGTAGCGGCCATCGCCAGGAATCGCAAACACAGGAAAATGGCGAACGAACCAGGCAATGTTGTTGATGAGGATGTCTTCGAGACCAAAGATGACGGTTGGCCGAAGAATCGTGTAGGCCAGGCCAGAGTCCATGACCGCTTTTTCCAGTTGCGCCTTGCCCTTGTAGTAGCCAAGACGCGAATCGAGTGACGGGTTTGCGATGCTGACGTGAACAATGCGTCGAACGCCCGCACGTTTCGCGGCGGCAATCAGCGTACGCGTGTTCTGCACCGCAGCCTCAAATGTCGCTCTTCCGCGCGGGAATCGGACCCAATAGGTATTGATCAGTGTCGATGCGCCGCGCAGCGTTTCCGTTAGCCGCTCGGGGTGGTCAAAGCTGTAGGGAAAGACTTGAACTTTGTTGCCGAAAGGATTTGCGCGTTCGGGATGGTACGTTAGGGTACGGACTCGATAGCCGCGATCAAGCAAAATCCGGGTGGCATATTTGCCAGTGTAGCTAAACGCGCCGGTGATGACGACGGTTTCGCCTAGGATATTATTGGCCACGGTAGTGTCCTGCAATCGATGGGGTTATTGCGAATGAGCCCTCCCGGTGTCCGCTGCGAGTTTCATAATGCGCATTGCGCCATAGATGAACGCCCCGCCAACGAAAGAAGACAGGGACAGCACTGCGGCTGCCAGCAACAGGTAGAATGCACCTCCGAAATAAACGAGAAGCACCAGCGGAAGCAGGACCATGGCCTCGACCCCTTTGAGGACAAGCGATGCGATCATACCGACGAGAAGGAGTAATCCCAGAACGATGTAGAGCACGGCGATCGGCATCAGAGAAACATGCATACACTCGACAAAGGTTTTCCCGCTGCGGCAGTTGTACAGCAGGACAGAAAACAAACCCATGCATACGCCGCACAAGATGACTTCGCCCCAGCCAGGCAAATCACGCGACTTTCTCTCGGCTGCGAAGATCCACGTCGCGATCAGCGATGTCAGGACAAAGGAGACCAAGCCAACGATCCACCGCCTGTTGGCCGACGTCCGCATTTCGGGCGTTAAGGTCATCTAACCCTCGGTCCAGGAGCAGCGTAGGTCACGCAAACCAAATGGTCCCGGCTCAGGCAATCCTTTTTGGATTTGCTCCGCCGTGAAGCGCGTCATCGGAAGAAGATCTGCTGGAAGCGAATCGCAGGCAGGCAAAACCTCCACAATGCCCTCGGACAAGATTCGCAATTGCGCGAGCGACAAGAGAGGGATTTTCATGGTTCGCTCGGCCATCCACGCGATGACTCTCTGAATTGCCAGCGGCGTCGGCATGTACAAGGGATTCCTCTGGATGACTTGTCCCACGCGCCGCACCGCTTCGCTCAGCGCGATTTCTTCCGGCCCGGTGATGCTCACCGTTTTGTTCGAGAGGCGCGTATCATGAAAGGCGACAAGGATTGCCGTCACCAAATCCTGCACCGCCAGCGGGCGAATCGGTCTTTCCTTCATTCCCACAAGTCCGAAAACCGGAAACGTATACAGCGCGTGGCTGAGATGGTCGAGCATGTGGTCGCCGTGGCCGTAAATCACGCCCGCCTTGAAAATGGTGTAGTCGAGGCTGGAGTTGCGAACGATTTCCTCGGCGGCCCATTTGGATTCGTGGTAGGCAGAACCACAATCTGGCCGCGCGCGCAGGAAGCTGAGAAGAACAATTTTGCGCACGCCGGCTTTCCGCGCGACATCGACTACATTTTTGGTGCCTTCGATGTGCACGCGCTGATAAGTCTGCGCGGCAATCTCGCGATTGATGCCCGCGCAATGGGCTACTGCGTCGCAGCCCGAAAAGGCGCGCTGAAGCTCCTGAGGATCCGATAGATTGGAGGCAAAGAAGCGCGTCCCCGCCAATTTGTAAATGGATTCGTCGCGCAGATCTTTGCCGCGCGCAATCAACACCGCCTCGTGGCCTCTGGCCACAAGTTCGCGCGCCAAGTGCCGTCCCACGAATCCCGTTCCGCCAGTAATCGCAATTCGCATAGCAAATCCTCCTAAGCCCGAGAGGCTTTCAACCAGTGCCACAGCGTCACACTGAGGTAACTGGTCGAGAGAAACACAAACAAGCATGTCAGCAAGACGTGCCCGACGCGGAAGCCCGCGCCCTCCGGCCAGTCCCGGTGGGAGTAATAAGCAAAATCCACGATGATGCGCAGGAGCCAATAAATGCCGATGAAGAATGCCAGGGCCAAAGCGGCGCGGTCACCACGCAAAATGTCCCCGTGCAGCGCGAGCGTCATCGCGCCAAATGCGACGATGGTGTAGACGGTGAACCCGCCGTGAACCCACATCAGCTTGCGATTGAACGAAGTGAGCTTGGCGAGATCCTCCTTCCATCGCAGGCGATACGGCACTTGAAAGCTGGCAATGAGCACACAGAAATGACCGGCAGCGGCGAGCCAGAGCGCCAGGCTGAGCCAATCCTCAGTGTTTCTTGGCATGTTTGTAGCGTCCTTTCATCCCGCAATCACGCGCAGAAAAGGATCGATTACGCGCAGCACGAACCACGGATGAAACAACCCATAAAGCGGTGCAATGGCAATCAGTGCGGTCCACAGCCATCCACGAGCGCCACGACCGAGGCCGAATCGTTGTCCAGTCTTCGACCGTTCCGCAATCACGCCGATTCCTTGCAGTAGAAAATAAACTGTCGGCAGGCCGTAGCCCGCTCCGGCGGGAACCGAGATCACCAAGTCATGGAGCAAGCCAGAAGCGGCAAACGCACCGAGAGTTCCGGC
>DATDNK010000481.1:0-20162 GCA_036518275.1 Candidatus Acidiferrum sp.
TCTTCCAACAAGCCTTACGATTAACGGCACTGGGTTTATACAGGGCGCGGTCCTAAACGTTGGGGGGACTGGAGGCGTCTACTTCAGCACAACTTTTGTTAGCTCAACGCAACTAACCGTCGGGGGTGTTGTGGTGGAAAGCGTGGGCGCCTTCCCGATATACGTGATCGACCCAGCGCCAGCAGGAACGTCTGGCGCGTTTAACGTGACCCTCACTCAGCCGCCGCCCCCGACAATTACCTCTATCAACCCATCCAGCGCGCAAAGTGGCTCTTCTCCTACTCTCACGATCACCGGCACTAACTTCGAGTTTGGCGCCACTGTAATGCTCAACAACACCTCCTTCCCCGTCAACGTCCAAAGCACTACTCAGCTCGCGGCATTCGTTTCCCTCGGAGGAGTCGCTGCCGGCACTTACCCACTCTCCGTCGTTAATCCCATACCCGCTCCCACTGCCTCCAACTCGGTGAATTTCACCGTCACTCCTCCTCCGGACTTTTCTATCACCGCGACAGGTACGACAACGCAAACCGTTAATGCCGGTCAGACGGCTACGTTCACTAACGCAATTTCCGTCACTGCCCAGAACGGTTTTTCCTCGGCGGTGGATCTGTCTTGCTCTTTGCCGGCTTCGGCAACCTTTACCACCTGCGGCGTGAATCCGAGCCTTCTTCCAAACGGCAGCGGCACCGCCACTGTTAGCGTCACCACCACCTCTCACGGCCTTCTGCCGCCCTCTCTCCCCTTCCGCCGTTTTTATCCGCGGCCGGAGCTTATTGTGCTTCTCCTGTTGACCCTGCTTCTAGCGGCCCTGATGCTTCGCATTGCTCGTTCGCGCCGCCACCGCCTAGTGGGAGCCCTGCCACTCGCTATGTTAGTTCTGTTTATTCTTTTCCAAGCTATCGGCTGCGGAGGCGGCAGTTCGACTCCGCCTCCACCTCCTCCGCCGCCAATGGGTACTCCCGCCGGCACTTACACCATCACCGTGACTGGAAATACTGGGAGTCTAATGCATTCCACAACGCTGACTCTCACTGTGAAATAACATTCTCGAATTGAGACTCACTGCATTGCTCCAAGCATGTGCAAAGGAGTAAGCACGATGGATCACTTTCTTTAGCGACCTTCTCGGCTGGCCACCCTTTCGGGAACTCCCGAGGGGAGGGGCATTCTCGGCAACAATTACGCGGACTAGTACCGGCTCCTTAGGCTTGAATGGTTTTCGCGGCGGAATGCTACTTCACACAATCTAAATGGCTTAAGTGCCAAATGTTGAAAAAACTGCTGGTCTGGGCTTGGGCATGCGCCTTGTATACCCGCTGCTGGGGCCAAGTGTGTAGATCAAAATGCATCTAATAAAGGTGTGTTTAAGACCATGATTCATATCTAAAGGGAGGCTTGAAGATGAAACGTCGTGTCATGTTGTTGGGAGTGTTGGCGGGAGCTTTCGCGCTCATGCCAATTTCGCTGGTTGGCGACACGCATTCGGAACAAGACCGTTTGCAAAACGCCGGGAAGGTAATGAAGGAGGTTCTGAATATCCCGGACGATATCCCTACAGACCTGCTCAGCAAGGCGCGCTGCGTGGTGGTGATGCCATCGGTGCTGAAGGCGGCGTTTATTGTGGGGGGAAGTTATGGCAGAGGGGCGATGGTTTGCCGGACTGGCAAGAATTACACCGGACCCTGGGGCGCCCCAGCCATGTATGCACTGGAGGGGGGCAACCTCGGACTGCAAGCCGGGGGTGAGGCAACGGACTATGTCTTCCTGGTGATCAATGATCGCGGCGCAGAAAGCCTGTTGCATAGTAAAGTCAAGCTGGGCGCAGACGTGTCTGTGGCTGCCGGACCAAAAGGACGCACGGCTTCGGCGGATACGGACGCGTTTATGCGGTCGGAAATTCTGACTTACTCCCGGGCGCGCGGCGTGTTTGCCGGTGTTGCGGTGGAAGGTTCAACCTTGCGGCCCGACAACGGCGGCAATCGTGACCTATACGGCCGAACGATCACAGCAGAGCAAATCATTCGAGAGTCCTCAGTTCGTGAGCCTGAGGCGGGACGCACTCTGACGGCAACGCTCCAAAAGGCCTCGCCACAACTCAAACCCTAAGGAATGCCCTTTAGGCTCTTCGGTTCAAAGAGGGCCGGACGCTTGGCGAGTTAAACGCCTGTTTCCGGCCCGTCCCCTCACAAGATTGTTTCGCATGTTCAGATCGGATTGGGGCTTTCGCTAGCTTCTTTTTGAGAAGGACGAGTCACGTACGCTTTGGGCGCACAAGTGTCTGGGGGCTCTCACGAGTGGGTGGTAGTTGGCTGCTCCTCTTCTCCATGGACCAGCCCAAACTTCTTCATCTTGTAGCGAAGAGCGTCGCGGCTGATGTCCAGCAGCTTGGCTGCTTTGATCTGGTTCCCATGCGACTGGCGCAGCGCCAGCTCGACCAAAGCATGCTCGATGTCTTCCAGCGACGTTCCACCCTCCGGTATGGAGAGCGGCGGCAATCGCCTTTTCGATCCACCTTCCACGGATTCGATCGTTCCAGACGTGCTCGCTTCCATCGCCGTCGGGGCGCCTCCAGCCGTTCCGCTGCGCCCACTGGCCACAGCAAAAGGCAAATCGTCCGGCTTCAGCTGTGTCCCTTCCTCCAAAAGCATGGCGCGCTCCAGCGCGTTCTTCAGTTCGCGTACATTTCCCGGCCAGCTGTAATTCAGCAGCAGGCGCCGCGTCTCCTCATTCAGTCCCTGCACGTTTTTGCGGAATTTCCGGTTGTAGTGCTCCACGAAGAAATCCACCAGCGCCGGCACGTCCTCTTTGCGCTCCCGCAGTGGCGGCAGAAAAATGGAAATTATGGCGAGCCGGTAGTACAAATCCTGGCGAAAATGCCCTTCGCGCACAGCGCGCTCCAAATCGCGGTTCGACGCGGCGATCACGCGAACGTTCACCTGGATATCGCGCACGCCGCCCACGCGCCTGATCACCTGGTCTTCCAATACCCGCAAAAGCTTCGCCTGCAGCAGCTGAGAAAGTTCCCCAATCTCATCCAGAAACAGCGTTCCCTCGTCCGCTACTTCAAACAAGCCCTTCTTCATCGCTTTGGCGTCGGTAAACGCGCCGCGCTCGTGGCCAAACAGTTCCGCCTCCATCAGTGTCTCGGGGATGGCGGAGCAATTGATGGCCACGAACGGTTTGTCTTTGCGCGCACTCTGATAATGAATGGCCTTCGCCACCAGATCCTTGCCCGTTCCGCTTTCTCCCTGGATCAGAATGGTGCTGGCTTCGCTGGCTGCCACTTTTTGCACGAACTTCATGAGTTCTGTCATCTTTCGTGATACGCCAATGACATCGTGATAGCCGGTGCGTCTCCTCACTTCTCCGCGCAACGATTCCACTTCCGTGCGCAACGCTCCCGCCTCCAGCGCGTTTTGCAGCGTGACGCCGAGTTCTTCGTAGTTGATTGGCTTGCTAACGAAGTCATAGGCACCCAGTCGCAGCGCCGCCTTCACGTCTTCCAGTTGTGGATCGGCGGTCATCATGATGACACTGCGCGTATCGCCGCTCTGCTTCATCTTTTCGAGAACCTCAATGCCGCTTTGCCCGGGGAGGTGTACGTCCAGCAAAATGGCGTCCGGCGAATCAGCCTGCAACACGCGCAGTGCCTCTTCTCCGTCGACAGCCTCAACGCTCCGGTAGCCGTACTGGGCGCACTTCTTCGCCAGCGCCCAGCGCACCAGCTTTTCGTCGTCTACGATCAAAACTTTCTTCTGAGCCATTTTCCGTACTCTATCACTCTCCACTAGCCATTTACAGGATTGCCATCCTCGGGCCACGGTAGACCTTTGCGTTCCCCTCGCCGATTTCCCGCACTTCCTCTGCGAACCTCAGTGCATAGCGTTTACCCCGATCTGATCGGGGCGTCTCTGCGTTGTCTTCCCCATTGGAACTGCAACGTGCTTTGAAAACTAGCTTCGAATCTTTGCGTTTAACTTTAATTTTCAACCTTTGACTTTTTAACCTCCGCCGGACGCTTCTCTTCCGCTCGCGATATTGGCAGCCACACCTCGAACTGCGCGCCGCGGCCTGGTTCGCTGGTCACTTCAATTCTTCCTTTATGCGACTCCACGATGCTTTTGGCTAGCGAAAGACCTAACCCGGTTCCTTCCCGCCGCGTCGTGAAAAATGGCTTGAAAATCTTCGCCAAAGAATCGCGCGCGATCCCCTTGCCAGTGTCCCGTATGCGCACCACGGCGCACCCAGCTTCCTGGCGCAAAGCAACCTCGATCTTTCCTTCTTTGGGGATGGCCTGAATCCCGTTCAGGAGCAAGTTCAGGACTACTTGTTGGATTTGAACGGGGTCGTGCAGGATTCTCGGCAGCTTCTTGTCTTTTTGTTCGAACAGGATGTCGATTGGCTTTGTGCGAACTTGCTGGCGCGCCAAAAAGACGGCTTGTTCGACGGTGGCATTCAGGTCTGCGGGATGAAATTCCGGTGGCCGCGGCCTCGCGTAAGCCAGCAGATCGTTGAGGATGGCCTGAATGTGCTGAATTTCGCTCTGGACCTCGGGCAATACGGTACGGCTCGAACTCTCCTGCGGCAACTCTCGCCCCATCACCTCAACCACGCCCGCGATCCCTGCCAGCGGATTGCGAATCTCGTGGGCCAGCCCCGCTGCCAGCTCTCCGATCGTGGCAAGATGCTCTGCTCGCGCCATTTCAATCTGGTGTAATCTCTCGATCTCCGTGCGATTCTCCGCCAGTTCCTGAATCATTTCATTGAATTGGCGGCCCAGTTGCCCCACGTTATCGTTCCGGCTGGCGAATCTGACCCGCGCGTTCAGATCCCCGTCGCGCACTCGCTCGATAATGTTCTTCAATTCTTCCAAAGGACGCTCGATCAGCACCAACAAAACGGATAGCGTCACGAAACAGATTGCCACTGCGCCGGCCGCAGCGACGATAACTATCCAATGCCCGCTGGGTATATCCAGCACCACCACAATGGCCTGAAACGCAATCAGCCCCAGCAGCAACACTCCCACAATTGGAATGATGGCCTTCCATTGCCAGCCCAACGAAGGGCCCTGACTACGCGGCTGAGTTTCGTTCACGCCTGTATCCTAATTCGGTCTCCACATATTATCTCTAGCCGCCCATAGTACCTAGCTTGCAGTCCGGCATGGTCGCAGAGGCCTGTACAAAGGAAGAAAACGGGAGCCGGAAGATTGTTCCCTTGCGGTTTCACAAAAAGCATCTGCTAAGACAGGAACTCCTGTCCGTCCTGGTTAGATGACGGCTGAATCTAGCATTGATTTTGGAATGTGGACTTTCGAGGAGCTTAGCTCTGCTTCAATAATAACCGCAAGTGCTTGACGGCTCGATCAGCGTCCGCGCGGAACTGAGACGCATCCAAGCTGAGCGACCGTAACCACCGGTGGAGTGGGTCCCCGAATGGATAAAACAGGATTCGCTGGCCCGCGGACACCGCTCCGGCCGTCTTTGTAACCGTTGGCGCAAGCCACAGAACCAGCACCCTGGCCAGCGGCATCGCGCGTTGCCCTTGCTTTGCGGTCCGCGTGGCAACATAGACTACGGCGTGAGCGTACAGCATCCACAGCCCAACGGCCAAGCCCGCCATTAGAAGTAGAAGCAAAAAGAGAATGGCGAACAAAAGGAATGCAAAGAACAGTTCTTGGAAGTAAAAAGACCGTAAAGCGAAGACGGTGACCAGGAGCCCGCACAACGCTATCAGCATGCGCCGCTTAGTTTGTGGCTCCATCTCCCACCGGTCCTCCTCATCTCCCCGCACTTCTTAGATGCGTTAAAGGGCGGCTTGGCAATCCAGTCAAAAGATTTTTCTGAGCTCAGTCGGGGATTATCCTGAGGGCAGCCGAAGGACTTGTTCTGAGCGTGGCCAACGGCCTTCTTTTACCACTGCTCCGCCCGCATGTCTATCGTTTTCTTACCGCTCGACGCCCTTAATTCTTCTCCAGAGCGCGAGACCGGATTCGTCACAGTCCTGCAACAAAATCGTCTGCTCCTTCGCTCCTTCCCCTAGAATCTTCCCCAGGTCCGCCAGCGTCGGTTATCGCCGATTGATTTTTTCCGTTATGGGGAGGCCTATGTGGGTTCGATGGAAAGCTTTGATCTAATTGTGATTGGCTGCGGCCCGGCCGGTGAGAAGGCCGGGGCCCAGGCCGCTTATTTTGGCAAGCGCGTCGCGATTATCGAGCGCGCCCCGCACATGGGCGGGAGTTGCATTAACGCCGGCACAGTTCCGAGCAAAACCCTCCGCGAATCGGCGCTCTATTTTTCCGGTTTGAAGCAGCGTGGCCTTTACGGCATCGATTATTCGCTGAAAGAAAACCTCACGGTGCACGACTTCATGCATCACGAGCGCGAAGTGGTGGACATGGAGCGCAGCCGCATTCTGAAGAATCTGGCCTTGCACAAAATCGAACTTGTCCGCGGGCAGGCATCTTTTGAAGACTGTCACACGCTCGCGATTTCGGGAACGGATGGCACAAGGCGCTTGAAAGGCGATGTGATCCTGGTTGCTACAGGTTCCAAGCCGCATCGTCCGGCAGAGATTTCGTTCGATGACGTTCATACTTTCGACTCGGACACCTTTCTCCAGATGGACCGCATCCCGAAGAGTCTGGCGGTGATTGGGGGCGGGGTCATCGGCTGCGAGTATGCTTCCATCTTTATGGCGCTCGGCGTCGAGGTCACTTTGGTGGACGGCCGCGACCGGCTTCTTCCTTTTCTTGACAACGAAATCTCGAACCGCCTGCGGGATCGTCTTGCAAATCTCGGCATGCATTTCTCGTTCAACGAGCGCCCGGTGAGAACGGAGAATTCTGCCGCGGGCGTGCGCCTAACGATGAAGAGCGGAAAAGTCCTTGAAACGGAATCCGCGCTTTTTGCAGCAGGCCGTCGCGCTGCGGTGAACGGGCTCGCGCTCGAAAAAGCGAGCCTCGCTCTCAACGATCGCGGCTATATTCCGGTGAACGAGAACTACCGCACTGCGGTTTCGCACATTTATGCCGCGGGCGACGTCATCGGATTTCCGGCGCTGGCCTCCAGTTCGATGGAGCAGGGCCGGGTTGCGGTTTGCCATGCTTTTGGCTTGAAATACAAGCAGCGCGTCGCGTCGCTGTTGCCTATGGGCGTTTATACGATTCCGGAAATTTCTGCGGCAGGGGAGACCGAAGAATCGTGCAAGGAAAAGAGAATTGATTACGTGGTGGGGCGCGCGCTCTACGAAAATAATGCGCGCGGCCACATCACGGGCGACACCGCTGGGATGCTCAAGCTCATTTTTGCGCGGGCAGACAAAAAGCTACTCGGCGTGAGCATGATCGGCGAAAATGCTACGGAGCTGATTCACATAGGCCTGACTGTTTTGGACAAAGGCCTGACCATCGACGAATTTATCGAGCAGGTTTTCAACTATCCGACGCTTAGTGAAACCTACAAATACGCTGCTTACGACGGCCTCGGCAATCTCGCCGGGCACAAACTCCGCGAAGGGTAGCTTTGTAGCGGCCGACTACTGAGGCGGGCTCGATTGATGTTTTTGGAGTGCGGCGGCTTGACGCCGCTTTTCTTGTGCGGCAGATTGAGAAAGACTATGAAAAAACGAACAAGGCCTGAGGCGGCAAGATTACTTTCCTTTGCGCTGGTCGCTGTGGCCATGCTGTTCGCCTTTGGCGGGCAAATTCGCCCTTCCGCCGTTTCTCCTACGCCTGAGCGTTCCTACCTCGGCTTCGACCGCAACATCTATCCTGGCGATGCAGCGCTTCCCGTCCTGCGTAAGACTTTCGCGTTTTCGAGTTTCTGGCTAAGCCCTCCACCTGGTGAAAAAACCAACACTTGGTCTGGCAAGCGCGAGATTCTGCGGAAGAACGACTTTGGTTTCGTAGTGCTCTTCCGGGGCCGTGAAGAAAAAGAGTTAAAGAGTCTGGAAGATGCCTCGGCGAAGGGTGAGGAAGACGCCCGAACAACAGTCGAAGCTGCCCAACGCGAAGGGTTTTCCTCGCAAACGATCATTTACTTGGACATCGAGGAAGGCGGCCGACTCTCGCGGAATTATCATCGATACATCATTCAATGGTTGTGGAATGTAAGCCCATTCTATTTTCAGGGTGGCTTCTATTGTTCCGGAATTCCAGTTAAGGAAGGCAAAGGCAAGACCATTACGACTTGCGAGGACATCCTTGACGACCTAGGGCCGAGGTCGCGCGCGTTCTCTCTCTGGGCATACAACGACATGTGTCCTCCATCGCCCGGATGCACCTTTCCCCAGAACCCTCCATCGCCATTGGCAGTAGGAAAGGAATTCTGCGAGGAGTGCATCGATGTCTGGCAGTTCGCGCAATCGCCACGCCGCAAAGAATTCACGTCTCGGTGTGCGAGGACATACCATCGGGATGGAAATTGCTACGCTCCTGGAGACACTGCTCACACCTGGTTCCTCGACGTGAACTCCGCCACTTCTCCGGATCCCTCCGGTGGCAGCAAATGAGTTCCCTTGCAAAGACCGTTCCTTAGAAGACTAGTTGGTGGGGTTTCTGGGGAATTTGAAATACGGCAGACGCACGCCCTGATCGGTCACCTGGTCGGCGCGAATGCTTGCGGGCGCTTCGAATCCGGCTGTTCCACCATTGGTGACGTAGTCGTCTTCATCAACGCCATCGCCGCTGACGCCGAGTCCCCCAACCAGCGTTCCGTTGCGGTACAAGCCCGCGCTTCCTGGAAAGAAGACGATCCCGCTCTTGTTTGAGTTCGCAGCGCCGGTTTGAAATCCTTGTGTGCAGGGATTCGCGAGGTCCATGGTGTAGAGATTGAAGAATGGGCCTGCACTTGAACCGTCGATTCCCGGCGGATAGAGCGGTTGCGAACCAAAGCCAATCGTCCGGTTTGTAACCGCTGTGCCCATCGGCACACCATTCAAATCGGCGGCGGTGCGCGACGCGCTGTTGAAGTACACCATGTTGCGCGCCTTGGTCACCGCGACGTCGATGCTGAAGACCGTGGAATCCGGCATGCGGCGCAAACCGATGATGGTTCCGTCCAGGTCCGCAACGGCAATCACCATTCGAGTGCGGGAGCCGAGGGGCAAGCGAATCGCCGCACGCGTGGTGCTCGCGGTCGCTTCGGCGTGGTCCAAAATCTGCGTCACTTCCGCTGCGCTCAATCCGCCAAGAGGTCCCGCTGCGGGAGTGATCAAGTCGCCTTCTGGAGGCTGTCCTTGGCTATTAGTTGGCGTCACAAGGAAACTTCCTGTGCCCGCAACCGGTGCCGCAGAAAAACCGGCGGGCAGCGAGGTTTGATTGATGAAGGGAAGCGCGACGCCGCCGATGAAAACGGCACCTGGAGCAGCAGGAGTCGGACCGAACGCGTCCGCTGGACCTGTCCTCGTGGTCGTGGAGCCGGTGAAGGCTGCGAACTCGGCTACATTTGGGTCGCTTGCCGAAGTGACAACGCCAATTCCGCCGAGGACCACGTTTTTGTAGAAGATTGGAACGCCGCCGGGATTTACGGCTGTTGTGTTTGAATCGTTCGCATCCGCTTTCCCAGTTATCACGCCGAGGCCGAATCCGCCGCCGAGAGTGAGCGATGGAGGAATCCTGTTTGTGAAGTTCGGATCGTTCACGAGCGTACAGCCGCGATTGGTGTTTTCGATGCCATACAAATCCGCGGGCGGCTGATTCGCTACGCCCGGCGGAAAGTGAATTCCGCTGATGAAGCGAACTGTTCGCGAAGAGAGCGGCGCTTGATCGTTGCTGAAGAAGGCCCCGGTGCGCGCGAGAGCGACGGCCAGGTCATTCGCGTCCTGAGCTTGCGCAAAATTCCCTGCGGCGGTAGCGGGCGCATTCTGAGTTCGAAACACGCCGAGGACGAACCCAGCGCGGTCCACCACCGCAACGACCATATCAACATTCACGGAATTCACTGCCGTCTGGACAATGTTTTGCACATCGGAAACCTGAAGAGGCTGAACGACCGGCGGGGGCGGAGGAGAAACGGGCGTGGTGCTCCCCCCACCGCACCCAAGCAAAAGGAATGCAAGAACGCCTGCGATACCTAAAGCAAGGAAGACGCCGACGACAAGCAATTTTCTTCGCGAGCGAAGCGCCTGCAGCGATTCAACAGGCTTGCGCAACTTGTGCGTGACGGCCATCGAGGGATTCTCCTCTTGTAACCCACGGCTCGTTCCGGCTCAACGAATTTGCGACTCTTTTGCGGCGTATTGGTGAATGGCGCGATCCTGCGGTTTGTTATTTGAATCGCTCCAGCTAGAGCGGAAAGGTGTTGCTCCTTTGTGCGCCATGATGTTAGCTAGAACACGACTCCTGTTTTTGCGGAAACATTCAGGCCGAAGGAATGACTGGTCCTTTTCTGCGACTACCGTGGCGCGCAGTGTGTGCGGCTTGCTGTTCGTGCTTCTTCTTTGCCTCTGCCCATGCCGCGAAAGCCTTCCAAGAACAAGCAGCCACGCCTGCGCAGAGTTCGGCGAAGGAATCCCGCGAGCAGGGCCCGCAACAACGCATTCCGCGCCAACAGGCACAGAACACGGGCGCGGTCGACGGATTGGTTCGCGACACGAGTTCTCCAAGTAATCCGCTGCCTATTCCCGGCGCGGTCCTGACGCTGCGCAATTTGCAATCCGGGCTGACCTTCACGGCAACTTCTTCGGCGGAAGGAATCTTTCGAGTATTTCCCTTGCCGCCAGGGAAATATGAGTTGCGCGCAGAAGCACAGAGCTATTCACCCTTCGTGGTAGAAGAACTTGCGCTCTCGCCCAATGGAGTGATTACGCTGGAGATTTCTCTCGTTTCAAGCGGCGAGGCGGAAACGCGCTTGGGCTTGCCGCGCCTCTCCCAACTTGGCCCTGCGCTGCCTGCAGGAGCTGCTGCGACTGCCGGCGGTTATCGCGAACTTCGACACCGCCTCGATGCGGACCCGAACTACGTCGAAAATATTTCTGCAGAGACGCTTCCTCCGGTGGCTGCTGTTTATAATGCAGTTCCGAATCGCTGGGTTTTACAACAACCGGATTATCGGCGCTATCCGCAGAAAGGCGAATACGTTTATGTAAAACCGCGTTGGTACGATCCCTTCAACCGCAATCGCTTGAAAGGCGATGAGCCCATCTGGCCCGAACGGCTGGGCCAGCAAATTTTTCTGAACTTGACGGCTTCGGCGGAGACTTTTTTCGATGGCCGCCGCGTTCCCTCTCCGAGCAATGTCAGCAGTGCGCGCGCCGGCAGCTCCGATTTTTTTGGCAAAGGGGAACAGGCATTTTTCGACGAAACGCTGCGCTTCACGTTTGATTTGTTTCATGGCGACGCGTCGTTCAAGCCGGTGGATTGGCGCATCCGCCTCACTCCGGAATTCAGCCTGAATGATTTGAAGGTGCGAGAGCTCGGCATCGTGGGGCCCAACGTACGCAGCGGCACTAACCGTTTTGACAACCATCTTGGAGTTCAGGAAGCGTTCGTGGAGGTGAAGCTTTACGATCTGGGGCCTAACTATGATTTCGTCTCGGCGCGCGCGGGGATTCAACAATTCAACGCGGATTTTAGAGGGTTTTTGTTTGTGGATGAAGAACCTGCATTGCGTGTTTTCGGCAACCTGCACAGCAATCGTATCGAGTACAACCTCGCGTACTTTCATTTCCTAGAGAAGAACACCAACAGCGGGTTGAATACGTTCGACCGCCGGAACCAGCAAGTCATGCTGGGCAATTTGTATTTGCAGGATTTCTTTTTCCCCGGCTACACCGCGGAATTTATCGCCGCGTGGAATAAAGACGATCCGAGTTTGCATTACGACGACAATGGGTTTCTGGTGCGTCCCGCGCCGATTGGAAATGTGATTAATCAAAATCTAGGAGCAGGGCCGATTCTGCATGGGATTCGTGTGGGCTATTTCGGTTGGCTGGGCAGCGGCCATATCCACCGCATCAATCTGACGCACGCCTTTTACCAGGCGCTTGGCGAGGACACATTCAATCCCGTCGCAGGGAGGCGAGTGACGATTAATGCACAAATGGCTGCGGCAGAAATCTCTTATGACAAAGACTGGATGCGCTACCGCGTTTCGGCGCTTTATACATCGGGCGACGCCAATCCGCGCGATGGGCGCGCGCGCGGGTTCGATTCCATCGTGGATTTACCGAATTTCGCCGGAGGACTCTTCAGCTTCTGGAATCGCGAAGGGATTCGCTTGCTTGGCTCGGGCGTTTTGCTCACGACACCAGGCAGCCTGATTCCTTCGCTGCGCGCTAGCAAGGAAGAGGGCCAGGCTAACTTCGTGAATCCGGGAATTTTCCTGGCCAACGCCGGAGCGAATTTCGAAATCACGCCCAAGCTGCGCGGGTTCGCGAATTTCAATTATCTGCGATTCGATCGCACCGAGCCGCTGGAATTTTTGCTATTTCAGTCGCCCATCCGTCACGCGATTGGCGAAGACCTTGGCGTTGGCGTGGAATACCGTCCGCCGCTCACGGAAAACATCGTGTTCACCGGCGGAACTTCAGCGCTGCAACCGGGCCAGGGTTTCAAAGATATCTACACGAGCCGCACGCAGTTCTCGCTTTTTGGCGCGATGAAGTTTACGTTCTGAATTGAAAAATGAAACACGAAGGCAAAGAGCAGGTCTACGCCGCATTGGAAGGCTCGGTAGCTGGGGCGCAGCCATGCTGCGCCTCTACAAGAGATGAAACAAGCGTGCTGCCACTGCGCCCGACGGGGTTGCTTCCGTTTCTGCTTGCTCTGTGTTCTTTGCTCCTGTTGATGTTCGGAGACCTTCCGCGAAAGCTCTCTGCGAGAGCACAAGATCGGCGGCAGACAAATTCAACTAAGAATGAGTCGCTGGAAGAAGTCTACGGAAAATCGTCTAGCTGCATCTCGTGCCACACCGCAACCGACGAGCCAACGATGCATCCGACGAAAACGGTGCATCTCGGCTGCACCGACTGTCACGGAGGGAATGGGTCGGTTGCAATTGCTCCCGGAATTTCGCCGAAATCTATCGAGTACAATTCCGCTAAAGAAAAGGCTCACGTGCAGCCGCGCAATGCGATATTCAAGGATCGGGCAAACTTACCAGAGCGCGCCTACACGTTGTGGCTCAAGGAATCCGCGGAATACATCAAGTTCGTCAATCCGGGAGATTTGCGCGTTGCGCCGGAAACTTGCGGCGCGATTGGTTGCCATGCGGCGGAAGTGCGAGCGGTCTCCACCAGCACGATGACTCACGTCGGTTTGCTGTGGGGTGCCGCGCTGTATAACAACGGCGGTTATCCCTCGAAGAACGCCCGCTTCGGTGAAAGCTACAATCGAAACGGCTTGCCGGAATCGATCAGGACATTTCCGAAGCCCACCCTGGAAGAAACACGAACCAAAGGCGTAATCCCCGAGCTCGGTCCTCTTTACCGCTGGGAAATTTCGCAGCCTGGGAACGTTCTGCGCGTGTTCGAGCGCGGCGGGCGCAAAAAAGCAGAGATTGGCAATCCCAATCGCGAAGAAGATCCAGGCAAGCCGGATGAAAAGCTCAGCGATCGCGGATTTGGCACGGAGTTGCGCACGGATCCCGTGTTCCTTGGTTTGCAAAAGACGCGCCTGGTTGATCCGGTGCTGTCTTTTCCTGGCACCAACGATCACGCCGGTGACTACCGCGGGAGTGGCTGCACCGCATGTCATGTGATTTACGCGAACGATCGAGATGCTGCGCACTCCGGAGCGTATGCGGCCTTCGGCCACTCGGGCTTCAGCGCTGCTTCCGATCCCACGATTCCCAAGAACGAGCCGGGCCATCCGATTAAGCACACTTTCACGCGCTCGATTCCTTCGAGCCAGTGCATGATCTGTCATATCCATCCAGGTGCGAATATGATGACGACGTATTTCGGGTTCACGTGGTGGGACAACGAGATCGACGGCGACAAGATGTACCCGAAGGAGCAGCACAGTCCCACGGAAGAGGAACGCTACGAATCCTATTTGCGCAATCCCGAAGCGGCGGCGGCGCGGGGGCTTTGGAGCGATGAGAAATTCCTGGAGCAAACCGGCAGCGCGGAGTTCAACAAGCAATTAAGGACGACGCAGTTCGCCGATTTCCATGGACACGGCTGGGTCTTCCGCTCGGTGTTTAGTCACGATCGCAAAGGAAACTGGCTCGATAAAGATGGCAAAACCATCGCGATTGATGATCCGGATCGCTTTGGTAAGGCAGTGCATCTCGCGGACATTCACCTGGAAAAAGGAATGCAGTGCAACGATTGCCATTTTGAGCAGGATAATCACGGAAACGGCAAGATTTATGGCGAGCCGCGCGCCGCGGTCGAAATTGATTGCGTCGATTGTCACGGCACGATTCGAAAGAAAGCCACGCTCTTGACTTCAGGTCCGGCCGCGCCCGAACCGGCGGTGCCAGGTGGCGAACGCGGACGACACCTGGATGGGCTGCGCACGCCGTGGGGCCTGCGCCGATTCGAATGGCGAGGCGACAAATTAATTCAGCGCTCGATGTCGGAAGAAAATAAAGAGTGGGAGGTGGTGCAAACCCTGGATACGATCACACCCGGCAACGCGCACTTCAATGCGAAATCGCTGCGCGCCAAGCTGATGAACAAGGACGGCATCGTTCCGGCGCAGACGCCCACGGACGACGCAGCCCTTGCGCACGCCAATAGCAAAATGACTTGCTATTCCTGCCACACTTCGTGGACGCCGACATGCTTCGGTTGTCACTTGCAGATGACCGCGAACGCACGGCGTCCGATGCTTCACAACGAAGGGTTGCTCACGAAGAACTACACCAGCTACAACTTCCAGGTTCTGCGTGACGACATTTACATGCTGGGAGTCGATGGCACGGTTACGGGGCATCGCATCGCGCCCGCACGCTCGTCCTGTGCCGTGCTGGTCAGTTCGCAAAACGCGAACCGTGAATGGCTGTACTACACGCAGCAAACGATTTCGGCGCCGGGTCTTTCCGGCCAGGCCTTCAGCACGTTTGTGCCGCATACGGTTCGAGCAAGGGAGACGAAGCAATGCAGCGATTGTCACGTCTCCGCCGAGAATGACAACAACGCCTGGATGGCGCAGCTTCTATTGCAAGGCACCAACTTCATGAACTTCATGGGACGCTACGTTTACGTGGCCACGGGATACAAGGGGTTGGAAGCCATCCCGGTCGCCGAACACGACGAACCGGAAGCCATCTATGGCAGCGACCTTCAGCGCATCGCGTATCCTGATAACTTCAAAAAGTTCGTCGAGGGCGGTCGGACACTTCATACTACCTCGGAGCACCCCGGCAACGTTCTCGACATTCAGGCGCGCGGCGAATACGCGTACGCCGCGACCGGGACAGGCGGTCTTCGCGTATACGACATCTCGAATATCGATAACAAGGGATTCTCCGAGAAAATTACGACCGCACCGGTTTCGCCCGTGGGCCAGCGGTTTTTTGTTCCAACAAAGAACGCAACGGCGATTGCTTCGCCCACGACACTTGGCGTTGATCCTCTTCGCCAACAATTGCCGGAGAACGAAGAACAGGCGATTCATCTCCTCTATGGATTTCTCTACGTCGCAGATAAAGAAGAAGGTCTGGTGATCATTGGCAACCCGGATTTGAAATCAAGGAGCCCCGGTGTGGGAACGCTGCTCAATGGCAATCCCGCCGACAATTTCCTAACGCGCGCGATGGCTTTCAATCCTGGTGGCGTTCTCACAGGAGCGCGCCGGATTACTATTTCCGGGACGTTTGCTTACATACTGACGGACAAAGCTCTGGTCGTTGTGGACCTCGACAATCCTCTTGCACCGCGCGTGACGGCGACGATTGGCGCGCCCGCACTAAACGAGCCTCGCGGAATCGCCGTGCAATTCCGCTACGCGTTCGTCGTGGACCGCGACGGCCTAAAGGCTCTGGATGTCACCGATCTCGCTCAGCCAAAGCCCATTGCGGATGCGTTAGTTCCGTTTGAAGATGCTCGCAATGTTTACGTTGCGCGGACTTACGCTTACATTTCCGCAGGCAAGCAAGGCCTGGCGATTGTCGATGTAGAAAAACCGGGCGCCCCCAAACTCGACCAGATTTTCAACGCGGAGGGCCACCTTAATGACGTGAACGATGTGAAGATCGGTATGGTCGCCGCCAGCGCTTTTGCATTTGTCGCCGACGGTAAAAATGGCCTCCGGGTTCTGCAAATCATTTCGCCGTGGGACGATCCGGGACACTTTTCCGGGTTCAGCCCGCGGCCAACGCCAAAGCTCATTGCTACGGCTCGCACTCTCGGCCCCGCGTTAGCCATTTCAAAGGGCATTGACCGCGACCGCGCCGTAGATGAATCGGGCAACCAACTCGCTGTTTTCGGGCGCCGCGGGGCTCGTCCGTTGAATCGAGCTGAAGCCCAAGCGCTCTATCTCCGCGATGGGCAGCCATACTCGGTTACTGATGAACCGATCATGAATCCCCGGCCTGGGCAGACCGCTACCTCCACGGGCTGGCTGGACCGCCTGAAATCCTGGTTTTGGACCCAAAGAGCCGAAGGTTGGCCATCCAGCCGGTGAGTCCCTCTCGAAGTTCATCTTCCTATTTTCTTTGCCCCCTTTATGTCTCTCTGAGTGGGGGACTTGCAAGATTTTGTGTCCATTTTATACACGCATCTCCTTTCTTTCTAACCTGTTATGCATGCCTCGCATCTAAATCAAGGTATAATAGATCGTTCACATTTTTATCGCATCGCACCCATCAAAATAATTCGTGAGGGGTTCGGGAAGTGACGCAGTTAAGGTGTAGTTAGAGGGTGCAGGCTTCCCAGAGTCATCCCCTTTAAGGAGAGGGACACAAGGAGTACCAGTACATGCCAAAACAATACTTGCTGGCCAGCGATTTCGACCAGACACTCAGCTTCAACGACTCTGGCGTCGTTCTAAGCGAGCTCATCGGTTTTCACGGGTTTCACGACAAGGTTAAAGGCCTGGCCGAGATTAACCTCGTCCAACAGGGCGCAGAGCTAAGTTATCTCATACTGCATGACCCGGATTTTCGCCGCGTTCGGCGCGAGCATCTCGTCGAGACCGGCAAGCGCATTCGCCTGAAGCACGACGTGGCACTCTTCGCGCGCGCGCTCGACAGCTTTGGCGAAGGCTACAAATTCCATTTCAACGTGATTTCCGCGGCGCCACAGGAAATTATTCAATCGGCGCTCGAAGGCATCGTTCCGCCGGATCACATCTTCGGAACGCGCTTCCGCTACAAAGAGTCAGGTGAGGTGGATTCGATCATTCGTGCCTCCGCAGGCTGGGGCAAAATCACTGTGCTCGAAGAGCTTCGCGCGAGCCTCGGCATCAGCCACGACCAGATCATTTACATGGGCGACGGCAGCTCGGATTTGCCGGTAATGATGCACGTCAACCAGTACGACGGCCTGACCATCGCGGTCAGTGAAGCCAAGTTCATTACGCGAGTGGCCAAGCGCACGGTGCTGAGCGACAACGCCATGAGCGTGCTCGTACCGATGATGGAAAAGGTCATGAATTGGGACTCGGCCAAAATCCGGAAGTTCTTTGCCTCCCACGGTCTTACTCTGCTCGAATGGGAGAAAGTGCGCACCGACATGCTGACCATCCAGGATTCCACCGAACCCGTGGCAGCAGCGCCGGCGTCCTAGCGCAATCCGCGAGAGCTTTCCACAAAGAGGCGCTCGTTTTCTCTTGAAGACAAAAGGGCGGACGTCGTTCCGCCTTTTTTGCACGTATTCGTGCTAAAAAAAACGAATCGTTCTTCAAGCCCTTCCTAAAATCTGCAGCAAAGCGGATAATTCTCTGTTCGATATCTTACGAAAGGGCGCTTCGTCGATTCATGGCAAACGTCAGGACCAAGAAAGGGGTCATCGGCATCCTCACCGGGGGAGGTGACGTTCCCGGTCTCAATCCCGCCATCCGCGCCGTCACTTTTCGCGCGCTCCGCGAAGGTTACGAAGTTATTGGCATTCGCCGCGGCTGGGCCGGACTAGTGGACATGGTCCGCGACAAGCAGCACGACAATTCCGATAATTATCAAGTTCTTACTGAAGAAGTGGTTAATCGTGCAGGACGCACGGGCGGCACGTTTCTTCATTCCTCACGCACAAACCCGAGTCGCGTCGACAACGACAGCCTCCCGCCTCATCTGAAAGACTCTTTCACAGCCAAAGGCGATCTGACTCCAGAAGTTCTGAAAAATCTCGAATGGCTGGGCGTGGAATACCTCATTCCCATCGGTGGCGACGACACCCTCAGTTATGCTGTGCGCCTTTACCAGGAAGGCTTCAAGGTCGTTGGCATTCCCAAGACCATGGACAACGACGTACCCGGCACGGATTACTGCATCGGCTTCAGCACGTGCATTACTCGCACGATTCAGCTCACCAACAGCCTGCGCACGTCCGCGGGGTCGCATGAGCGCTTTATGGTGCTAGAAGTCTTCGGCCGCTATGCCGGCTTCACAGCGATGCTGCCCACGATGGCTGGCGCCGCCAATCGCTGTGTCATCCCCGAGCATAAGTTCGACATCGAGCAGCTTTGTGAGCTGCTCAGCTCCGACCGCTCCCACAATCCCAGCCATTACTCGACGGTTTTAGTTTCCGAAGGCGCCATGTTCGAAGGTGGCGAAATGATCTTTCAAAAAGAGGCAGCCGATGCGTTTGGCCACAAAAAACTGGGTGGCATAGGTGACCTTGTCTCGGAAGAGTTGACGCATCTTTCTCCCAAATACAACAAAGGTAAGAAAATCGAAGTCATCAATCAAAAGTTGGGTTATCTGGTGCGCTGCGGTGACCCCGACGCCATTGATTCCATTGTGCCAATGGCTTACGGAAATCTCGCGCTCGACCTCATCCTCAGCAAGATTCACGGCCGCCTAGTCGTCCTGAAGAACGGCCGCTACGACAACATGCCGATCGACACCGTTACGGCCACAAAAAAAGTCGTCAACGTCAAAGAACACTACAGCACCGAGCGGCTCCGCCCGCATTACGCCAGCTTCGAAATGAAGCCGCTCTTTATCATGACCAGCGAATAGGGCCGACGGCGCTTCTGCAAACAAAACATCCCTGGAGCGACTCGGTTAGGGCGCTCTCGCACCCATTCTCTTGCCATCTCTGCTCGGATAGCTATGATGATTCGCACAGCTGCGTTCTGAAGTCCTCGAGGAGGCTCTATCTACGTACTTGGAATTGACGTTGGAACGGGCGGCACGCGTGCCATCGTAATCGACCAAACTGGCCGGTTGGTCTCATCTGCCACGGAAGATCATCAGCCCTTTGCTTCTCCGCAGATTGGTTGGGCAGAACAGCAGCCTGAGGACTGGTGGCGCGCAACTTGCATCGCTGTTCGCAAAGCTCTTGCCAGCGCGAGGCTCAGTGGCAAAGACATCGACTGCGTCGGCTTCTCCGGTCAGATGCACGGCGCGGTCCTTGTGGACGAAAAGGGAAATGTTGTTCGGCCCGCGCTGATTTGGTGCGACGTCCGCACAGAAAAACAATGCCGCGATCTCACGCGAGCTTTGGGTCTGCAACGCCTGATTCAACTCACCTGCAATCCTGCGCTCCCGAACTTCACGCTCACGAAGATTCTTTGGGTCCGCGAAAACGAACCGGACAACTGGAATCGCGTTCGCTACGTATTGCTTCCTAAAGACTACGTACGCTTCCGGCTTACGGGCGAACGCGCCACCGACGTGGCCGACGCTTCCGGCACTTTACTCCTCGATGTGTCTCGGCGCCGCTGGTCCGCGGAAATGCTGGACGCTGCTGCGCTCGACGAGAGCTTGCTTCCTGCGGTTTACGAATCCCCCGATGTGTGCGCGAGAGTTTCCGCTGAAGGAGCGGCGGAATGTGGGCTCGCCGCGGGCACTCCGGTCGTCGCGGGCGCAGGCGATCAGGCCGCCGGCGCCGTCGGCATGGGCATTATTTCTCCTGGCACGGTCAGCGCTACAATCGGCACATCTGGCGTTGTCTTTGCGGCAACCGACCGCCCCGCACTCGATCCCCGTGGCCGCCTGCACACGTTTTGTCATGCTATTCCCGGCCGCTGGCACGTCATGGGCGTCACGCAAGCCGCTGGTCTTTCGCTGCGTTGGTTCCGAGACACATTCACCGCTAATTCC
>DATDNK010000482.1:0-11480 GCA_036518275.1 Candidatus Acidiferrum sp.
GCGCCAGGCCAAGCTCGGCGACACGGTGCGCATTGTGGCCTCGCGGCCGCTCTCGAAGCTGAAGCGGTGGCGTTTGAAAGAAGTGCTGGCGTCGAGCGCGTCGGCCAAGCAATAGGGACAGGGGAGCAGACCAATGATTCAGATGCGAACCTGGCTGACGGTGGCGGACAATTCCGGCGCGCGCAAGCTGACATGCATCATGCCGGTGGGCGGCGATGCTGGACTCCAAGCCGGCCTCGGCGATGTCGTCACTGCCGCGGTGAAAGAAGCTACGCCAGAAAGCCAGATCAAGAAGGGAAGCGTTGTGAAAGCAGTGGTGGTGCGCATGCGCAAAGAGCGCCGGCGCAAGGACGGCACCTACATCCGGTTTGACGACAATGCCGCGGTGCTCATCAACGATGCCGGCGAGCCCATTGGCACGCGCGTGTTCGGCCCGGTTGCTCGTGAGCTTCGCGAAAAAAAGTTCACCAAGATCGTTTCGCTGGCTCCGGAGGTTTGGTAACTCATGGCACTGACACATCTAAGAGCCGAGCGGTTCCCGATTCAGGTTCGCAAGGGCGACCAAGTCAAGGTGCTGGCCGGCAAGGACGCGGGGAAGAGCGGCCGCGTGCTTTCCGTCAACCCAACGAAGAATACCGTGGTCGTTGAGCACGTGAGCATCATCAAGCGACACACGCGCCCCAACCCTTCGAAGAACGTCAAGGGCGGGATCGTGGAAAAGGAAGCGGCCATCAATGTTTCCAACGTGATGGTCATTTGCCCGAGTTGCGGCAAGCACACGCGCGTCGGCCACACGGTTTTGCCGGACGGCTCGAAGATGCGCAGCTGTCGGCATTGTAAGTCGACGTTGGACAAGTAGTGGCTACAAGTAGTGAGTAAAGGACGAGGCAGAAGAAGGCGATGAAAAGCCGATTGCAGGAAAAATACCGGAGCGAGACGGTGGCCGCGCTGATGAAGCGCTTTGGCTGGAAGAACCGCATGGCCGTCCCGAAGCTGCAGAAGATCACGGTGAACATCGGGCTCGGCGAAGCCAGCCAGAACGTGAAGCTGCTGGACACCGCGGCGCAGGAGCTCGGGCAAATCACCGGGCAGAAAGCGATTATCACGCGCGCCAAGAAGTCCATCGCGAATTTCAAGATTCGCAAGGGCATGCCCATCGGCTGCGCGGTAACGCTGCGCGGCGACCGTATGTACGAATTTCTCGACCGCCTTTGCAACGTGGTGCTGCCGCGCGTGCGCGATTTCCGCGGCTTGCCCTCGAACGCTTTCGACGGCCGCGGGAACTACACGCTCGGGCTCAAGGACCAGTTAGTTTTCCCCGAGATCGATTACACGCGTGTGGACAAGATCAAGGGTATGAACATCACGCTGACCACGTCGGCGAAAAATGACGAGCAGGGCCGCGAGCTGCTGAAGGGCCTCGGGGTTCCGCTGCGCGAAAGAGGGGCAGCTTAATCCATGGCACGAACCGCAAAAATCGCCAAGACCCGCAAGAAGCCGAAGTTCAAGGTACGGGTGCGCAACCGCTGCCGTTGCTGCGGCCGAGCGCGCGGCTATATTCGCAAGTTTCAGATGTGCCGCATCTGCTTTCGCGGCATGGCGCTGCGCGGAGAAATCCCCGGCGTCGTGAAAGCCAGTTGGTAGGAGAATTATGCAGACGGATCCCATCGCCGATTTTCTGACGCGCCTCCGCAACGCGGCGGCCGCCAAGCACCAGCGCGTTGACGTTCCTGTCTCGAAGCTCAAGACGGAAATCGCGCGCATCCTGAAGGAAGAGGGCTACATCTCGACCTACAAACTGGTGGACGAGAACAAAACGCGCAAAGTGTTGCGCGTTTTCCTGAAGTACACGCCCGACCGCCGAAGCGTCATCAGCGGCATGAAGCGGATTTCCCGGCCCGGCGCGCGCTCCTACTGCGGCGCAATGGAGATTCGCCCGGTAGTAGGCGGCTTGGGCATCAGCATTCTCACAACGCCGCGAGGCGTGATGAGCGGCCGCGCCGCGCGCAAGAACAAAGTCGGCGGCGAGATTCTTTGTGAAGTGTGGTAAGCGGAATTTCTTAGGCGAGGAAGAGACAGAAGATGTCACGCATCGGACACAAACCAATTCCAGTGCCCTCGGGCGTGAAAATCGCGCTCCAGGATGGAAAAGTTGAAGTGCAGGGCCCGAAAGGAAAACTTTCGGTCCCCCTGCCGCAGGGGATTACCTTCGAGCAGAAGGACGGCGTCCTCACCGCCAAGCGCGCCACCGAAGAGCATCGCGCGCTGCACGGCTTGGCGCGCGCGCTGGTGGCCAACGCGGTGCACGGCGTCACGTCGGGATTCAAGAAGGAGCTCGACATCGTCGGTGTCGGTTACCGCGCGGAACTGAAGGGCAAGATCGTTGCCTTCGCGCTTGGTAAGTCGCATCCGATCGAATTTCCGATTCCGGAAGGCATTCAAGTCGCCGTGGACAAACAGACGCACATCGTCGTGAGCGGCGCGGACAAAGGCCAGGTCGGCCAGGTGGCTGCTGACATGCGCGCGTTGCGTCCGCCCGATCCGTACAAGCAGAAAGGCGTGCGCATCACCGGCGAGCGCCTGAAGAAGAAAGCCGGCAAGGCGGGCGCGAAGGCCGGCGGTGCCGCGGCGTAGTTTTTACGTAGGGGCCGCCCGTCTGGGATTTGCATAGTTTTCGTTTCTTAGGAGAAACACAAGTGGCATCGGCACGAGTCAGAAAGCTATCTCGGGATTTGCACCGGCAGCGCGTGCATCAGCGCGTGCGCACGCGCGTTGAAGGGACTCCGGAGCGTCCACGCCTCTGCGTGTATCGTTCGCTGGGGCACATCTACGCCCAGGTCATTGATGACCGCTCCGGCAAGACGCTGGTCTCCGCGAGCTCCATCGATGCCGAAACGAAAAAGAAGTTGAAGGGCGGCGGCAATGTCGCGGCGGCCAAAGTCATCGGCAAGACTATTGCCGAGCGCGCCAAGTCCGCCGGAGTGAGCAAAGTAGTATTCGACCGCGGCGGATATAAATATCACGGTCGCGTCAAGGCGCTCGCGGATGCGGCGCGGGAAGCGGGGTTACAGTTCTAAGCCTATGTCCAAGCAAATTTTACGCGAGAGTCTAGCGGTTCGCCGCCTCCTCGAAGTGAACCCTTCGGACTTGAAGGACGACGTGATCGCCATCAACCGCGTCACCAAAGTCGTCAAGGGTGGCAAGAACCTGAGTTTCTCCGCGCTGGTCGTTGTCGGCGACAGCCACGGCCATGCGGGATTCGGCATGGGCAAGGCGCGCGAAGTGCCCATGGCCATCAAGAAGGGCATCGAGCAGGCTAAGAAGAATCTGATCAAGATGAACCTTAAGGGTTCCACGATTCCTCATCAGGTCCTTGGCCGTTACGGCTCGGCGCAAGTGCTTTTGAAACCCGCGGGCGAAGGAACGGGCGTGATTGCTGGCGGCCCGGTGCGCAAGGTGATGCAGGTTGCGGGCATCACCAATGTGCTGACGAAATCCATTGGCACCTCCAATCCGCACAACGTCGTCAAGGCCACGTTCGCGGCGCTTCTTGGTTTGAAAGACGCCGCGCAAGTGGCCGAGACGCGCTCGAAAACGGTGGACGAAATCAGCGGCAGGACCT
Organism: Candidatus Acidiferrum sp.; assembly: GCA_036518275.1. Classification (GTDB taxonomy): domain Bacteria; phylum Acidobacteriota; class Terriglobia; order Acidiferrales; family UBA7541; genus Acidiferrum. The sequence goes on from DATDNK010000482.1 coordinate 3,623, forward strand.
CCAAGGAGAAGGCTGCCGTCAGTGAGACCAACGCATGACCACGCAGAAGAAAACCGCCGCGAAAAGTTCCGGCAACGTGAAGATCAAGTGGGTGGTCAGCTTCATCGGCTGCACCGATGACATGCGCCAGACCATTCGTGGCCTGGGCTTGCGGCGATTGCATCAAGTGGTGGAGCGCCAGGACACGCCGGCTGTTCGCGGCATGATTCACAAGGTGCGGCACCTCGTGGAAGTGGTGGAGTAGAAGAATGGCGAAAAAGAAGGCAAGCCGGTCGCGAAAGCGCGGCCAGCACAAGCCGGCGACTCCGGCATCGAAAGAGCATCGCTCTTTCGCTCTCTCGAATTTGCATCCGCCCGCAGGCTCGCGCATTCGGAAAGTGCGCGTGGGCCGCGGCATCGGCTCCAAGCTCGGCAAGACCGCAGGCGCTGGCAACAAGGGTCAGCAGTCCCGCCGCGGCTACTCGCGCCGCCGCGGGTTTGAAGGCGGCCAGATGCCGCTGCACCGGCGCGTCCCGAAGCGCGGCTTTCACAATCTATTCCGCGTCACGTATTCGGTGGTGAATCTGGAAGAACTCAACGTTTTTCCCGCCGGGGAAACGGTCACTCCCGAGTTGCTGCGCGCGCATGGCTTTGTCCGCCGCGCCACGGATCCTATCAAGGTCCTGGGCGACGGCGAATTGAAGAACAAGCTCGCGATTCACGCGCACGCTTTCAGCGCTTCGGCCAAGGAGAAAATTGCTAAGGCGGGCGGCACATTTGAGGTGGTAGCCTAGAAAAAGTTGTCGGGTACAGCTATGAACCGGTTTATCGAAGCCATCCGAAACATGTTCCGCATCGAAGATTTGCGGAACCGCGTCTTGTTCACGCTGGCGCTGCTGGCGGTGTACCGCATTGGTGCGCACATTCCCACGCCCGGCATCAATGTCACCGAGTTGGAACGCATCTTCGCGAATGCGCAGGGTACGGCCCTGGGACTTTTCGACCTCTTCAGCGGCGGCAACTTCCGCCAGCTCACCATTTTCGCGCTGGGCATCATGCCCTACATCACCGCTTCCATCATTCTCCAGTTGATGCAAGTGGTGTTCCCTTACCTCGAACGGTTGCAGAAGGAAGGCGAACTCGGCCGGCAAAAGATTACGCAGTACACACGCTACCTGACCATCGTGCTCAGCATCATCCAGTCGCTGACCATCGCCGGCACGCTGGAGTCGCAGCAGAATCTTGTCTACCACCCTGGTCTTCCTTTCGTCTTGATGACTGTTCTCACGCTGACCACCGGCTCCGCTTTCATCATGTGGCTGGGAGAGCAGATCAGCGAACGAGGCATCGGCAACGGCATGTCGCTGATTATTTTTGTCGGCATCGTCGTCGGCCTGCCGCGCGCCATCCGAGATCTCTATGACAAGGCTTTCGTAACCCACCAGTGGGGCGGCTTTACTCCCATCTACATGATTCTTTTGATTGTTTTGATGATCGCAGTGGTGGCGTTCATCGTGTTCGTCGAGGGCGGCCAGCGCCGCATCCCGGTGCAGTACGCCAAGCGCGTTGTCGGGCGCCGGGTTATGGGCGGGCAATCTTCTTACTTGCCGCTGCGCGTCAATTCCGGCGGCGTGATTCCGCCGATTTTTGCCAGCTCTCTGTTGGCTTTTCCCCTCACCGCAGCGCAGGTGCTCGGGAAACGTTACGTCTTTGTGCAGAACATCGCTGACATACTCAGGTGGGGTGAGCCGCTGTACACCGTGGTGTACGTCACGCTAATTGTGCTTTTTTGTTTCTTCTATATCGGCATTGTCTTCAACCCAACGGAGCTTGCTGACAACATGCGCAAGAATGGCGGGTTCATCCCGGGCATTCGGCCGGGCCGTACTACCTCCGAGCATGTCAGCAAGATTCTGAAGCGGCTTACGCTCATTGGCGCGATTTATCTGGCGATTGTTTGCCTGATCCCTGAGTGGATGATCGCCGGCATTCATCTCGACCATATCGGCTGGGGCATCGGCGCTTGGTTTGACCGCCACTTCCCGATCTGGTTCCTGAAGGGCTTGGGCGTGACCTTCTATTTTGGCGGCACCTCGCTGCTGATTGTGGTCGGCGTGGCCATGGACACGGTGCAGCAGCTCGAAGCTCAGTTGGTGATGAGGAATTACGAAGGGTTTGCGCGGAAGGGCCGGTTGCGCGGTCGGCGCTAGGAGAGGCAAGCGGAGTGGCTCCGGAGACTCGGGCCCCGGAAAGACTGGACCGCGCTGTTATTTTCCTTGGGCCTCCGGGCGCGGGAAAAGGCACGCAGGCGAAAGAAGTGGCCAAGCTGTACCGCGTGCCGCATCTTTCGACCGGCGACATGTTTCGCGAGCATGTCAGCATGGACTCGCCGCTGGGTATGCAGGTGAAACCCATCATGGCGCGCGGCGACCTGGTTCCGGACTCGCTGGTGCTGAAAATGGTCCGGGAGCGCATCGAGCGGCCGGATTGCTCGCACGGTTTTGTGTTTGACGGTTTCCCCCGGACCGTCGCGCAGGCGCAGTACTTAAGCGTGCTGTTGCGGCAGAATGGTTACCGGCCGGCGCTGGTCGTACATTTTGCGCTGGACCCGGCGCTGATTTTGAAACGCATCACCGGCCGGCGCATGTGCAAGGTGGGCGGGGAGATTTACAATATTTTCGAGCGCCCGCCGAAAGTCGAAGGCCGCTGCGACAACGACGGCGGAGAGCTGATTCAGCGGCCGGACGACCGGGAAGAGATTGTAGCGCCGCGGCTGGAGGCGTACGAGAAGCTGACCGAACCGCTGGTGTCGTATTACCGGAGGCTCGGCCGCTTGCACGATGTGGACGCCTCGAAGGGCATTGACGAAGTAAAGCAGCGCGTGCTCGAAATTGTGCGCAATTCGCGTTAGGCGGATGCGCAGGGCTCGGATGGGCCCTGGAAGCCGGAAGGACCGTTGACAAAGGGATCGGATGGCGATTCACCTGCGAAGTGCCGAAGAGCTGCAGAAGATGCACCGCGCAGGGCTCATTGTTTACGAAGTTTTGACTGCGCTGCGAAGCGCCGTCAAGCCCGGCATGACCACGATGGACCTCGAGAAGCTGGCCGAGGAAAAGATCGCGGGCAAACCGGGGCACGCTGCGTTCAAGGGTTACCGCGGGTACCCGTGCTCGCTGTGCACTTCGGTGAACAGCGAGATCGTTCACGGGATTCCGTCGCCTAAGCGGAAATTGCGCGAGGGCGACATCGTCTCGATCGACTTCGGCATGGAAGTGGACGGCTACTACGCGGATTCGGCAGTGACGGTCCCTCTCGGGAATGTTCGGCCCGAGGTAAAGAAACTGCTGGACGTGACCCGCGAGTCGCTCGACCGCGCGATTGACAAAATGCGCGCCGGCAACCGACTGGGTGACGTCGGCCACGCTGTGCAGACCTGGGTCGAGCAAAACGGTTTTTCGGTGGTGCGAGAGTTCGTCGGGCACGGCATTGGCACCAGGATGCATGACGAGCCCAATCTGCCGAATTACGGCGAGGAAGGGCGCGGCGCGCGGTTGCAGGAAGGCATGGTCATCGCCGTTGAGCCGATGGTGAACGCCGGGCGCCCGGAAGTGCGGATGCGCGATGAGTGGACCGCGGAAACTGCCGATGGCAGTCCTTCGGCGCACTTCGAGCACACCGTGGCGGTCACTGCCAACGGGCCGTGGATTTTGACGCGCCCGAAAGAAGTGACCGGGCCGTCGTGGTGAAGGAGTTTTAAGTTGGAAGTTTTTAGTTTTAAGTAAGAAACGAGCAGGTAAAACCCTGAACCAGAACTTATAACTAACAACTCTCAAGAGAACAGGAGAATATGGCGAGGCAGTTCGAAGAGAAGAAGAAAGGGGACAAAGGCGACTCGGGAAATCCGAAAGAGGACGCCATTGAAGTGATGGCTACGGTCATCGAACCGCTGCCCAACGCCATGTTCCGCGTCGAGCTGGAGAACAAGCACCAGGTTTTGGCGCACGTTTCGGGCAAAATGCGCAAGAATTTTATTCGCATCTTGGCGGGAGACAAAGTTGCGGTCGAGCTTTCGCCGTACGATTTGACGCGCGGCCGCATCGTCTATCGTTACAAGTAGTGAGCCAGGTTTTTGTGGCCACGGCTTTACGCCGGCGTTCAAAGAAGTTGCAGTGGCGCAGCATGCTGCGCGGAGTTTGGTAGCGAATTGAGGAGCACATGAAAGTTCGGGCATCAGTGAAAAAGATTTGTGACAAATGCAAGGTGATCCACCGGCGCGGTGTGGTGCGGGTGATTTGCGTCAACCCCAAGCACAAGCAGCGCCAGGGATAAAGGCAGTTATAAGTAATAAGTTTTAAGTTGTAAGTAAGAAAGAACGGCTGGCTCCTAAGAGGGGTTCGGTCTCTGACTTAGAACTTATGACTTACAACTGAGAACTTGGAGAAATCATGGCACGCATCGCAGGTGTAGATCTTCCGCCGCAAAAGCGCCTTTGGATCGGGTTGACCGCGATCTACGGCATCGGGCAGGAGCGCGCGAAAAAGCTCGCCGCCAAGGCCGGCGTGGATCACACGAAAAAGATTCGCGACCTGACGGAAGATGAAATCAATCACATCCGCCAGGCCATCGAGTCGGAAGGCCGAGTCGAAGGCGATCTCCGCAAGGAGATTCAGATGAACATCCGCCGCCTGATTGAAATTCAGGCGTATCGCGGGATTCGTCACCGCCGCAATTTACCGGTTCGCGGGCAGCGCACGCACACCAACGCGCGCACCCGCAAGGGTCCGCGGCGCGGCGCCGTTGCGGCCAAGAAGAAGACCGTAGGCAAGAAGGGCTAATTTGGAGCGCGGCAGCCCAGCTGCCGCTTTTCCAACTGGCAGATGGTAAGGACGGGGCAGAGCGTGCCGGCTTTTTGTGGATAGAATTTGGCAGTCGAAAGAACGGAGTGAATCGTGGCAAAAGAACCAAAGGCCCCAAAGAGCGCAGCGGCAACGCCGGAAGGCGCTGCACCGGCAAAGCCGGCGGCTAAGCGCAAGAAGGAATTCAAGAAGAAGCGGGAGCGTCGCGTCGTGCCGCATGGCGTCGTGTACGTGGCTGCGTCGTTCAATAACACGCAGATCACCATCACCGATCCCGACGGCCGCACCATGTGCTGGTCTTCGGCCGGCGCCATCGGCTTCAAGGGTTCGCGCAAGGGCACGCCGTACGCCGCGCAACAGGCTTCGCTGGCCGCAGCCGGGGTCGCGCGCGACCAGTACGGCATGAAGAGCGTCGAGGTGCGCGTCAAAGGGCCGGGCTCGGGACGTGAATCCGCCGTGCGCGCCCTGTCCGCCGCGGGATTGCACATCGTGCTGATCCGCGACGTTACGCCGATTCCGCACAACGGCTGCCGTCCGCCCAAACGCCGCCGCGTCTGACGCAGTCTTAAGTTCTTAGTTTTAAGTAAGTAAAGGCGGAAGAAGGAACTCCCAAAGGAACGATCCGCCAGGGATTTGTGAGGCAGCGAAACTAGACAGAGAAAGAGCAAAGAAAGGGAGTTGCAGACAAAAGCGGATTTTCAGAAACGCGAAGGGTTGAGTCTTTACTTAGAACTTATAACTTAGGACTGAAAACTAAGAACGGTTTTGTGAAGGGAGAATAGAAGTTGGCAAGACATCGTGATGCGGTCTGCCGCCTGTGCCGCAGGGAAGGGCAGAAGCTGTTTTTGAAAGGCCTCCGCTGCTTTACGGAGAAGTGCGCCATCGAAAAGCGCAACTTCGTTCCGGGGCAGCACGGGCAGTCGCGGCGCCCCAAGATTGTGGGCTACGGCCTGCAGTTGCGCGAAAAGCAAAAAGTGAAGCGCACCTACGGACTGCTCGAGCGCCAATTCCGGAATTATTTTGAGAAAGCTGTGCGCATGAAGGGCCCGTCGGGCGAAAACCTCATCGTTATGCTCGAACGCCGTCTCGACAACGTCGTGTGGCGCGCGGGCTTGGCGTCCTCGCGCGCGCAGGCGCGGCAACTCGTCTTGCACGGTCATGTCCGGGTAAACGGAAAGAAGGTGAACATCCCTTCTTACCTCGTGACCGTGGGCGAGGAAATTGCCATCAAGGAAAAGATGCATCAGAACGCCATGGTGCTCGAAGCGCGCAACGTCGCGCAGAGCCAGAACGCCGTGCCCTGGCTCGAGCAGCAGCGTGAGCAGTTCAAAGCCAAAGTCGTGGCTCTGCCCAAGCGCGAAGACGTGCAGACGCCGCCGATCAACGAGCAGCTCATCGTCGAGCTGTACTCGAAGTAGTCTTTGTAGTGGCGGGTCTTTAGACCCGTCTCTGGGTTCTAAAGTCTGTTGATGAGCACTCGCTACTTAGAACTCTCCAAGGGTTTGGTGATCGACGCCGTCGATCACAGAAAGAAGGAAAAGATGTGGAAAGGTTTTCAAAAGCCGAAGCACCTCGCGTCGGATCTCGAGTCCCTGACCGAAAAGTACGGGCGCTTCTCCGCGCAGCCGTTTGAGCGCGGATGGGGCACCACCGTCGGTAACGCTCTGCGCCGCGCGCTGCTCAGCTCCATCGAGGGCGCGGCGATCACCGCCGTGAAGATCGAAGGTGTACTGCACGAATTTTCTTCGATTCCCGGCGTGGTCGAGGATGCCACGGACATCATTCTCAACCTGAAGCAGGTGCCCATCAAGCTGAACACCGATCTGCCCAAGACGATTTATCTCAACGTCGAGCAGCCCGGCACGGTCACCTCCGCCAATATCGAGGAAGACGCGGATTTCGCCGTGCTCGACAAGAGCGTCTACATCGCCACGGTCAGCGAAGGCGGCAAGCTGCAGATCGAAATGCGCGCCAAGAACGGCCGCGGTTACGTCGCCGCCGACCGCAACTACGACGAGGACCTGCCCATCGGGTACATTCCCGTGGACAGCGTTCACTCGCCCGTGCGCAAGGTCAACTACTCCGTCGAAGCCGCTCGTCTCGGCCAGATGACCGACTACGAGAAGCTCATGATGGAAGTCTGGACCAACGGCGCCATTACGCCGAAGGACGCCATCGGCTACGCCGCGAAGCTGGTGAAAGATCACATGAGCATCTTTATCAACTTCGAGGAGCCGGTGGAAACCGTCGAAGCCCCGACGGACACTTCGCACGATCCGCGCCTCGAGCATCTGGACCGTTCCGTCGAGGAACTCGAGCTTTCCGTCCGTTCGTACAACTGCCTGAAGAACGCGAATATCCAGACCATTCGCGAACTCGTGCAGAAGAGCGAAAACGAAATGCTCAAGACCAAGAACTTCGGCCGCAAGTCCCTCAACGAGATCAAGGAAATTCTGGTCAAGATGGGCTTGTCGCTCGGCATGAAGTTCGACGAGCACGGCCGCATCATCTGGCCGCCGCTCCCGAGCCAGACCGCCGCCCCGTCCGCCGAAGACACCGTCGGCGGGAACCTGTAGGGGCGGGCTTTAGCCCGTCCCAGGGTTTGTAGGGGCCCGCCTTTTTACCCTGAGTGTAGCGAAGGGCCGAGGCGGGCCGTTTGTAGCGGCGGCTTTACGCCGCCATCGAATTTGTATTGGCGGGTCTTTCTTTAGGCTGAGGCTTCTTGCCGAAGCCAGACCCGTTCTTCGCTGGTTTTGTAGGGGCGGGGCTTGCCCCGCCCGCGTCTTGGCTTTTCGCAAGAAACTAGCGTTGTGCATTTTTGAATTTGACACTTAGAACTTAAAACTTAGAACTTAAAACTTAGAACTGGAAAAACCATGCGACATCTCAACTCCGGATCGAAACTCGGCAAACAGCCCGACCATCGCCGCGCCGTCTTGCGCAGCCTGGTGACCAACCTGCTCCAGCACGGGCGCATCACTACCACGCTCACGCGCGCCAAGGCCGCTCGCCCCGTCGCCGAA
>DATDNK010000483.1:0-2486 GCA_036518275.1 Candidatus Acidiferrum sp.
AGGTCACCGAGAGCGTGGCAATGAACAGGTGCTTTAGCAGTTCGTCAGACTTGTCCTTGGCAGTTTCACCGTAATTGCGAGTGACGGTGATGTTCAGGTCCTTGGGGAGCGTATTCGCGCGCAACGCATCGACTTTGTGCAGGACGCTGTTCGCAATCCATGTGGCGTTTGCTCCTTTGCGTTTGGCCACGGTGATGGTGACGGCGGGATATTCCGGGCTCGCGGAACTTTCCGTGGCTCCTTTTGCGCTTGCAAACAGGACATAGTTGTCGGGCTCGGCCGGGCCATCTTCGATTTTTTCGGCCACGTCGCGCAAGTAAACCGGCCGGCCGGAGTGAACGCCCACGACGACTTGCCGCAGCTCTTCCGGGCGCATAAAAAAATTTCCAGCTTCGACCTGAAATTCCTGATTGTTTCGCGCGAAGCTGCCTGCCTGCGTGCGCTCATTCGCTGCGCCAAGCTGCGCGACCACGCCGCCGGGTGCAAGACCATAAGCGGCAAGGCGCTGCGTATCCAAGATGACGCGCACTTTTCGATTCTGTCCGCCGATGATGGTGGTCTCGGAAACGTCATCGGATTGTTTGATGGAGTGCTCTAGTTCCGCCGCAATTCTTCGCAGCGTGTAGGCGTCGTAGTTCTTGCCCCACAGAGTCAGCGCGAGAATTGGAACGTCGTCAATGGAACGAGCCTTAATGATCGGCTGCGACACGCCCTGCGGAATGCGGTCGAAGTTGGAATACAGCTTGTTGTAGGTCTTGACGATTGCGTCTTCTTCTTTTGTGCCGACGTAGAAGCGTACGATGACAAGACTTAAGCCCGGATGGCTGATGGAGTAGAGGTATTCAACACCGGGCACTTCGCGCAACAATTTTTCCATGGGCACGGTAGCGCGCTGCGCTACTTCTTCGGCGGATGCGCCGGGCATTTGGACGAAAACGTCGAGCATGGGAACGACAATTTGTGGTTCTTCCTCGCGTGGCGTTTGGAGAATGCTGAAGGCACCAAGTAAAAGCGCCGCGCCAATGGCCAGCGGCGTCAGCTTCGATTGGATGAAAATGTGCGCGATGCGGCCTGCGGCGCGCAGCGCGTGCGCGAGGAGTTTCGAATTGGGTGGGGAATCGTTCATGGCCGTGCGACGATTCGTTTGCCGCCCAATTCGCGTTCACCGGGCGCGGCAATCACTTTTTCTCCGCCTTCCAACCCCGACAGAACTTCCACTTGCTGCCCTGAGATTCGGCCCAGCGTGACGTAATGCAAGCCCGCGAGCTGTTCCGAGTCGAGGATATAGACTCCCTGCAGTTGACCGCGCTCCACGACAGCAGAGCGCGGAAGGAGGAGAGCGGAACGTTCTCCGCGCGCAAATTGCGCGCGGCCGAAAAGACCCGAGCGCAAGTGAACATCTTTCGGCAGCTCGATTTTCACGAGAAAACTTCGGCTTCCCGGATCCGCCGCGGGAACAATCTGGACGACCTTACCGGTAATCTCAGCGCTCCCAAGAGCATCGATGTTTGCCGGTGCGGATTGGCCAAGGTGTACCAAGCGCACGTCGCTCTCATCGACCGTAACTTCCAGCCGGTAGTTTCGCGTGTCTTCAATAGTAAGAATTGGCATGCCGGGCGAGGCCAGCGTTCCAGGATCAGCTTTTCTTTCCGTCACGATTCCAGTGAACGGCGCGCGAATACGCGTGTAGCCCATCGAAGTGCGAGCCTGCGACAACGCGGCATCGGCTTGGGCGAGAGCGGCGCGGGCCATATCCCGCCGGGCTTCGGCTGACTGGGCGCGGGTTTTGATTTCGTCGAACTCTTGCGGACTGACGGACTTCTTTTCGTAGAGCTGCTGGTAACGTTTCAGGGTGGATTGAGCCAGAGCGAGTTCGGATTCCGCGGCGGTAACATCCTTTTGCGCTGCCAGCTGCGCCGCAGTTGCTTGCTCAACGGCCGCGCGCTGTTGCGTGTCGTCAATCGTCACCAACACTTGGCCGCTCTCCACGCGTTCGCCTTCGTGCGCTTGCACGGCAACGATATTTCCCATGATTTGACTGGCAAGCTGGCTGGTTTGCGCGGCGCGCACGGTGCCAACGGCTTCCAGCCAATCCGGCACGGTGGATTTTTGCGCGACGATTATCGGCACGTTGCTAACGGTTTCAGGCGCTGCTGCTTCGATGCGCCGCTCGTTCGAACAGCCGCCGAGGCTGCCGACAATCAAGGCGAGCGCAAGCCAAGCACCGAAAACAATTGCATTCTTGAATTTCATGGCATCACCACCGGGGATTGAGTATTTAACGTCCCAGTCGCGAGCTCCAGATTGACGTAACTCGTCTGGTAGCGGCACACCGTTTGCCAATAATCGGCCTGGCTTCGGCTGGCAGCTTCTTCGGCGCTCAGTAGATCCGTAATGGTCGAGACGCCGGACTCGTAGCGATTCTGCGTAATGCGCAGGCTTTCCTGCGCTTGGGCAATCGCCGCTTTTGCCACTTCGACTTGTTG
>DATDNK010000484.1:0-6375 GCA_036518275.1 Candidatus Acidiferrum sp.
GCGTCAGGCCGCTCTGTCTCCTTTGCGCGAAAATAGGCGGCCCAGCGCGCGGTGTCGGAGATATTGCGCACTGTTCCTGGTGTTGTCGCTAGCTTCGTTTGAGCCATCGTCGAAACTCTCTGGAAGAGAACAATCCCAATCTACACTTGAAGGTGCGCTCTCCCGACGTAAGCGTAACTGTTCGCAGGCTAAAAGGTTACGGGTGTAAGAAGGTGAAGAGGTCCTATTGGAGCGGCCAAAGCCAGGCTGCGCCGCGAACGCCGCTCGAATCGCCGTGCTTCGCGGGCAGCACAGGCGTGTCGGCTTCTTTTCCGAAGACGTAATCTTTCAAGCGTTCAGGGACATTTTTGTAAATGCGCGGAATTTGCGAAGCACCGCCACCCATGACGATGACGTCGGGATCGAGCAAATTGATTACGCCTGCGAGCCCGCGCGCCAGGCGGTCTTCGAATCGGTCCAGGGCCGCTAGCGCGGCGGGTTCGTCTGCTTCGCTTCGGGCGATGATTTCCTTTCCCCGAAGAGAGATTTTCGTGGCGCGCTCGTAGTCTTTCTCCAAGCCGGTTCCGGAAATCCAGGTTTCGACGCAACCACTTTTTCCGCAGTAGCATGACGGGCCGGGAAATTCGCCGGCACGCATCCACGGGAGGGTGCTGTGGCCCCACTCGCCGGCGACACCGTTCAAACCATTATGCACGCATCCGTCTACGGCGATTCCACCCCCGCAGCCGGTTCCCAGAATCACCGCAAACACCATGTGCTTGCCAGCTCCGGCCCCGTCAGTGGCCTCGGAAACCGCCAAGCAATTGGCGTCGTTGGCGCAACGGACTTCGCGAGCTAGAGCGCGGCTCAAATCTTTGTCGAAGGGCTTTCCATTTAGCCAGGTCGAGTTAGCGTTTTTTACGAGACCAGTTCGCGTGGAAACAGTTCCTGGAATTCCGACGCCGACGGTTGCCGTGCGGCCGAGTTGTTTTTCCACTTGCCTTACGCCGTCGGCGATGGCGCGCACCGTGCCTTCATAGTCGAATCGCGGGGTGGCGATGCGATGGCGGTGCAATTCGGTCCCATCGCGCTCGAGAGCGACGAATTCGATTTTTGTCCCGCCGAGATCCACGCCAATGCGAAGGGAATCATCTTTGTGAAGGGCCATCGCGCGCGTCACCTTTCGGGGAGCATTCTACCCGTGAAGTGACTGCCCTTCTTCTTTGATTTTGAAATTGGCGAGCCTGACGCTTCGGCGCCTCGGGATTCTCCCACTGCGATTTTGCTCCCGCGCGCTTGTTCCCCCACGGTACTTTCCAAGTAACGCCTTGGAGTGGTTCCAAGCTGTTTGCGGAACATCGATATGAATGCACTCGTGCTGTTGTAGCCGGCTTCCAATGCTGCAGCAGTAACCTTCTCTCCCGAAGCAAGCCGTTGCATGGCATGCAGGAGGCGCAGTTGCTGACGCCACTTGCCGAAAGTCATTCTTGTTTCTTCGAGGAATAGCCGCTGAATGGTTCTCTTGCTTGCGCCACAGTCCTTACACAACTCCCCGAGGGTTTCGCGGTCGCCGGGGCTGGCCACCAGAGCCTTCACGACTCTCTGCGCCCGTGAATCAGAAGGATGGGGCAATTGCAACGGGATGGACTCAACGGCCTTCAATTGGTCGAGAATGATTTCGACAATCCGTTTCTCGGAAGGAATATTCTTGTGCAGCCTTTTGAATGCGCAAGCGTGGAGAATCAATTGTTTCAGCAGCAGGGAGACGTTCATAACAAAACATCTTCTTGGGAGCGAGCGGCAAAGTTTTGGGAGAAAGTAGAGAGTCCTCATCAACACCCGGCCGGAGATGGCGACGGAATGGGGAGTTTCCGCGGGAATCCAAACGGCTCGCAATGTGGGGACAACCCACACGCCTTGCTTCGTGGTTACGGTCATCACGCCTTCAGAGGCAAAGAGCAGCTGGTTCTCAGGATGAGAATGCAGGGGGATAATATGACCGTCCTGAAGATCAGCGGACACACTGGCGACTTCCGCGAGACGGCGACCATTTTGAGCAACGAGAATGCTTTGGCACCTGTGCGACATTTCTTGTCACAATAGCGAGAGAAAGCGAAGCGGGCAAGTGCTATTCCTGACCTCCCAAGACCTGCGAGGAGGGAAAGATGCTGGCTTCAGGAAAGATTGTTGGATTTGTTCCCATACAAGACTACGACAAGGCCCGGGCTTTTTATGGAGGCAAACTTGGATTTGAGTTTATAAGCCTGGACCAGTATGCGTTGGTCATGAGTGTGGGCGGGCACAAAATCCGGATGACCAAAATACCGAATTTTACCCCGCTTCAGGGCACGATTCTCGGCTGGGAAGTCGATGACATTCAGGCAACAGCTAGGTGGCTCCGAGATCGCGGCGTTGACCTGGAAAAGTATCCGTTCGTTCAAGATCGGGAACTCGGAATTTGGACGGCACCCAGCGGCGACAAAGTGGCGTGGTTCAAAGATCCGGATGGCAATATCCTCTCTGTGAGCCAGCATCATTAGTGGGCGAGGCTTCTACCTGCAGCAAGCGCGCCTTTCAGCGGGGAAAAGCATCGTGTGATAGCATTTCCAGGCTTTGACTCATGCCACCAAGAAGAACGGAGTTCTTTTCGCAGTCCTCATTTTATTTGCCATCAACATTTTGAATTTTTACGACCGGCACGTTCCGGGGGCGCTGGTTGAACCCATGCGCAAGGAATTCCACTTAAGCGACATGCAGATTGGTTTGCTGGGCAGTGTGTTTATCTGGCTCTACGCGATTATGGGCGTACCGCTGGGACGCATCGCGGATTCCGGTAGCCGGAAAAAGCTGCTGGCTTGGGGATTGGTCGTATGGGCTTCACTGACGGCGTGCGCGGCGATCGCGACCAACTATTCGATTCTGCTGACTTCGCGTGTGGGAGTAGGACTCGGAGAAGCGACTTGCGCTCCAGCGGCGACGAGTTGGCTGGGAGACCTTTTTCCGGCAGAGAAACGCTCGCGGGTGCTGGCGCTGTTCATGTTGGGCGTGCCCTTTGGCGGCGCGCTGGCCTACTTCTTCAGCGGTCCGCTCGCGCAAGCCCACGGCTGGCGGGCAGCGATGGTTTTGGCGGCAGCACCCGCACTTGTGCTTGTTCCGGCATTGATGGCGCTCACGGAGCCGCAGCGCGGCGCCAGTGAAACGCATCTCGCTTCAGCGGCTCGCACATCGGTACTGAGTCTGCTTCGCCTCCCAACACTCTGGTGGATCATTGCTTCCGGCGTTTTTCTCAACTTCAACATGTACGCCATTGCGACTTTCCTGCCAGCGTTTCTGAGCCGGGTGCATGGGTTGTCGCTAGCCTCATCCGGCATCGCAACGGGCGTGGTCTTCTTGATCGGAGGAATGGGCGGAGGTTTGAGCGCCGGATACCTGGGCGATTTCATTGTGCAACGACGCAAAGACGGGCGCATGCTGTGTGCGGCAATTTCGGCGCTCCTTGCTGTTCCGCTGTCGTGCGCGGGGATTCTGCAGCCTTCTGGCTCGCTGCTCAAAGGAATTGTTTTTTTCTTGCTGACCTACGCTGTTTTGACGAGTTATTACGGCTTGGTGTATTCCGCCATCCAAGATATCGTCGCGCCCAATCAACGCGGCATCACCATGGCGATTTATTTCATGGCGATGTACCTGTGCGGCGCGTCGTTTGGACCGCTCTTGACGGGGCGCGTGAGCGACCTGCTCGCTCGTCGGGCGGCGGTGCTGGCAGGCTCACCTGCCGTAACGGAATCCTTTCGCGCGATTGGGCTCCAGCAAGCCATGCTGATTATTCCGATTTTATCCGTGGCGCTGGCGGGGGTGCTGTACATGGGCTCGCGGACAATCACGTCGGACATTGCTCGTCGGGAAAGGCTTGCTTTAGAGCCCGCGCTTAGCTCGGATTAGCTGGGAGCAAGCGGCGGATTTTCCAGGTCAACGCAGAGGCGCCGCGGGACGGGGGCTATTGCGCAGAACGATTGTGGAATGGCTTGATTTCTGGCACTACTCTTCACCCCGGACTTGCCACCATTCAAGTCGTTCGAACTCCGCCGTTTTCTCGGCGCCGTGGTCGGCGTACCAACGATTCCAGGCGTCCGCATCCGCGGGAAGATTCTGATCTGTAATTTCACGCAGCGCCATGAAGCACCAGTTCCGCATTTGCGCCGATGTGCCTTGGGTTGAAGCGCCTTGCTGTGCCGCTAGGTCGATGAGCTTCGGCACCATGCGCAGGCGCTGCTTGCGCGTGAAAATGCCACAATCGGAAATGTTGCAGCCGGCGCGATTGCGCACGTTCATGGAAGGATCTTGCGTGAAGGACTCGAAGAGTTCGTCGAGAACGTCATCCTTGGCTAGAAACCGCAAGCCTTCGACGGCCCACTGGCGCACTGTTGGGTCCTTGTCGTTCCGTGCATAGTCGAGGATGACTTGATGGATGCGGTCGTAATCGATGCCGCGCCCGGCAAGCATTCCGAGGTAAAAGACGGCCCAAGCGCGGTGCTGCGGGTCCGTAGTTGCGCGAGCGATGAGCAAATTGGCGGCCTGCTCGTTTTTGTGAAAGCCTTGTAGTGCCAAACTCATGTCTGCATGTGCGAGACGAATGCGCAAATCCTTTGAAAATTGCGCACGCTGCAGGAGTTGCGCCATGCGGTTGCTCTCGTTCACGCTCCCCACCCAACCGTCGACCTGCTGGTCAAAAACTTCCAGAGCGCGAGCGTCGTGGCCAATCGCACGTTCGAAGAGTTCCTCTGCCCGAGCCTGTGGCCGTAGGGCGAGCACGCGGTCGACGTCGGCATCGGTGAGCGGTCCGGAGAAGACGCGTGGGGCAACGGGTCTGGTTCTCGGGGTGACTGCGGACCGCGTACTATTTGCGCGAACATTGCGGCTCGTGCCGGCCCATTTGGTTGCTATGGCGAAAAAGGCGAGCACCATTACACCAAAAACCGCGAAGGCTACCCAGGCGGGGCCGCTGGTTTGCACGCGGATCCCCGTCTGCGGAGTGCGCAGCTGCGCGGGCTGGGCCTGGACGCCGAGGGGTAAACTGACTTCGACGTGGGTATCGACTTTCAGCCCAGCGAGCGTTTCGATCTGCGAAACGATCCAGCGCGCTTCCTGACGGCTGCTGATTTCGTCTGCCAGGGTGAAGGTTTTACCGCTCTTTGTGGCGAGGCGAATGGCGTAGACGGAACTATCCGTGCTTCCGCTTTGCGCCAGGCTGGCGACCGGGACGACCGAAGCCACTTCGGGAAAAGGAGTTCGCCGCAACGCCCCGAAACCCAGAAATCCGCCACGCGACTGGATTTCTCCGTTGCCGATAAAGATGCGCATGCTTCCGAAAGCCACGTGGAAAAACCCAAAAATTACAAAGAGGTCGCCAAAGGCAAAGACCGCAGTGAATAACATTGGGGCATGGCTGTGAATCAGCGCGTAAACCGCGCCGCTAAACGCAAAAGAAACAACAAGAAGGATAAGCGCGCGCCCGGGCGTGCGAAGCGCCGGAAAATAAAATTCCGTGCCGCCGTCGTGCATGGAAACGACAACTTTGGTGCGCGCCGGCTGAGAAACCGCTCCGGAATCCGCGTCGAGGCTTCGTTCCGTCGCAAAACCGAAGTTGGTGGTGGAGCTGCCGAAGCTTGTCTCTGCGAAAGAGGCGGCAGCGGGTTGCTGAGAATCTGCTGTGCGAAAGACGGGCAGCTCGAAATCGTCGGAGTAATCGACTCCGGGAACGTCCGCCTGCGCATGCAGCAACCAGAGAACCTGATCGCTGGGATTGCTGTGATCAGTGATGAGAGCGTCAGCGGGTAATTCAAAGTCCACGGGAATGGCGCGGCCGAGTGGGCCGGGCCCAACACCGCCGGAAGGAACATTCTTGTCCGCCTGCCAGAGGGCGATGTTATTTGTGGTGCTATTTTTGCCGGAACCCGTGACGATGCGGCGGACGCAACTGAGGCGCAGGTCGATGCCGTGCGCGGCTTGCGTTTCGAAGCGCAGTTGAATCCTTCCGGTGAGGCGCTGACCGGGAGAAATGGGGAGCGAATCGAACTCGAAGTAGGAGTTGCCAAAACGCTCGTGGCGTATCGTGGCGCGGACGGCGCGAACCGTCAAGACGACCCCGAGCGAGCAAAATCCCAAGACGACAAGGACGCGCGGGTCATTGTTGTGCAAGAGCTGCGGCACCATCGTGAAGAGAAAGGGGAGCAGAAATAGATTGCCCAAACCCGCAACAATCCACGCGCCGATATAGCTCTTCTGGCTCTGGCTTGGGGCGCGGCGCGTCGCCCAATCGGTTCTCCAAAGCCATGGGGAGGACGGATTCGCGTCTTGGAGCGCGGCTTGTTTCTTGAGAGCGCCGTAACCCTTGATGGC
>DATDNK010000485.1:0-31321 GCA_036518275.1 Candidatus Acidiferrum sp.
CGGCGCAGCGGTTTTGTCCCGGGGATAGGGAACTGCATGTGCCAGAAGTTGGTTTCCGGGGAGAGGAATTCAACGCCAACATACTGCTTGCCGTCGCGGGCACGATGAATGGAGACAACGCGGCATTCCATGGACTGGGCCGTGTGGTCATTGACCAGAATAATGGTTTGCCCCACGAGCACGATCTCTTCCAATTGAAACAGGGCCCCGTGACGATTGACGGATTGCGATATGGTGTGTGCGGAAAAGCGCTCTCCGCAGTCCGTTTTTCCGTGGACGGTCAGCGGAACGGTCAAAGCCACCCGCACAGTGCGACGGCGTTCTTTGACGCGAAAATGAAGCAGGGACATTTCTGCGCAACCTCAAACCGAATTTAAAGTTCTGCAGCGGCTACTCGGCCAGTTTCAATCCGAAGGAACTCGCCTAAAGTGACGTGTCAGCAGCGTGCTAAAACGAAAGCACAGCAGAAGAGAGGTGACTAGCACGAATCTTGCCCACACGGCCCAATACTGTCCGCCGGCTTCTCCCTTGACAATGGCGTAACAGTACCACAAAAAGGTCCCGGATGCAGTACCTTCGTACTCCCCCATTTTGGAAAGCCTGAAGCAGGGAAACACGGCAACGAAGGATGGACCCGTTTCTTTGCCTTTGCGACTGAGGTCATTCTCCCCGTAACCTTCAGATTCTAAACAAGTTTCTTGTGTCCGAAGGAAGGAAAAACAGAGGCCTATCGCAGCCACGGTTTCGCCGCCTGACTTCCTTTGATAGTGCCCAATCGAGAGAGTTCGTTTCAACCCAGTTCCCGTTTTGAAACTCAGTCCGGCTTCGTTGCCTCACGCTTGGTTGTTGGTTCGTTGGGGTTCCCCAGTAGTTTGACCAACTGAAGAGGATTGACTCGCGCGCGCTGCACAGTTAGCCCCCAATGAAGGTGAGGGCCCGTGACGCGACCTGTGGCGCCTACCTTCCCTAGCATTTGTCCGGCTTGTAGTTCGTCGCCGACCTTCACATCGATCTCGGAAAGGTGCCCGTAGAAAGTGTAGATGCCCAAGCCATGATCGACGACCACGGTATTGCCAGAAAAAAACAGCTCTTCCGCCAGAACTACCCGGCCCCTTTGTGCAGCATAGATGGGAGTGCCCGTCACGGCGGGAAAATCCACGCCGCTGTGGGGAGAGCCCGGTTGGCCGTTGAGGATGCGGCGCTTGCCAAAGTTGCCGCCGATGGTCACGCCATCAAGCGGTACACGAAAATCACCGTCCCAAAGCTTTTCAGGCGCCACCTGGTCAAAGATTGCGCGCAGTTTGTCGCGCTCTTCGTTGGCGCGCTTAATTTGCTCGGGGCTGGGTTCGACGAATTCCTTCTCGACATGCAGTCTCTCGACGGCGAACTTTCCAGCGCGAACGGGAATCTGCAGCGTGCAACTTGCAGGCTTGCCGTTGGATGTTTGTACGTGGACGAGCACTGGGTAAGTGCCGGGCGGTTTTTCGAGATCGACGCCAAGAATTGCGTCTCGTAGATCCGATGAGGCGACCTTAGGGGAATCGGTGCTTCCACCAGTGACCTGCCAGAACGGGACGTTTTTGGAGTTCCATTCCGCGCTAATCTCAGCCAGAGGCTTGCGGCTTCGCACTTCCAGCAAGAGCAGGCTCCCCTGGCTTGACGATGGCGCGCTCAACCTCAGAGTTACGCCGGGGCCACAGGTTTGCGGAATCTTTGCATGGGCGAGTGTGGGAATGAGGCCAAGGCCAGCTAACAGAGTGATCGTGAGCAGGCCTCTGACGAGTCTAAGTACCAATTTCAGGCTCCCCGCCTCGGGCGCAGCATATTAACGCGAGCTTCCACTTTTTCGAACTGCGCGCGACCTAGCTTTGAGCTATAGATGGCCTTTTCCGAAAGCAAAAAGAGGTCAGGGTTCTTTGCTTTTTGGCGGATTTCCTTCAAGAAGGGGCGCACTTTCGCAAACATAAAGTACAGCTCTCCACAAAAGGCTGGCTCAAAAAACAGTTTATCGCTGATGAGGCCATTCAGTACAAAAGTTGCGGCAATTCCCCAATAGCTTCCCACCTGGCGCAACCAGTTGTTTTCTTGCGAGCCAAAATCCATGGCCACCTTCATGAAGTCATCGGCGCACGTGGGCCAAAAGGTTGTGAGCCACCATTGGCGCGCCTTGCGCATTTCTGGTTCGCGCCTGAGATTGTAGAGCTCCAGAATCAGTCGTGCCTCTTCGACCGTTGGCTTCTTCGCCATGGTTTCCTCCTCTGCCTTTCCGAGGAGTCATTCTACATTTGACAGGCAGGTTCGCGCTTCGGGAATGTTGCGGAGACTGTGCTCGTGCACTGAGAAGACAGCGAGCGTGTAGCACGTCTCAGAGCCCGAACTTCGCTGGGGTTAGCCGTGAATAGAGCTTGCACGTAGCTTGTAGCGCTGGATTTTCCCTGTAACCGTCTTGGGAAGCTCACCACAGAAGCGCACTTCGCGCGGAACCTTGTGCGATACCAAGCGCGCCTTGACGTGGCTCCGAATTTCCTCGGCCAATTCGCGTGATCCTTCGCATCCCGCGCGCAAGGTGACGTGAGCCACTGCGTAGGTCAGTCCACGCGCATCCGTCGCCCCCACCACCGCCGCTTCGGCTACATGGGGATGTCCCAGAAGCGCATTCTCGACTTCCACGGGGGATACCCACATGCCAGCGACCTTCAGCATATCGTCCGCCCGCCCGCAATAGTGATAGTAACCATCTGCATCGCGCAGGAACTTGTCGCCAGTAACGACCCAGTCGTCGCGTTTCGTGGGCGCGGTCAATTCAGGGATCCTCCAATACTCCGCAAACGCACTTGACCCGCGTACCCAGAAGTTGCCAATTTCCCCCGCGGGTACTTCGCCCCCAGATTCGTCCACAATCTTTGCGTCATAGCCGGGAACGGGGGTGCCGCAACTTCCCGGTTTGCATTTGCCGGGCCGGCTGGAGATAAAGATGTGGAGCATCTCCGTCGAGCCGATGCCGTCGAGAATCTCCAGGCCAGTAGCGCGTTTCCAGCGCTCGAAGATCTCGGCGGGCAGTGTTTCTCCGGCCGAAACGCACAGCCGGACCGAAGAAAAATCTAGGGGCTGGCCGGTTGTTTCTGCTTCCCTGAGAAGGGCTGCATAGAAAGTCGGAACAGAGAAGAAGATCGTAGGGTGGTGCCTGACGACCAATTCAATAACGTGCATAGTGCTGGTGCGCTTAGGATTCAAGATAGTGCTAGCGCCGAACGCAAGCGGGAAGTACATGCCATTTCCCAGGCCATAGGCAAAAAACAATTTCGACGTGGAAAAGGTCACATCATCCGCGCGCAGTCCAAGGACGCCTTGCGCGTAATTGTGGGTCGCGACCAACATGTCGCCGTGGCGATGCACCGCAGCTTTTGGTGTTCCGCCGCTGCCGGACGTGTAGAGCATAAAGGCCGAATCTTCGGAAGACGTCTCAAGAGGGACAAGCTTATCGGCGGCTGAGGCAATCCAATCGTTCCAGATTGCGCAAGATACTCCATGGGTTTCAACCTGATCTTCGGTGACAACGACAATCGGCATTTGCGGGCGTTCGCTGGAGGCGGGCAAGAAAGCTTCGAGCGATTCGGAGTGAACAATCGCGGCGCGAGGCTCGCTGTTCTCAATGTAATGGATATAGTCTGCGGAACGCGCGAAAGGATTCACGGGAACGGCCACAGCACCGATTTTGGCAGCGCCAAAAAAGGAAGCGACGAATTCAGGTGAATCCGGAAGCGCGATGAGAACGCGCTCGCCGGGGGACACACCCTGTTCAAGGAGTGCATTGCCCACGCGGCTTGCGAGAGACGCAAGTTCGGCATAAGTCAGACGCCGGGGCTCGCCAGTGATAGCCACCTTGTGAGGATGCCGGGCGGCAGGAGCATCCAAGAAGTACTCAGCAATATTGAGCTGCTTCGGAATGTTCGCAGGCAGAAAGGGCTCCAAGGAAGTCGCCGTCAGATTCGATTTGCTACGGCATCCGTTTATTGAGCTGAGGCCTTTGCCCCGGTAATGCGGATTTTGTACCAAGCAGTGCCCGCCGGATAGAGGGCATCGTTGATTTCCGGACTTTTTTGTCCGCCGGGCTCGATACTTGTCTTAATAGTGCCCTTATTGATGAGGATGGCCGTATTGTTTGCGCCGACGTAAGTGGTTTCGTATTCGATGTCGCTGTAGGTATAGGACGGGGATCTATTCTCAATGCTCACGAGCCATACGGCGGTTGTGCCCGTGCGATCCTTGTCCATTGTGGCGTGCTGAATCTTCAGATCACGAACCGCGTCGGCAGGGCCAGAAGGCTGTGCGGCAGCGGCTGTCGCTATGGGTGTCGGCTTATTGGCCTTTGCTTTCGAGATGAATACGTAACCTCCAACAGCAATTGCTACCACCACGACAGCGAAACCGATCCAGAGACCTTTTCCCACAGCGGATGGCTTTGCTTCTTGAGACTCTTCGAACATACAGTACCCCCTCGCTCTGCCTCGGCAGTCCTTGCAGGCGTACTCGTACGGGATGACAAGAAAGCTACAAAAGTCGTTCTGCAAGTGAAAGTGGCGGTCGCGCCGAAGAGCGTCCCCCGCCCCGGGGCGAGAGCCGCTTTACAAATACCAGAGATGGGAAGGGAAGTCCATCATGGGAATTGCCTGGCTCCGGTTCAGGCAGCAGCTGCTTCATTCTTCGCCGATATCTTCCTTCCAGACCTCGGGATGCTCATTCACATATTTCGCCAGCAGCTCAATACAATCGCGGGAGTGGAGGTCAATGACCTCAATGCCATTCTCACGCAGCCAATCGATTCCGCCTTGAAAATTCACCGACTCGCCAACGATGACTGTCCCGATCCCAAATTGCCGGATCAATCCGCTGCAATACCAGCACGGAGCCAGTGTAGTGGCCATGATTTTGTCGCGGTACGTACGCCGGCGGCCGGCGCGGCGAAACGCGTCCGTTTCCCCATGCGCTGAGGGATCACCTTCTTGCAACCTGCGATTATGGCCCTTACCCAAAAGCTTTCCCTCGCGAGTGAAAAGGGCCGCACCAATGGGAATGCCGCCTTCGGCCAGTCCGGTACGTGCTTCTTCCAGTGCTGCCTGAAGCATCATTTCATATTTTTCTTGGTTCTTATTCGTGTCCGTAGGCACTCTCCTTTTTAAAGACTCCTCTATTGTCACTGGCGTGCCGAAGGAAAAACGCGCAGGAGCACCAGATGCGTTGGCCAGAAAAAGATCGCTATGGAACCGGCGAGGATAACCATCAGGTGAACCGGCGCCGGCCCCCAGGCGCGGTGTAACAAAGGGTCCTGAAACGCATAATTCATATTGAGCTGGGGCGACAGGAATCGTGAAAAGATGAGTAGTGCCCCTGTAATCAGCGTTTGCAAGGCTAGGGCTCGGCGGTCGTAGCCGAGGATTTGCAGAGCCCAGAGCAGGACGACCGGCAAGGCGATGTGGAAACACGACAGCAGCCGAAGCCACAGGACATAATGGGAATCCCACATATACTCGGTGCCGCCAACTAGATGATGGCCGGTCACGATTCGCCAGGAAACGTCAAGGCCCCACAAAACTCCGACAAGAGGCGCGAGAAGCGCCTGGCTGGAAGCCAACAGAGACTGCCGGAACCACAATCCCAGGCAAGCTATCACCACGCTGACATCACACAGGTGCATCATGTTTTGCCAACCCCACGACCAGGTATAGAGAGGGAACCAAGTCAGCACCCAAATCAGTGCGGCCCAACGGACGATGGCAAAGGATTTCGGTTCGTCTGGCATGGCCTCCCCTTGCACGCCAAGTTGGCCAAAGCGTACCACAGGCTCCAATATGGAGCTTGGACAGCTCTGTCGAGAAACTGAGCATGATCAGACATGAGCGCCAAACCCCAGCAGGGCAAAACCGTGCAGCGTTTGTTGAGCTGGCTGCAGCAACGGGAAGACGAGATGTCTGCGCTTCTAGCGGATCTCGTTGCTGTTCCTACGGAGAATCCCCCAGGCAGGCATTATCTCGATTTTGCTGAGGTTCTGTTAAACCGGGCAGAAAAATTGGGCCTACCATTCGGGCGACTTGCCGCTTCATCGCAAGACCACGGCATCCAAGGCGATTCTGCTTGTCTCTCGGCCAGCTACGGGGAGGGCGAGCGAACCTTCTATTTTCATGGGCATTACGATGTAGTACCCGCACAATCCGAAGAGCAATTCAAGCCACAGCGCAAAGGTCATTTCTTGTTTGGACGCGGTGCTTGCGACATGAAGGGCGGGATCGTCTCTATGCTCTACGCGATTCTGGCGCTAAAGAAATGCGGCATTGAGACGGATGGGAAGGTCAGTTTAGTTTTGGTTCCGGACGAAGAGACGGGAGGCGCTCATGGTTCCGCGCGGCTGGCGAAGCAGGGAATATTGGGAAGAAATGGAATCGGCATGCTCCTGGCCGAGCCGACTAGCGGCGTCGTGTGGAATGCCAACCGCGGGGCGATCTCGCTTCGGGTGAGCGTTTTTGGCAAGTCCGCGCACGTTGGCCTGCAGCATCAGGGCGAAAACGCGTTTGAACGCATGCATTTTGTGGTCGATCGGCTTCAGGAACTGAAACGCGAAGTGGAGCAGCGTACCACCAAATTGAACATGGGCGCTGGACAAGCGCGCAATTCGATTTTGATGCTAGGCGGTCAGAGCGCTGGCGGAACGAACTTCAACGTGGTGCCGGAGAATTGCTGGTTCACTGTTGATCGGCGCATCAATCCCGAAGAAGATTTGGCGCAGGAGAAGACCAGGCTAATCGGCGTTCTGAAGGAGTGCCAGCGCCAGGTGATACCGCTTGAGTGGGAGATCTTGCAGGAAGGGAATTCGGCCTTGTCCCATGAGCAAGAAAGTGTCGGCCAGGCCTTGGCTGGGGCAATTCATGAAGTCACCAGCGAACCAGCGCGCTTTGAATTGTGTCCCGGCTTGCTGGAGACGCGCTTTTATGCCCTGCGAGGCGTTTCAAGCTATGCCTACGGCCCGGGGCTCCTCTCCGTGGCACACGGCCCAAACGAATACGTTGACCTGCGCCGAGTCGTGCAATGTGCAGCCATCTATGCTCTCACTGCCATGCGGGTTTTCGATGCCAAAATGCGCTAGTCAACCCTTGACTCGCCGACCTAAAATCATGATTTATGAGCAAAGGACAGGTCCTTCAGGATTGGCCCGGCGCTAAATGCTTGATCGGAAGAAGGTTATCGAAAGCCCGAAAAAACCAAGGGTCTTCATTATCCTTAGGGGTCAGGTGTCCCAAAGTACTATTTGAGTTTTCCACAGAATCCACCATCATCCACAAGCAATGCCGAACCTCTATTTCTGCCAGCCACACACCAAAAATCAGGGAATGTTGAGGGCCGTTCTTTCTGTGAAGGAGTGTGAAGCAGTCGTCGGGCAATATCCGGCCACTTATGTTGGAGAAGATTTTCCCTGCCTAGGCAAAGATCCAGCCACAGCGAACGACTTTGCGGTAATCCGCTTCCATCCCGAAGAAACCACAGCCACCTGGCGGCCGGGCTATTACCGCGTGGATTCGGACCTCAACAAGCTAAACGAATCGTTGCTCGCGCTCTCGCGGTAGCCATAGCTATCGTTTTCGGCCCTTACGCGCTGTCTGACCCCTTAATCGTGCTCCTCATGAAAGCTATTGCTGGTTAAGCTACACGATAGTACTGCGGGCCTATCGACGTCCCCGCGCCGCTTCGAAAAAATATCCCTACATCAGCGAAACTCTCGTTGGCTTAGGTAGGCCCCGGGTTCCTAGTTGGACTGATGTATGGAGGCCCAGGTGAAACACTTTTTGTCGCTCAAGTTGCCACTTCTGGTTTTGGGGATGGGTGCGGCAGTACTCCTGTCGCCGGCTTGTAAAGCTCAATCCGAAATTAGTCCTGATCATTTCGACGGCACAGACTCCTGGGCTGCGGCCGCGCAGAAAGTCCGGGGACCGGTGCAGAACCAGGCTTTTGCCAAGGCATCCTTGCCGGCCAAGAACCAAAAGGCCACCCAGGCTTCCGCGCTTCAATTAACTTCGGCCCACGAGGAGGCGAAGCCGGTTAACCATGACGCCGTGGCGATAGACCGCAAGCGGAAGACGACGGCCCGCGATCCGGAAAAGAAGTAGCTGCCGGTACGGTCAAGGTCCAGTTTTGGCAGATGCTTGAGGCATAGTCCGCGTTCTGATAGCTCCTGCGTGCCAGACTCTTCACCAACCTTGCCGCTTGCGTGTCATTCCCTGACAAAGTCCGTGACGGAAACAAATTTCCCAAAGTACCATCAGTTTAGATTGTCCTCTCAGAGTGAGTGATTAAATGCTTTTAGAAGGCGTGCGCCGAAGCAGCCGAATTCCGAAGGAGATCGATATCCTTTTAGTCGGCAGCGACACGGAAGGTAAGGTCTTCTCTGAGAATACGAAAACGGTGCTGCTCAGCAGGCATGGAGCAGGCATCGTTTCCCGCTACAAGCTTTCTGCCGAGCAGGAACTGATTTTCCGCCGTTTGGATACCAACAAAGAGACGGAAGTACGTGTGGTTGGCCAGATCGGCGTGGAATCGGACCTTTACACCTACGGCGTGGCTTTTCTTGATTCATCCATCAATTTTTGGGGCATGAAGTTCCCGTCTCCGACAGAAGCCGAAAAGCAGATGCGGGTTGTGGCTCTGGAATGTGGCAGTTGCCAGACGCGCGAGACGGTCGAGCAAAGCGACCTGGAATCGGACGTTTACCTGGTCAACGAAGGCATCGTCCGCTACTGCAAGAAATGCGGCTCGTCTACGTTTTGGAAGCGAGCGTCAGAAGATGCCGAAGAGGTACCCGCTGTTGTAGAGATGGTCCAAAGCCGGTCGATGGGCTGGGTTGACGAGGAGGACGGATCACCTGCTGCGGTTGCCGTCGCGGCTCCCCAGGACCCTACACCGGCGCGCCGGGAAAACCGGCGCAAGCACGTGCGCACTAAAGTGAATTTCAAGGCGTGTATCCGCAGCTTTACCAACGGAGACGACATTGTGGCTTGCGAAGATATCTCCCGTGGCGGCCTGTGTTTCAAGAGCCGAAAGCCTTACGTAGACAAGTTCAAGATTGAAGTGGCCGCGCCGTACACGCCGGGGATGCAAAATTTCTTTACGCCGGCCGAAATCGTCTATGTGCAGGAGTTAAAGGATGAAAAGAAGTTCCGTTGCGGCGTGGCTTATTTGAAGAGCGGCAAGAAGCGATAACCCGACGGCAAATGCCGCCGAGGCTCCCTGTAGCCTGTTTAGAGGTTCGAGGAGTCAAACGGCTTGGGGAACAATTCCCGCATGCGGATCACTTCCGTCTTTCCTTTGAGATTTGCCAGGATCACCGGCACGTCTCCGCAGAATTCCCAGATCAGCTGGCGGCACGCGCCGCAGGGTGACGTCAGCATGTCTGTGTCCGTCACTACAGAAATCGCGTCGAAGCCGCGTTCCCCTTCGCTGATGGCTTTGAATATGGCCACGCGTTCCGCGCACACGGTCAAGCCATAAGTTGCATTTTCGACGTTGCAGCCGCCAAAAATTCTGCCCGAGGTAGCGCGCAGCGCCGCGCCAACTCGAAAATTTGAATACGGTGCATGGGCGTTTTCTCTGGCTTGTTTGGCGGCGGATATCAGTTTTTCGTATTCACCCACGCGATTACCTTTCTCTACCAGATTTCTATGCGACTGCTTCTGCGATCCGCGGAATCACCGCCTTCAGCAAGTTGATGAATTGCTCTTTCACGCGCTCCGCTGTTTCGAGCACTTCGACGTGGTTGAGCAGCTGATCCAAAATCCCGGCCGCTGCATTGGTGACACAAGAGATCCCAAGCACGCGCATGCCACCGTGTCGCGCGACAATCACTTCCGGCACTGTAGACATGCCCACCAGGTCCGCGCCGATGGTTCGCAGATAGCGAATCTCTGCCGGTGTCTCGTAACTTGGTCCGGCAAGTGCGGCGTACACGCCTTCATACATTCCAACGCCCAGCCGGTTCCCTTCGCCAACGGCCATCTCGCGGAATCTTCGGTCATACGCGTTGGTCATATCGTGAAAGCGCAAGCCAAATCGTTCGTCGTTTGGCCCGGTCAGTGGATTGACGCCTTGCAAATTAATATGGTCGCTTATCACCACGAGCCTTCCCTGCGTGAACTCGCGTTTGATGCCGCCCGCTGCGTTCGTCAGGATGACCGCTTTTACGCCCATGCGGGCAAAAACGCGGATCGGAAACACTACCTCTTTTGCAGAATATCCTTCGTACAGATGTACGCGCCCCTGCATGCCGGCCACGGGCACCGATCCCACTCTCCCAATGACCAACCGCCCTGCATGCCCGATGGCGGTCGACTGTGGAAAATGAGGAATCTGCGAATAGGGAATTTTTGTTGCATCGGCGAATTCATCCGCGAAAGCGCCTAGTCCGGAGCCGAGAACCAGTCCAATCTGTGGCCGGAGTTTGGTGTGCGAAAAAACAAAATCCGCAGCCAGACCGGCGCGTTCGAATTCGCCTGGAAGCGCTGGGGCTTCGTTCGCACGCGTAGACTTCTTAGGCGTGAATTTTCTCCTTGGTATTTTCCGTAGAACTTTCTTCGGGCTCATGTAAACATTCCGACGATGGAAGCGGACATCAGGTTGGCCATTGTGCCGGCGAGCATCGCGCGAATTCCAAACTTGGCAAGCTGCCCGCGCTGTTCGGGCGCCAGGGCGCCGATCCCACCGATCTGGATACCAATCGAGCTGAAATTCGCGAAGCCACAAAGCGCAAAAGTGGCGATGGTGAACGAACGCGGATCGAGCGCTGCTTTCAGTGCTCCCAATTGCTGGAAGGCCACCAGCTCATTAATAACCATGCGCGTGCCAAGGAGGTTGCCCATAATCTTGCAATCATGCCAGGGAATTCCGATGACCCAGGCGATGGGAGAGAGAACCCAACCAAACACGCGCTGCAAGCTGTCGGGAAACCACGCAATGTGGTCATGGCCCCATCCCATCATGGCGTTCACCAGAGCAAGCAGCGCAATAAAAGTCACCAACATTGCGCCAACATTCAAAGCCAGGTGCAGGCCATCAATTGTCCCTCGTGAAACAGCCCCAAGGACGTTTGGCTCTTTCTCCATTTCCGGCATTTCCACGCGTCCCGCGGTAAGCGATTGTTCCGTCTCCGGCACCAGCATCTTGGCCATCAACAGTGTGCCCGGGGCGGTCATAATGACTGCTGCCAAGAGGTGCTTGGCTTCGATGCCAAAGGCTATGTACGCGGCCATTATGCCGCCAGAAACGTGCGCCATACCGCTGGTCATAACGCACATCAATTCGGATTTCGTGAGTCTGTTGAGGAACGGCCGAATGGTGAGCGGCGCTTCCGTTTGCCCCATGAAGATGCTCGCCGCCACGTTCAGCGATTCCGCGCCGCTTGCACCCATCACCCGCGTCATCAACCAGGCCGCTCCTCGAATGACTAGCTGCATTACGCCGATGTGATAGAGCACGGCAAAAAAAGCGGCAATGAAAATGATCGTGGGCAATACCTGAAAAGCGAACGAAAAGCCGAATGAAGAGACTTTCTTGCCGATTTCCCCGAACACGAATTCGGAGCCGGCATAGGAGAAACTCAGCAAGCGGTTTACTGCTGCGCCGGCGGCTTGAAAGATTTCGCGCCCAAGTTCAAATCGCAGGACAAAGAAAGCGAAGGAGATTTGAAGGCCCAGCCCCCAAAGAACTGTTTTCAACCGGATGGCTTTGCGCTCCGTCGAGAATAAATACGCGAGGCCAACCATGCTCCCCAGGCCGAGTAGTCCTACGAATCTTCCCATTCGCTCTCCTTTTTCGCGTGCGTGTTCTGATTTTCAGGGGCCCAGAGCCAACCTAAGCGCCTATTATGCGGCGTACTAACGGCCGCTTTTCCTGCGGTGTCCGTTCACTAGCCACGTAGCTGCTGCCGATGAGACTCTTAGCTTCGGCCAGTTTGGTGTCGCTATTGTAATGAATCGTCACCAGTTTTTCGTTCTTTTCCACGCGGTCGCCAATGCGCTTGTGGAATTCCAGTCCCACGGCGTGGTCAATCTTGTCCTCTTTCTTCTCACGGCCTCCGCCAAGCATGGCCAGTGCGGTTCCCAATTGCTCGCAATTTGCGATGCTGACCCAACCCGCCGCTGCACTAAGAACATCGGCATGGAACCGCGCTTGCGGCAATCGCTGCGGCTCGTCCACGACCCGCGGGTCACCTGCTTGCAAATGAATCCCCTGCCGGAATTTCTCCAGCGCCTGTCCGGTCGCAACCATTTTCTCCGCTAAACCTCGTCCGTCCTCCACACTCTTTGTTCTCTCACCCAGAAAAAACATCCACCCTGATAGTTCCAGGCTCAGTTCACGCAGGTCTGCAGGTCCGCGCCCCTTTAACACTTCCACCGATTCCCACACTTCGCTGGCGTGCCCCGCCATTCGCCCCAAGGGTTGATCCATGTCCGTGATGAGTGCGACGACTTTCTTGCCCATGCGCTTCCCGGTTTCCACCATCACTTCTGCCAATCGGACCGAGTCTTCCTCCCTCTTCATAAACGCCCCGGAGCCGGTCTTTACATCCAGTACCAGCGCATCGATACCCTCCGCCAGTTTCTTGCTCATGATAGACGCGCAAATCAGCCCGACATTCTCGACGGTCGATGTGACATCGCGCAGCGCGTAGATTTTTTTGTCGGCCGGAGCGATTTCCGCGGTTTGTCCAATCAACCCCATACCGCATTCCCGAAGAACGCGGCGAAATTCCGCCAGCGAAAGATTCACGTTGAAGCCGGGAATGGCTTCCAGCTTGTCGAGCGTTCCGCCAGTGTGCCCTAGTCCGCGGCCGCTAATCATGGGAATCGTCAGGCCGCCTGCAGCAACAATGGGCGCCAGAATCAGCGAAGTCTTGTCTCCCACGCCCCCCGTCGAGTGCTTGTCCACCTTCTTTCCCGGAATGTCGGAGTGATTGAGCACTTGCCCGGAATGCAGCATCACGTCCGTGAGCGCCGGGATTTCCGCGCGGTTCAGCCCGCGAATCCAGACGGCCATCAGCCATGCGGCCATCTGATAATCGGGGATTTCGCCGTGCGTGTAGCCCGACACGAGAAAGTCAATCTCTTCGCGGGAAAGTTCCCCGGAATCACGTTTCTTGCGGATCAAATCGACGGCGCGCATGCGTGTGGAAAGCGATGGCGAGAGTAGCATCCACCCTAGACAGCGTCAATGTAATGCGTTCTTCTGAATCATCGACTCGTTACAGCGGCTGTCCCACATCCGGAGGCAGGTTGGTGATTTGACCGGAGACCACATGCCAGCCGCTCGCGCCGTTCAGGTAAACGTGGATCGAACGCATCTGGTGGCTTAACCGCTGACCTTTATTGTTGAACCTGGAGGACCACAAGCACGTGGCGATGGCCATCTCCTGATAGATTTGCACTTTAATGTCCGAGGCGTTGAAGGATTCGTACTTGACTGCGTCAGACTGGACTACGGCAATCCACTGCGCCTTGTTCACCTGTTGGCCGTGAGAGAGCGTTCCCGCAAAGTCTTCGCTGTACACCCGGCGAAAGAAACTTCCATTCTTCAACTCGATAGCGTGCCCAGCTTCTCTCTCAAGACTGACAATCTCTTGCCGCAGCAGTTCGGGGTCCAACGGTGGGCTGACACAGCGTCGTATGCAATCGTTGCGTTCAGCTGCGATGCGCTCGTTTTGTTGCGGTGAGCTTTCGGCAAATAAGAGTACAACGGCTACCGCTGCGACGCTTGCCAACTTAATCATGGCCCAAACTCTCCTTCGCCCGCCTGCGCCCCGCTAAATTATAGGAGAAAAACATATGTGTTAAATCTTGTCATTCAGCGAGTTGTCGAATCTGCTAGAATCTGGCTCCACCGTCTGGACCACTAGACAACCTCCAAATTCAAGGGGGGATCGGCATGAATCTAGCTAAAGGCTTTTCCCGCCGCGAATTCCTTGCCCACACCTCATGTTTCGGAGCGTTCTACGCGCTGGCACCCCGAATACCTTTGCCGGCTCTCGCGGCAGAGTTGGCGGGCGATTCCCGCGTTTCGCAAGCCCCGTTGGTGGATAAGGGATTCGCCGCAGTGCGCAAGGTCGGAAACGGACTGTACGCGACCATTTCCGATCCTTCGAAGGGCTTAACGACGTTGTGCAACGGCGGATTTCTTGTCGGCAAAGATGCGGCACTCCTCATTGAGGGCTTCACGACGCCCGCCGGCGCTTCCTTCCAAATGGATGCGCTGCGCATGGTAAGCCAGGTTCCGGTAAAGGCCGCCTTGGACACGCACTATCATTTCGATCACTCCATGGGCAATTCCTTTTACGGTGCCAATAACGTCCCGCTCTGGGCTCACGCCACCGCGGCAAAACGCATTGTCGACAACTACTCGCCATTACAAGGCGCGGACAAGGAAACCGTGTTGGGGCCGTTCGAAAAGCGCGTCAAAGATGCCAAGTCGGATACGGAGCGCGCTCACGCTCTATCTGACTTGAATGCACTCACAGGCATTTTTCAAATTGCGAGTTCCACCGTACTCGGCCTTCCCAATCATCCCCTCGATCCCGCCAAGCTGCCCATATCCGTCGATCTGGGTGGCCTGACTGCTGTGCTCGAATCTCACCCTGGTCACTCCGGCACCGACATCGTCACGAGAATTCCCGAGCAGAATCTCGTGTATACAGGCGACCTCCTCTTCAGCGGCTGGTATCCCGTTTGCTTCGACGAAAAAGCCACCATCTCCGGATGGCGCGACACGCTGAAGAAATTTGCCGCTTTTGAGAAAGACACACTTTTTGTCCCCGGCCACGGTCAAATTTGCGGCCAGGAGGGCATCGCTTCCATCCGCGAAGTCTTTGACGACATCGCCAACCAAGCAGAAAAAATGTATAAGGCGGGTGTTCCTGCGGAAGAAGCGCAGCACCGCTACGTCGTGCCCGACAAATTCAAGAATTTCCCCATCTATGCCTGGGGATTCACCATCGGTCCGGCCATCACCAAGCTGTATTCCGAATGGCAGGCGGGCAAATCCTAGCCGTCCCCGCAAAGGCAAGGCTCGCAAGGGAGGTTATTTATGGATCTCGTCGTCGGCGCCACCGGTCTTGTCGGTCAGCAAATTGCTCTCGGTCTCCGTCGCCAGGGTCGCGCAGTGCGCGCACTCGTGCGTGATGGAACCCATCATGAGAAAGCGGCTCCGCTGGCTTCAGCAGGCATTGAGATCGTCGATGCCGATCTCACCAAACCGGAAACTCTGCCTTCCGCCTGCGCTGGCGTGGAGACCGTGCTTTGTACCGCCACCTCCATGCCTCATGGCAAGGACGACGGCCTCCGTCGCGTCGACCACGATGGCGTTCTCACCTTAATCAACTGCGCGGAACGCGCCGGAGTGCGCCATTTTGTCTACACGTCCTATTCCGGAAATCTCCGCATCGACTCTCCGCTCGAAACTGCCAAACGCGATTGCGAGAATCGTCTCCTCTCGGGGAAAATGCGCGCTTCGATTCTGCGCCCTTCCTATTTCATGGAAGTGTGGCTGAGTCCTGCGCTCGGCTTTGATCCCGCCAACGGCCGCGCGCGCATTTATGGTCCGGGCGATGCAAAGATCAGCTATATCTCTCTCCACGATGTGGTTTCCTTTGCCGTGGCCGCTGCCGCTAAACCTCCCGACTCTTCGATCGTTCTCGAAATGGGTGGGCCGGAGCCGCTTTCCCAGCTTGACGCCGTTGGAGTCTTCGAACGGGCGTTGGGCAAGAAGATTGAGCTGGAAAAAGTGCCCCTTGCCGCTCTCGAGGAGCAGCACCGCTCCGCAGATCCATTGCAGAAGACCTTTGCGGCTCTCATGATCGGCTACGCCAAGGGAGATGTCACTTTCGGCAGCCAGGAAATTGCGCGCCGCTACGGTGTCTCGCTCTACCCCGTCTCCCGCTATGCCGTTACGTTGCTCAAAGCAGCTTCCGCCTAGCAACTTGCGGAACTGATTTTCTCTTCGACACTGACTTCTAGGCTGAGGTCAACATTAGTTTTTCGATTGTGCCGGAAGATTCTGGCTTAGACGCTCGATAGCTCCTTCAATTCTTTGCTGACTCTTCCGGAAATCTTTCCAGAGGTTGCCCTTCTCTTTCAGTCGCGCAAAAATCGTCTTTATGTTCAAGCTTTCCGGACGCAGGCTCGGCCGCAGCTCGTGCGGCAACACCGGTGCGGAGACCGGCGCCTTTGGGAATGCGCGAACACTATAAGCTGCAGCCAGCGGCCGCCCCATCGCATTTTGCTGTACATCAATCAGCACTCGGCCCGCAGGCCTTTTCGCGACCGACCGCTCGTTCGTCACCAGATTGGAGTGTTGTGCGGTCACCGTCCGCGCGATGATTTCTCCAAACGTCCGCAACTGCTCGTACGTGTAAACGGGCTCTACCGGTATAAAGATGTGAAAGCCCGTCGCGCCGGAAGTTTTTAAGAAACTCACGATTCCCAATTCCTCCAACTTCTCATGAAGCGCTCGAGCGATGGTGATCACCACGGAGAAGTCCGTGCCGTCCGAAGGATCGAGGTCAAAAAAGAAATAGTCGGGATGCTCGAGATCTTCCAGCCGGCTGGACCAGGGATTATGGTCGATGCAGCCGAGCCCCGCTAAGAAAAGCAACGAGGCGCGGTCGCTCGCCGTTGCATAGTGAATCTGTTTGCCACGTTCCTCGGAATCGAGCGGCACGGTCTTAAACCAATCCGGCAGGCCCTCGCGCAGATCCTTCTGGAAAAACGCTTGCCCTTGAATTCCATCGGGATACCTGCGTAAAACCAGCGCGCGGCCCTTGAGAAACGGCAAAATGTAATCCGCCGTGCGGTAGTAGTAAGCCAGAAGATCGCGCTTGGTGTAGCCAGATTCGGGAAAATAAACTTTGTTTAAGTTGCTGAACCGCAGCCGCTTGCCTTCCAGCTCCATGGTGATCGTTTCCGCGCGGCCCTTGAACAATTCCGCCTCGATCTCTGCTTCGCTGCTGATTACTCGCCCGACCACTTCTGGCGCGCGCACCACGGCAGGCGCCGCGGCAACGGGAACCTCGCTCTCCCATTTGCATTCTTCAGGCTTCAAGTCCTCCCGCAGCCCAATGAACACCGGATGGCGCAAATAGTGTTCCTGTGTCCATCCGCTGAACTTCACGCGCGCCACTACTGCCGGCTTGACCCACGATGCCTTTTCGTTAGTTTTGGGCACATTCTCGAACGGGGAAGCGGACACCGCCAACTCCTTCCATCTGCCGCTCAGGTCGGCGTGCTTCTTGGCGTCAAATCCGCTGCCGACATGCCCGATAAACCGCAATTTCTTTCCTTCGTATAAGCCTAGAAGCAATGAGCCAAACGGTATCGCCTCCGTGCGCGCTTCAGTCCAGCCGCCAACGACCGCATCGAGTGTCTGGCTTACTTTTAGCTTGGCCCAATTCGCGCTGCGGTCGCCCACGTAAACACTGTCCGCGCGCTTCGCGACAATTCCCTCTAGGCCACTCTCTTTCGCCAGCTCGAACAGCTCTTTTCCGTGTTCCAACTGATGATCGGAGTAGCGAAAGCGTTTCGACGCGTGCAGCAAGCGGCCCAAAAGCTGCTTGCGTTCGAGCAGCGGCGCTCCCCGCAAGTCGTATCCATCGCAATAGAGCAGATCGAACGCAAAATAAACGACCGGCGTCTCGCGCAATTGCTTTTCGCCCGGCGCCCGCACGTGCATGCGCTCTTGCAACCGCTGGAAGCTGCTGTGGCCGCGCTCATCCAACGCCACAATTTCGCCATCGACGATCGCCTGACGCGCCGCAAAGACTTTTGGTAGCGCCGCCAATTCGGGATAACGCTTCGTAATGTCAATGTTGTTGCGCGAGCGCAGCGTCAATGTACCATCTTCGATCCACGCCACCGCGCGCACGCCATCCCACTTAATCTCAAATAGCCAGTTGGGATCGGAGAACGCATGTTCAGCCACCGTCGCCAGCATCGGCTCGATGCGTGACGGCATCGCGCTACTGCGTGCGCCCTGCAAATCGGAGGCATACAGAGGGCTGGGGCTGCGCTTCGGCGGCGTCTCTTCGGAAATTTCTTTAATGCTTCGTCCGGTGAGAACGGAGCCGTCGTGCTCTTCGATATTCCATTTCGAATCTTCGGCTGCGTCTTTATGTTTGATCAGCAGCCACTCGTTGCCCTTCTCACTTTTCTTCAGCTTGACGAGCACGAAGCTGCCTCGCAGCTTCTCCCCGTTCAAGCTGAATTTAATCTCGCCTCGTTGCAGTTGCTCCAAAGCGTCGAGGCTCGCCGCTTGCGGCTTGTGGGGATCGTCCTCTACAACAAATGTTCCGCGGTCCCACACCATCACGCTTCCCGCGCCGTAATTCCCCTCGGGAATTTTCCCCTCAAAGTTGCCATACTCCAGCGGATGATCTTCGGTTTGCACCGCCAGGCGCTTGTCTGCTTGACTCAGGGAAGGGCCCTTCGGCACGGCCCACGATTTTAGCGTCCCGTCAATCGCCAACCGGAAGTCGTAATGCAGCCGCGTCGCGGAATGCTTTTGCACCACGAATGTGTTTTCGTATTCCGTCGCGGGGCGCACTTCCAACCGCAACTTCGGCATCGGTTTCGGCAACCGCGTGCGTTTGCCCGCACCGTCAGGCGGCCCCTTCTTCGCCGCCTCGGGTTCACCCGCAGGCTCAGGCGTACGGTCGAACCTTCGTTTGCGCCTGTATTCGTCCAGCTTGGCCATGCGTGCATTCTACCCCACGCTTATCGTTGGACCCGTGCCGGCGGCGCTTCCGCCTATTGTGAATCAGGTCCTCTTGAAGGCGCACCATGATCCCATCACCTTGGCGACCAACGACGGCTCAACCTGACTCCCTGGGAAGTATGCTTGCGACTCACTTAAGGGAATTTACGCGCTAATCAGGAAAGAGTCCGCGGAAATCCCGGATCACCTGTTCCGCATCTTTTGCCGCGTTCGACTGCGTGTCACGCTGACACAACAGCGCCTGCATCCCAGCGGCCCGCGCCGCCTCAATCTCTTTGGCAGCGTCTGAGAGAAAAAGAAACTGCTTCGGTTTGTACGAAACTGCCGCCGCAATTTTCTGGTAGCTCCCCGGTTCCGACTTCGCTCCAACCCTCGTATCAAAGAACGCAGAGATATATGGTGTTAGGTCCCCCGTTGCCGTGCTTCCAAAAAGCAACTGCTGTGCCAGCACGCTCCCGGAAGAATAAATGCAAATGATTTTTCCTTGCCTCCTCCATCGTTCGAGAGCCGCTGGCACATCCGGGTACACTTCGCCTTTTAACTCTCCGCTCGCATATCCTTGTTGCCAGATTTTTCCTTGAAGGGCCTTCAGTGGCGTGCACTTGCTGTCACGCGCGATCAGCCATTGGCCGTACGACGCGCTCGAGTGCACTCTCTCTTCCTCAGAATCATCGCGCCAAGTCGGCGGTTTCAGTCCGCCCCGCTCATCGAGTTCGCGTTGCGCTCGCAATTCTTCCATCAGTGCGCGTATCTCTGCATCCGCGGCGTTCTCGCGAAGAAAACTCTCCAGCTTCCTGCTCGCATACGGAAAAAGCTTTTTGGTGACGAAATCAATCGGTGTGGTCGTTCCTTCGATGTCCAGGAGAATGGCGCGGACTTGCGTTTCTTCGAAAAGCGGCACGCGCGTTACTTTACGGGAATCTGTGGTGGAATGTATCTCGGACCCCAGCAAACCGGCTCGTACCTCCGGTCTACGCCACTGCCTGTGTAATGTGGCGTCCAGCCGGACTTGTCTTGGAACAGTCGAATCGCGCGAATTCGCCGGTCGCCGCATAGGTCAAACCAGTGCAGTGTGCCGCGCGGCACGCGCATCAAGTCGCCGGCTTCCACCTCAATCGCCACCACGGGTCCTTGCGGCGGATGAATGTGGAACAACCCTCGGCCCGCGATGATGTACCGCACCTCATCTTCATCATGCGTGTGTTCGATGTTGAACTTCGCGAGCATCGCGCCCAGCCCAGGAGTGTTCGCGTTCACATCAATTACGTCAGCGGTGACGTACCCGCCACGCCGTTTCAATTCCTCAATCTGCGGCGCGTACGCATTCAGCACCTGCTCCGCCGATGCATCCTCGGGCAAATCCGCCGGAGTCTCCCAGCGCTCGTATTCGATGCCGATCCCCGCGAGGTAATCCCGCACTTCATCCTGTTCGCGAATCGATCGTTGTTCCTCGGGAATTCGCAACACAGCCACGACATCTTCTCCCGCTCCAGCCGTTCCTCGTTCACGCGCTTTGCGCTGCGCCGGAACGCACCAGAACTTCCATCAAAAACTCCAGAATCTCCACGTGCCGCTTGGCTTCCGCCAGGCTTTCTCCCCAAGTATAAAGCCCATGCTCCTGCAAAAGAAATCCATGCGCGCCAAGCTTCTTCCTCAGCAGGTTCGAAACGTTGTCTGCCAGCTCCACCATGTCCTGCGAATTTTCCAGAATCGGCAACCACTCGCGGTGTTTGTGCGTCGCCACGCCAGCCAGCCCCTTCAACATCTCATATCCTTCCAGCGCAATTCCGCCATGCCGCGCGTGCGTGCCGGAAAGTACCGTGCTCCACACCGAGTGCGTGTGCAACACCGCACCGGCACCTACCGCGCGCACAATCGCCAGATGCAATAGCGCTTCCGCCGACGGCCGCCCTTCACCGCGCAGCACGTTCGCCCTGTCATCAATCTCCAGAAACTGCGCCGGCGTCAGTCCGCCTTTATCCAATCCCGTCGACGTAATTGCCAGCCGCAGCGGCTCCCGCGAAATCACCGCGCTGAAGTTTCCGCTCGTCCCCAGAACCCACCCGCGCGCGTAGAATCCCTTCCCGATCTCCGCCAAACTTTCCGCAACCTTCGAAAAATCTCCGGAACTTGTGCGAGTGCGTCCAGTTCTCGGCCGAACGCGAACTGCCCTCGGACGCCTTCTTGTGTTTTTCATTCGCCGTCATTATAGCCTCGGAAAAGGCTCCAGCCACATGTCTCATGAGCCAACTGCATCGCGAAATGGCCTGAGAACTCTCGCCGTTCACAGCTCACGAATCCATTCTTTGAGCCGCGCTGCTTCCATCTCGATCAGGCCGGGGTCATGAAATGCGTGCGCCAGCACCGATACGCCTTGCGTCGCCGATAGAAGATGCACGGCTAGCCCGCGCGAATCCGCCCCTTTTCCAAGCGCCCGGAACTGCGCCTCCATCCACTCCAAAGCCGTCGCAAACAATACCTTGGATTTGCCCGCCGCCGCGCCGCCTAGCTTGCGTAATTCCGAGCACAGTGTTCCGACGGGGCAGCCATTGCGCGCCAGTTCCTCGCGGTTCTTTATCTTGATCTGTACGAACGCGCACAGACGGTCCTTGGGAGAACCTGCCTTGTCAAACTCCTGCAGCAACTTCCGGAATCGCGCAACGCGCAGTTCCACAATCGCGTCTCCGATCTCGTCTTTCGTCTTGAAGTAGTAATAAACATTGCCGAGCGGAATCCGGGCCTCCTTCGCAATGTCCGCAATCGCCGTGTTCCCGAACCCATAACGGTAGGTGGTTCTCTCGGCAGCCTGCAGGAGCCTCGTCCGGTTGTCTGCTTTCGTTTTTGCCATTGCCCCGTCCAATAGTCAGTTGACTGACTTCCACTTCAGGATATAGATTAGCTGTTCGCCTCGTCAACCGCAACGAAGATGAAAAGAAGGAGATGGACCCACATGCATGCCCTACGGAACTGCGCCCTCGCTTTTCTTCTGCTTGTTTTTCCATCCCAAAATGCCGCGCAAAATCAGTGGATTGGAACGTGGGCCGCGGCTCCGCAGGCCGCTTTCCGAGGGAGCGTCCAGACCTTCCACAGCCAAACTGTCCGCCTCATCGTGCACACCAGCGCTGGTGGAAAAAAAGTCCGAATCAAAATCTCCAACACTTTCGGCGACCAGACATTGCTCATTGGCGCTGCACATGTTGCCCGCCGCGTAGCCGAAGCAGACATCGACCCAGCCTCCGACCACGCGCTGAAGTTTCACGGACGCTCCTCCACCACAATTCCTCCTCAATCCATGGCTGTGAGCGATCCCGCCGACCTCGACGTGTCCGCCCTGTCGGATCTGGCGATCAGCCTCTTTTTTCCAGAAACCGCCGCCATCACGACCTGGCACGTCCTGGCCAAGCAAACAAACTACGTCTCCGCCGAAACTGGGGACGCAACGGTGCAAGTAAAATTTCCTGTCGCCAAGACCATCACCTCTTGGCCTTTCCTCACTGGCGTGGATGTCGCGTCTTCGCCCCACGCAGCAGCTATCGTGGCCTTTGGTTCTTCGCTCACCGACGGCGACGGCTCCACAAGAGATGCCAATCGCCGCTGGCCCGATGTCCTTGCGGAGTGTTTGCAAAAAGCCGGTGGCGAAGCGGCGGAACTCGGCGTCATCAACGAAGGCATTATCGGCAACCGCCTCTTGAGCGACAGCCAAAGCCCCCGGCAAGCTGGCGGCCCGCCTCCCCTGGGAGCTGTCTTCGAGGAGTTAGGCCCGGCCTTGGGTCAGGCGGGCCTCGCACGCTTCGATCGCGACGTGCTCGCACAGGCCGGCGTGAAATACGTCATCCTCGCTCTCGGCGTCAACGACATGCTCTTCCCGGGTTCGTTCATACCTCAGACCGAAAGCGTGACCGCCCGCGACCTGATCACCGGCAATCGACGGCTCATCGCCCGCGCTCACAAGAAAGGAATCCGAGTTATCGGCACAACGATTCCTCCTTTCGAACACGCCCTTTTCCGTGATCCTTTCTTTGATCGTATCTACAGTCCCGAGAAGGAGAAGATCCGCCAGGAAGTCAACGCCTGGATTCGCACCAGCGGCGAATTCGATGGCGTGATCGATTTTGACGAAGCCGTTCGCGACCCGGATCACCCCACGCAGATCTTGCGTGCGTTCGACAGCGGCGACCATTTGCACGTCAATGACGCAGGCAACGTCGCCCAGGTCAACGCCATCTCCCTGTCCATCTTCCTCAGCCACTAAGGTCGTCATCCCGAACGTCGGCACCTATAGTCTCGGATTTTACAGAATTGCTATCAGCTCAATCGTAAATGCGCGTTGCTCCATTCATTCAATGCAAGTTAGGTTGCGTCAACTTCGAACCTGCGGCATTCTGTACCGCGATATGGATTTCTCTTCCTCC
Organism: Candidatus Acidiferrum sp.; assembly: GCA_036518275.1. Classification (GTDB taxonomy): domain Bacteria; phylum Acidobacteriota; class Terriglobia; order Acidiferrales; family UBA7541; genus Acidiferrum. The sequence continues at coordinate 23,208 of DATDNK010000485.1, forward strand.
CGCCAATGGATTGACGCGCTGTGGTTTTTGTTCGGCGCATATTGGCTTGTATCCGCGCTCAAGCGAAAGAAAACCAAGCAGCGCGAGAACTGGCCGCAACGTTTTGGCTACGTGCTACCGCTCGCGCTGGGTTTCTATTTGCTCTCTCAGCCGCAGGCTCGTTACGGCTGGCTTGGCAGTCGCTTTATTCCTGCTGGCTCATTCGCTGAGTGGCTTGGCGTTCTGCTGACTGCCGCGGGGATCGGCGTTGCGTTTTGGGCGCGCTGGCACCTCGGCACGAATTGGAGCGGCGCGGTCACCCTCAAAGAAGGCCACGAGCTGATTCGAACCGGCCCTTATCGCTCCATCCGCCATCCGATCTATACCGGGATTCTGCTTGCGCTTCTCGGGACCGCCATTTCCTTCGGCGAGGTACGCGCTTTGCTCGCCGTGGCTGTAGCCTGGCTCTCCTTCTACATCAAGGCGCGCCGCGAAGAATCGTTTCTCACGCAGGAATTCGGCCCCGGCTTCGCAGAGCACAAACGACACACCGGAATGTTTCTCCCGAGATTCTCCTAAGCTCCCTGGAAAGTCCCAGCATTGTTTCAGAGGCGATACCACACATCTCGTCTTGCTTTGCTCAGGACTGCACCCTTGCCCCAATGTAAGCCTTACCTCGCGTTTCAAAATCGATTTCTGTACAATCCCGACGCTCGCGAACGCAAGAGCAGATGCTATGAAACTCAATTCCATCCTTCTGAAGAGCACGGTCGTTGCGGCGTTAGGCGGATTGCTGTTTGGGTTTGACACTGCTGTCATCGCCGGAGCCACGCAACCTCTTAAGGAGCTCTACCACCTCGCGCCATTTTGGTTGGGATTTACCGTAGCCAGCGCATTGGTGGGCACCGTGATCGGTTCAATGCTCGCCGGCATTCCCGGAGATCGTATCGGCCGCCGCGCGAGCTTGCGCTGGATGGCCATACTCTACGTGGTTTCTGCCGTGGGCTGCGCGCTTGCGTGGAGCTGGAGCGCCCTGGTTGTCTTCCGGTTCATCGGCGGACTTGGCATTGGGGGCTCGTCTGTTCTGGGCCCGATGTACATCGCGGAGATTGCCCCGGCAAAGTGGCGCGGACGGCTCGTCGGCGTTTTTCAATTCAACGTCGTGTTCGGGATTCTGCTCGCTTACTTCTCGAATTACGTTATCGGTATGTTTGGCTTCGGCGACGCGGAATGGCGGTGGAAACTAGGCGTTTCTGCTATACCTGCGGCGTTTTTCTTTGTGATGCTTCTCGGGATTCCGGAGAGTCCGCGCTGGCTCGTCAAGAAGGGAAGAACGAGCGAAGCCGGCGACGTGCTATGCCTGACTGGGGAGGAGAATGCCGAGCAAGAGCTGAAGGATATCGTGGAGTCCATCGATGCCGAGCACGTCACCAGCGACGCGCTCTTCACCGCAAGATATCGCGCCCCGATTTTTCTTGCCGTCACCATCGGAATGTTCAACCAGCTCACGGGGATCAACGCCATCCTCTACTACCTGAATGCCATCTTCGAGCACGCGGGGTTCAGCAAAGTCTCCGGCGACCTGCAATCCGTCGCCGTCGGCGCAACGAATCTGATTTTCACTATGATCGCCATGTCCGTGATCGACAAACTCGGGCGCAAGACCATGCTGCTCATCGGAGCAGTCGGCACATGCTTGTGTCTCGCGGGCGTCGCCACCATTTTCTTCACGAACCGCCACGAAGATCTGCTCGTGTGGATGCTGATTGGTTTCATCGCCTTTTTTGCGTTTTCGCAGGGCGCGGTCATCTGGGTTTATATCAGCGAAGTCTTTCCCAACCGCGTGCGCGCCAAAGGCCAGAGCCTCGGCAGCTTCTCCCACTGGATCATGAACGCGCTGATTTCGTGGACGTTCCCGCTGATGGCCGCGTCCTCTGGCGGCTATCCGTTCGCGTTTTTCTCCGCCATGATGGTCGTGCAATTCTTTGTCGTGCTCTTCTTCTATCCTGAAACGAAGGGCATCTCCCTCGAAGAAATGCAGAAAAAACTCAAAATCGCATAGCTGTAAATCACGCTAGGTCCGTCGGCCGGACAAATTGGCGCAAGAGCATCATCCGTACACGGCAAATCGGACAAACCCACAGACATTTTGTTCCCTGCATCACCTCCCTTTGTGATTCGAGTCACGGCACTCCCCGCCCCTTAAACGCGAGCATAGAGGGGAGAACTTTAGAGGCAGCGGCCATGAAAAACATACTCATTTTGGGCGCCGCAGGGCGCGACTTTCATAACTTCAATGTGGTCTTCCGGAACCACCGTGACTACCGCGTAGTCGGCTTCACCGCCACACAAATCCCTGGCATCGCCAACCGCCGTTATCCGCCGATTCTGGCAGGCCCCGCTTATCCCGACGGCATTCCCATTTTCCCCGAGCATAACCTCGAAAAACTAATCACCGAACTTGCTGTGGATGCGGTTGTCTTTTCCTACAGTGACATCTCTCATCAAAACCTCATGCATCTGGCGTCCCGCGCCGTAGCCGCGGGCGCGGATTTTTGGCTGCTTGCGACTGCGCACACGCAGCTTAAGTCCGCAGTCCCGGTAGTTTCCGTCTGCGCCGTGCGCACCGGATGCGGGAAGAGTCCGGTAGCGCGGTTGGCTACCGCCGAACTGCTCCGCAACGGGATGCGCCCGGTTGTTGTGCGCCATCCCATGCCCTATGGAAATCTAGAAGAACAGGCCGTTCAGCGCTTCGCAACCGTTGATGACTTGGACTCTCAGCGCTGCAGCATCGAGGAGCGCGAGGAATACGAGCCTCATCTCTGTGAAGGGACCGTCGTTTACGCAGGCGTGGACTATGAAAAGATTTTGCGGCAGGCGGAAAAAGAGGCGGACGTCATTCTTTGGGATGGCGGCAACAACGACACTCCTTTCTTCGCTTCCGACCTCGAAATCGTCGTCGCCGATCCGCATCGCCCAGGGCACGAATTGTCCTATTTCCCCGGCGAAGTAAATCTCCGGCGCGCCGACGTCATCGTGGTCAACAAAGTGAATACGGCTCCGGCACTGGACGTTCAAACCGTTAAAGAGAATATCCTGAAGAACAATCCGCGCGCGATGATCTTGGAGGCCGCCAGCAAGGTTTTCGTCTCCGCGCCGGAGCTCATTAACAATCGTCGTGTGCTGGTAGTGGAGGATGGGCCGACCCTCACTCACGGTGAGATGCCTTACGGCGCCGGCGTTGTTGCCGCGCGCGAATTCGGCGCCGCCGAGCTCGTTGACCCGCGTCCGTATGCGGTGGGTTCCATCCAAAGCAGTTTCGAGCAGTTTGGTCAACTGACGAATCTCTTGCCCGCCATGGGCTATAGCGCCATGCAACGCCACGAACTCGAAGAGACTATTAACCGTGTGCCCTGCGACCTCGTCCTGGTTGCCACGCCCATTGACCTGGCTCGCGTCATCAAGTTGACCAAGCCCTACTTGCGCGTGACCTATGAAGTGCAGGAACTCACTCATCCAGGCCTGGCCGAATTGCTGGCTCAGTTCGCGCGGGAGCATGCGTTGGCAAAGGTGTAGCCATGGACATCAAGGACTTTGTTTCGATCCGGGATTTGTCGCCCAGCGAGATGGAGTATTTGCTTTTCTTGGGCCGGCAGATCAAAGCCCATCCCTCTTTGTACCACGAAGTGCTGCGGGGAAAGACGCTTGCTCTGATTTTCGAGAAGCCCTCCCTGCGCACTCGCGTGAGCTTCGACGTGGGCATGCATCAACTTGGCGGTTTCTGCTTATATCTATCGCCTGCAGAAATCAATCTCGGAAAGCGTGAGTCGATCCACGATGTCGCCAGGAATCTCGAGCGCATGGTACAGGGCATCGTCATTCGTACTTTCGCTCACCAAATTGTCGAAGAAATGGCAGGTTATTGCGACATTCCTGTGATCAATGGCCTGACTGACTTCAGCCACCCGTGCCAGGCTATGGCGGATTACCTCACCATCTGGGAAGTCAAAGGTGGCGTGAAGGGCCTGAAGATCGCTTTTGTCGGCGATGGCAATAACGTAGCCCATTCGTTGATGTTTGCTGGCGCACAACTTGGCGCCAACGTTTGGATCGCATCACCTCCGGACTACGAGCCAAGGGGAGACGCCGTAGCTTGGACGCTTCACCGGGCCTCGCAAACCGACGCCACTTTGACCATCACGAATGACCCCAGCAGAGCCGTCGCCGGTGCGGATGTTGTCTACACCGATGTATGGACCAGCATGGGTCAGGAATCCGAAGCACGCGAACGAAGGCAGCTCTTCCGCCCGTTTCAAGTGAACGCCGAATTGTTTGCGCTGGCAAAGCCAGACGCCATCTTTATGCATTGCCTGCCCGCCCACCGCGGAGAAGAGGTGACCGCCGATGTAATTGACTCGGCGCATTCCGTCGTGTTTCAGCAAGCCGAAAACCGCCTCCACGTGCAAAAAGCCATCCTGATTGAATTGATGAAGCACGTTCCAATCGAGGCCATGAGGCCCGCGCAGGCTGAGGAGCTTGTAGGTGCGTAGCCCGGTGCCGCCATGAAAAGCATGCTTCTCGCCATCGGTGGAAACTCGCTGATCCATTCCCGCGAAAAGGGCACGATTAGCGAACAACTCGTCAACGCGCGTCGCGTCGCGGCCCAGATCGTGCACCTGATCCGCCAGGGCTACCAGCTTGTTCTCACGCATGGAAACGGTCCTCAGGTTGGCGCGGAACTCTTGCTTTCCGAACGAGCCATGGGCGCGGTGCCCGGCCATCCCCTTGATGTATGTGACGCTTCCACTCAGGGCGAAATGGGCTATTTGCTCCAGCAGGCGCTCCATAGCGAGTTGAAGCGAGCAGCGTTGCACTTGCCTGTCGTCACCGTGGTCACCCAGTGCGTCGTATCTCTCGACGATCCCGCCATGAACAATCCCAGCAAGCCCGTCGGCCGTTTTTACACTCATGGCGAAGCGGAAGAGCGCAGGCGCCAGTTCGGCTGGACCATCGTGATGGACGCGAACCGCGGCTATCGCCGCGTGGTTCCGTCGCCTCACCCTCTGGAAATCATCGAGTTGGAGTCCATTCAGCAGCTCGTCAAATCGGGCGCTCTGGTCATTGCTTGCGGTGGCGGAGGCATTCCCGTTGCATGGGTCAATGGCGACCTTGTCGGCGTGGAGGCGGTGATTGACAAGGATCTTGCTTCGGCGTTGCTGGCATCCAAGTTGGGAGTCGACTTGTTCGTCATCGGAACCGATACGGACTACGTCTACCTCGATTACAAAACGCCCTCGCAACAGCCCCTCTGCCAGATTGATGCGATGGAACTCGAGAGACACGCGCAGGCCGGCCAATTCCCGCCCGGCAGCATGGGGCCGAAGGTCGAGTCCGTGCTTCAGTTTTTGCGTGCAGGAGGTAAGGAAGCGATCATCGCTTCCGTCGATGAACTCTCCGTCGCGGTTGCCGGCGCCGCTGGCACACATATCTTTCCGGGAAGCGATTTCGCCTCCCGAAGTACCGCCAGGGAATTCGAATTTGTTTCCGAACGACGGTGAAGTTCGAGTGGTAACGACGACACGGAAAGAAGGGATGAGCTGCCATGCCCGCGGAAATTCTCACTGAAGAAAAATTGAATAGCCAAAATCTCATTGACCTCGAAAATTTGTTCGGCGCCCACAACTATCGTCCGCTCGACGTGGTCATCGAGCACGCCGCAGGGGTGTGGGTCTACGATTGCGAGGGAAAGCGTTACCTGGACTGCCTGGCTGCCTATTCGGCGCTGAACCAGGGTCACTGCCATCCCAAAATCCTTCAAGCTCTCGTCGAGCAAGCCGGCAAAGTCACGCTCACTTCGCGCGCCTTTCGCAATGAGCAGCTTCCCTTGCTCTATCAGGATTTGCACGAATTGACCGGTTTCGACATGGTCCTGCCGATGAACACCGGAGCCGAAGCCGTTGAAACCGCGATCAAAGCTGCCCGCAAATGGGGCTACGCCATAAAGGGAATTCCGGAGGGCCGCGCCGAAATTATCGTCTGCGCGAACAATTTCCACGGCCGCACGGTCACGATCGTCAGTTTTTCCACCGAGCCGCAGTACCGCGAAGGCTTTGGACCATTCACGCCGGGATTCAAGACTATCCCGTTTGGCGATGCGCGCGCGCTGAGCGAAGCCATCACCCCGAATACCTGCGCGTTCCTCGTCGAGCCGATTCAAGGCGAGGCCGGGATCATTCTTCCGCCTCCCGGCTTTCTGTGGGAAGCCTCCACGATTTGCCGGCAGCATGGCGTGCCCCTGATTGTCGACGAAATTCAATCCGGTCTGGGCCGCACCGGCAAACTCTTTGCCTACATGCACGCAGGAATTCGGCCCGACATCCTCATTGTTGGCAAGGCTCTGGGCGGCGGTTTCTATCCCGTCTCCGCTGTGCTGGCATCGAAAGAAATTCTCGAAGTGTTCAAACCGGGCGATCACGGCAGCACGTTTGGCGGCAATCCGCTGGCTTGCGCTGTTGCCCGCGCCGCGCTGCGCGTCATCGTCGAGGAAAAGCTGACGGAGCGCTCCGCAGAACTCGGAGCCTATTTCCTAAGCTTGCTCCGTACGCTGCGCAGCCCGCATTTGAAAGAAGTACGCGGCAAGGGTTTGTGGATCGGCATCGAACTGCGCGTTCCGGCGCGGCCGTACTGCGAGGCACTCATGCACGAAGGGATTCTCTGTAAGGAAACGCATGACCGCGTCATACGCATTGCGCCGCCGCTAATTATTCGCCGCGAGGAAATTGACTGGGCCTTCGACCGCATCCAAAAAGTCCTCGAGCAGTAGAACCAACTCCTTGTAGTGGCGCAGCCTTGCCCCGAGCGAAGACGAGGGATGCTGCGCCCTCGCTCACTCAGCAACCCCTTCCACGTGTCATTCCGAGCGTAGCAGGCCGAATCTTTCTTCCCGCTTGGCTCCTGCCAAGCGGTCGGCCTGCGAAGTCGAGGAATCTCTCTTCACCACCTCAAAATGACGCGGCCCGGCTCAGCGGCGGCCGGCGGACTTTGCGGTCCGCGCGGCGAGCCGCTGGCGCGCGTAATCGCTCCACGGGCTGCCCGGGTCGAGCTGCAAATAAGCTTGCCAGTGTTCACGTGCTTCGTCGAAGGCGCTCACCTTTTCGCAAACCAGCGCCAGGTTGTACCGTGCGTCGGGATGACTCGGATCGAGCCGCACGGCCAGCCGAAGATGCTGCCGCGCCTCTTCGAGTTGGCCCATTTCTTCCAGCACGCTGCCCAGATTGAAATGCGCCAGCCCGCTCTGCGGGTCGGTATCAATCGCGCGCCGGTAGCAGTCGGCGGCCTTTTCGAAATTTCCTTGTTCGTAGTACAGCGTTCCGCAATTAATCAGCGCGTCGGTGCGCTGCGGATCCTGCCGCAAGACATTTTCGTAGGCCTCGATGGCCTGCTTCCACGTCTTGCGATTCGCGCGGTCTGCTTCGTAGTCCAGCGCCAAAGCGAACCACTCATCCGCGCCACGCTCGGAAATCACCTGCACTTCTTCATCCAGTTGGCGCGTCTCGAAGTTCATCACGAACTGGCCGGTCACCGGCTCGAGCCGCGCGCCTTCGCGCTCGACGATGACGTCCTTGCCGTCGGATAGGACGCGCAGCTCAGTGAGCGGCGCCTGCACCTGCGAGAGTTTTTCGCGCAATGCCGCCAACGCCCGCCGCAATCGGCTGGCGGGAATTCCTTGCTCGATCAACTGCTTGACAGTGCGCAGAGCGATGAGGTCGCGAAAATCGTAGAAGCGGTTGCCCTGATCGTTTCGCGCGGAGACCAGCTCCAGGCGGTCCCAGTAGTCCAGTTGTTTTGGAGACAGACCCAGGATGCGTTGGACTTCGTCGCGGCTGAATCGGTCCGTGGTTCCCATGAAAAAATTCTAACTAAGCCATTTGGAGTGCGGCAGCCCAGCTGCCGCTTTTCTTTGCGCTCGCCTCGCCGAGTACCGTCATTTCGAGGAGCGAAGCGACGAGAAATCCCTCTTCTTCTTGGCCTTTTGGAGCAAGAGAGATTCCTCGCTGCGCTCGGAATGACGGCAAGAAGACATTTTCAACAAGCTCCCCCGAATGCTTTCCTTACCCGACGGCTTTCTTCCCCTT
>DATDNK010000486.1:0-7979 GCA_036518275.1 Candidatus Acidiferrum sp.
GCGTTTTCGACCAAAATACTAGAGGGTTGCCGCTTTGTGCCTCTGCTCGGTCACCATGCCTGGCAGAAACCTCCACAACGATGAGCCATGGGCCCATCCTACCCTGAACTCTCCATCGTCATCCCCGCCTACAACGAAGAATTGCGTCTTCCCGCGACTCTTGAGCGCATCGCCGCGTACCTGAAAAATTGCCACCGCGAAGCGGAGGTTTTGGTTGTGGACGATGGCTCGCGCGATCGCACCGCCGCCGTCGCTGAATCTCTGCGCGAGAAGATCCCTTCGCTGCGCGTGGTTCCGAATGGAGTCAACCGCGGCAAAGGCTATAGCGTGCGCCATGGCGTGCAGGAGGCGCGGGGCCGCATCGTTTTGTTCACCGACGCGGACCTCTCGGCACCCATCGAGGAAGCGGACAAGCTCATTGATGCCCTGGAAGCCACGAATTGCGATATCGCCATCGGCTCGCGCGCGGTCGACCGCAGCCTAATCACTGTCCACGAGTCTCCGTTTCGCGAATTCGCCGGTATCATCTTCAATAAAATCGTTCGCCTCATCTTGTGGCTGCCGTTTGTCGACACCCAGTGCGGCTTCAAAGCGTTTCATCGCGAACGTTGCCGGATTATTTTCGAGCAGCAGACCATCGTGCGTTTTGGCTTCGACCCGGAATTGCTCTACCTGGCTCGGCATCATGGCTTGCAGGCGGTGGAGATTCCGGTGCGCTGGGGCCATTCTCGGGCCACCAAAATCAGCATGCTCCGCGACAGCATTCAAATGTTCCTCGACGTCTTCAAAATCCGCTGGAACTCCCTCCTCGGCCGCTACCCCCGCAAGTCCTGACCACTACGCTCCTCGCGGTCCTTTTCGTCGCCCTCTTCGACAAACTTGCTTTGTGTCACAAAGTACTTGACAAACATAAGGGATTTTCCTAGACTTCGTCCATGGCCACCACCCCGGGTCCTCTGCGCTCCACCCGCCGCGAGCCTATCCCCATTGATGCTCGCGCCGCCGACCATCTTCGCTACATCCGCGAAACCATGGCGAGCGCCGCGGAATTTACTGCCGTGCCGGGCTGGGGCGGTGTGGCCATGGGCGTCACCGCGCTGGTGGCGGCGTTTGTTGCTTCACAGCAGGCCACTCCCCGCGCCTGGCTTGCCGTTTGGCTCGTCGAAGTGTTTGTTGCCGTAGCCATTGCAGCGCCCGCCGCGGCCACCAAAGCGCACCGCGCCAATTCCCCGCTCTTCTCCGGACCCGGTCGCAAGTTCGTTTTGAGTTTTGCTCCGCCCATTGTTGTGGGCGCTTTCCTCACCTACATTCTTTTTCAACTTGGGGCGTTTACCACGCTCCCCGGGGTTTGGCTCTTGCTATATGGGACAGCTATCGTTACCGGCGGAGCGTTCTCGGCGCGCGTGGTCCCGGTGATGGGTTTGTGCTTGATGCTGCTCGGCGCCATGGCGCTTTTCAGCCCCGCAGGATGGGGCGACGCGTTCATGGCTGCCGGCTTTGGAGTTGTCCATGTCGGGTTCGGCTGGTGGATCGCCCGGCACTACGGAGGTTAAGGAGATCGTCATGGCTAAGTCATCCGCTGCGCGTCAGGAACGTGTGCAACGCTCGCGCGACCGCGAAGCGATCCTGGAATCCGTGCGCAATCCTGCGCGGGAAGCGGCTCCCGCGGGCCTGGACCGACTGATTCATGAGCACGTGCGTCTTGGTATCGTCAGCGCCCTGGCGGTGAACCGCGCCCTCACGTTTAACGAGTTGAAGGCTCTGCTGAAGGCGTCCGATGGCAATTTGAGTGTCCATGCGAGAAAGCTGGAAGAGGCGGAGTACATCGTTTGTGCAAAGTCTTTCGAGGGCCGCACGCCCAAGACCGAATATCGCCTGACCGCGGCGGGACGCAAAGCCCTGGAGCGCTATCTGAATCATATGGAAGCGCTGATTCGTGCCACCCGGGAGGGCTAGCGGCAAAAATTTTTGCGCAGATACTTTGCAATACAAAGTAATTTGTGTAAGAGCCGCATAAAGTTGCAGCGGCTTTTCAAAATGGCTGGTAAAGAACCGTTTCCTCGCGGCGGAGACTGGAATAGCCCATGGAGTCAGCAGACGCAGTAGAGAGTAAACTCGCATTCCCGGTCACTTCTCCTGTCGTGCCGATGCCCGCTTCGCCGCTCCCGGCCCCAGAGGCTGCGCAACCTCTGGAGATCACAGGTTCGTCAGGCCAGGGCTTGCACGTCGCCATTATTTCCGATGGCAACGGACGCTGGGCCACCTCGCGCGGCATGCCGCGTTCCGCAGGCCACCGCGCGGGCGCTGAAACCGCGCGCCGCATCATCGAAGCCGCGCCGCGCCTCGGCATCCACACGCTCACGCTCTTCGCCCTGTCTTCCGCGAATTGGAAGCGCCCAACCGCGGAGGTCTACGGCATCCTCCGCTTGCTCCACGAATATTTGCTCACCGAGACGACGCATTGCGTGGAAGAAGGTGTACGCCTCAGCATCATTGGCCGCCGCGACCGCGTCCCGGGCACGCTGCGCCAAGCCATCGCCGATTCCGAGGCCGCCACCGCCCGCGGAACGCGCCTGCATCTTCGATTGGCCATTGACTACTCGGCTCGCGAAGCCATCTTTCATGCCGCGTGCCGCTTCTACAAAGTCACCGAGCTTTCGCCGGAAGCGTTCAGCCGCGTGCTCGCGGAAGTCTATCGCGGCGGCTCTACGGAAGTGGATTTGCTGATTCGCACCGGCGGCGAGCAGCGCCTTTCCGACTTTCTGCTCTGGGAATGCGCCTTCGCGGAATTCGTGTTCGTGCGCAAGGCTTGGCCGGACTTCACCGTCCCCGACCTCGAAGCCGCGCTGCAAGACTTTGCTCATCGCGAACGCACGCGCGGCGCTTTGCCCGATGCAATGGCCGGTTAGGAAGCAGGGACCTCGTAGTCAGCCCTGACTAGATTCTCCGCGCAGAGCGTCCTGAGATGACCTGACCAGGGCTTTGGCCCTTGCAGCAAGCGCTGTTCACAGAAAAAGGAGAAAATATGTTCGCGTTCATGCCGCGCTTTGCTCCGATCGTGGTGCTGTTTTTTCTGGGCACGATGTTCATCCTAGGCATCAGCCTTCTCGTCTTGTTTTATGGCGCGGTGCGCCGCTCGGCGTTTTTCGCGAAGCTCGGCGCCGGCGCGGTCATCACCGTCGCTGGGGGTTATTTCCTCCTGCTCGGCAGCGTCTCACTGGCCAGCAGCGAGCAGACGCTGCCGCCTGACGGCTGGAAATATTTCTGCGAGATCGATTGCCACCTCGCGTATTCGCTGGTTAGCGCGCAAACAACCGCAACACTAGGGCCGGACCTGCAACAGACCGGGGCGCACGGAAGATTCGTGATCTTGCGCGTGAAGACCTGGTTTGACGAGCGCACCATCTCCGCGCATCGCGGAAACGGCCCGCTCACTCCCAACCGCCGCGGCGTGCTCCTGGTGGACAATGCCGGGCGGAAGTATGAACCTTCCCCGCAAGGTCTGTTCGCGCTCATGCAAAGCGGGAACCGCTCCACAGCGATGACCCAGGCGCTGCACCCGGGCGAATCGTATACCACCGACTTCGTCTTCGACGTGCCGGAGGAGGCGCGCGGGCTGCGCCTACTGATTACGGAAGACGACCCGGAAACGCGGTTCGTCATCGGCCACGAGAACAGCTTGCTGCACAAGAAGATCTACTTCGACGTCGACGCCGCCTCTCGCCTTGGTAAGCTTTGAGGAGCGGAAGAAGCCAGAATCCTTCGATTAGTGGGGCCGCTGAGGACTCACCTCCCTCATGCCTGCCCGATTGCACACGACGGAGAGGGCCTCCAACACAACTAGTCTCAGTTGGGAAGTTTGCGGTCTTGGTTTTGGGTGGCTTGGGTGGCGACGGCGACCTCCTGCCGCTCGGCCGGTGTAAGATTCGACGGGTCGCACAAATCCGAGCTGCCGAGGCATTCCTTGAGATTGCGGCTGTCGGTAGCGCGCGCAACATCCTGCTGCTCTTCACTGCTCAATTGAGCGCGGTCGCACTCCCCCAATCCTTCCAGACAATCCTCGAGATTGTGAAAGTGCTTTGCGTCGGCGGCCTGGCGTTTTTCGTCGTCATTGAGTTGCGCCTGGTTACAATCGCCAACTCCATCCAAGCAGGTTTGCAAGTTACGGACACGGGCTAAAAGGGCAACTTCGTGGCGGTCCGCGTCGTTGAGCAGAGCCGTATTGCACTCGCCCAGGCCATCTATACAGTTCTGAAGATTTTGAATGCGGCGAGCGTCGGCGACTTCCTGTTGCTGCCCGACAGTCAATTTCTTTTGATCACAGTCCGAGTATCCATGGAAACAGTCCATAAAATTGTTTTCCTGCTTGATGCTCTGGATGGCTTGCTTTTCTTGCGGACGCAGGCGAGCAAGATTGCAGTCCGCGAAGCCTTCCAGGCAGTTCTGAAGGTTCTCCGCGTGGGGCGAAGGAATATTTTGTGACGCGGCCGGCAAAGGGGCAAAGCTCGCGGCGAACGCGAGGCAGAAAATCCATCGGCATATTCTCATGCACATCCTCCCATAGAAATAGACGCTGGAACAGGCCGCAGGGTTTTCTCAAGCGATGGAGTTATATCGCAATACGATATAAATAAATTCAGTGCGCCCGCGATCTCATCAAGGGCGGAGGGCTTGCATGCAAGCCAGGATTCCCTCGTGGCGACGCTTTCCGAATGGCAGACGCCCAGAGAAACCGGTCTGAAGCCGACGCTACCAAACCGCATGGCAGTGGATTAGCGGACGGTGACGACGAGGGACTGGGACTTGGTGTTGCCGGCTGCGTCGGCGATGGTGAGGGTGTACGTGGTGGTCTTTACGGGCGCGACATCGACGCAACGCCCGTAGGAAGGCCACACGGGATTGGGTTGCGGCTCCAGCTTGACGGTTTTGGCGTTGGCAACGCCGTAGCAGAGCTGCACGGATTGGCCGCGGCGAATCTCCCCGGGAGTGGCGTAAAAGGTCTGGATGGCCAGCTCTTTGCCGCCCATTTGCTCAAGAGCGGCGCGGTCGTCCTCACGCTGCTTTTGGGAGGCGGCTTCTCTGGCGCGATATTCGATGGAACGGTTTTGCCACCAGCGAGAGAAGAAAATCCACACGACGATGAGCGCAGCGATAATGAGAACGGTCCTGGAGTAGAAAGAGGGCTTCTTGAAGGTGGATTTGGATGGCGGATCTGACTGAACCTGCATGGCCGCACCTCATTAGGAAGAACTGCACTTCAAAAGTAGCAAGAAACGCCCCGCCGAAGAAAGAAGGACGAGGGTTTCACCGGCGTGATTTCCTGAAGAAATGCCGGGTTGAGGCGGAAAGAGGGAACCGAAGCGGCCGGTGTGGTGTCCATTGAAGTCAGCGGTATCAGCGCCGAGCCCTCAAGTTTTCCTGCAAGACCTGCAAGGAAAATCGTTCTATTGCTGAGTGGCGAAACGAGGACGCAACGCTGATACCGCCCTTGTAGGGGGAGTCATCATGGAAAGTCCCAGCCGGAAGACACGTTTGGGAAGACTTTGGATCTATTTGCTTTTGATTGTGGTGATATTTGGAGTGGCGGCGGGGATTTTTGTGCAAACGTTCCAAGCCGCGAACGGAGGGCCTACTGTCGCCACGTATAGGCGCGGCAGCCTGTTTGTAAGTATTCCGTACGGAGCACTACGCGCAGGCACGGGGCGATTGACGCTGGAAATCCTGGACCCGGAAGACAGGGTTCTGGGGCGAAAGGAAACGCCACTGGAAATCGGAGAAGGAGCCGGAACATGGAAGGAAGAAATCCGGCTAGAGAAGGCATTGCCGATCGAAGACCTCGTCTGGCACCGCGTGCACTACCGGTTTGTGTATGACGATGGAAAGGGAGAGGCACTGGAGGGCGCGGAGTCCATTTCGCAAATTTTGCGGACACCGGTAGTGCATATTCTCGGGCAGCAGTCGTACCTAAGCGGGAGCCAGGCGGCGGTACGAGTGATCGTCACAGACTCGAGCAACGAGCCGGTTACTGGAAGAGGGTGGGTGCGAATTGAGTTGGCGGACTCGGGGCAGACGCCGCGAAAACTTTTTGTGGGGCGGCTGAACAAGAGGGGAACGACCGAAGCGCAATTTCAGTTTCCGGCCGGAGTAGTAGGCAACCATCAAGTGCGCTATGCGGCGGAGACGGCGATCGGATCGACGGAGTTCATCCAAACGGTGCGGCTGCAAGACAAAGTGGCAATTCTGTTGACAACGGAAAAGCCGATTTACCAACCGGGGCAAATGATTCATGCGCGGGCGCTGGCGCTGGACCGGGCGAATCACGAGGCTGTGGGCAACCGGCAACTGGTGTTTGAGGTGGAAGATTCGCGCGGGAACAAGGTGTTCAAGAAAGTGATGCGCACGGATGAGTTTGGAATCGCCTGGGCGGAATTTGGATTGGCCGATGAAGTGAACCTGGGCACGTACCACTTGCGCGCGCTGCTGGGCGAGGCGGGAGCAGAGGGGAGCAACACAGCGGAGACAGCGCTGACGGTAGAGAGATACGTCTTGCCGAAATTCAAAGTGGCGATCGACTTCGCGGGGAAGGACGCTAAGCCAAAGCACGGCTACCGCCCTGGCGACCGCGTGACGGGAACAGTGCAGGCGAATTATTTCTTCGGGAAACCGCTGGAAGCCGCTGAAGTTTCGGTGAAGGCCACGGGCATGGACGTGGTGATGTTTGAGGCGGGATCGGCTGAAGGAAAGACAGATCGCGAAGGAACGTACCGGTTTGACTTCAAACTGCCAAACTTTTTCGCGGGACGACCCTTGAGTCACGGAGCGGCGCAAGTGGTGGTGGAGGCAACCGTACGAGACACGGCCGGGCATGCGGAAACACGCGGAGAGCCAATCACGGTCAGCGAGTCGCCACTGTTGATTACGGCGGTTCCCGAGGGCGGGACGTTCATTCCGAATCTCGAAAATCAAGTTTTCATTCTGACGTCGTATGCCGACGGAACACCGGCGAAGACGGGCCTGCGGATTCGCGCCACCGGAAATGCGGAGCAGCACGCGACCACGGATGAAGGAGGAGTCGCAGTGGTTCGCGTGACGCCGGACGGCGGGAGCGGGACGCTGCAGATAGAAGCGAAGGATAAAGAAGGAAACACGGGCGGGAACACCATTACGATGCAGAGCCGTCAAGGGCAGGAGCAAATTCTGCTGCGGACAGAACGAGCGGTCTACTGCCCGGGAGACATGATGAACCTGAGAGTATTCTCCACGAAGAAACAAGGAACCGCGTATGTGGACATCGTGAAGGAAGGTCAGACGGTTTTGACGCGGGATCTCGACATTGTCGGCGGGCAGGCGGAATTGCGGCTGGCGGCGACGCCGACAATGGCGGGGACCGTGGATATCAGCGCGTACCTGTTTGGCGGCGACGCGCGCCCCATTGCGGACCATCGGCTGGTGTTTGTGCAGCCGGCGGACGAACTGAGGATTGAGACGACGACGGATGCGCCATCGTACAAGCCGGGCGGGGACGCGCGAATTCGTTTTCGCGTGACGAATTCCCGCGGGCAGGGTGTACGCGCAGCGCTGGGATTGCAGGTCGTGGATGAAGCGGTGTTCGCGCTGGCGGAAAAGCAACCGGGGTTTGCCAAAGTTTTCTTCTATCTCGAGCAGGAGGTCATGAAGCCACGCTATGAAATTCACGCGATTGGCTTGCCGGAAACCGTGGAGCCGACCGAAGAGTCGAAGACCGAGCAGCGAGACCGGGCGGCGCGAGCGCTCTTTTCGGCGACAGAGATGGTGAATAACAACCGGTTCCAGACGGAATTCGGTCGAACCATACCGCTAACAAAATACTGGGAGTATGCGGGGAGGTACAGGACCCATTTTCAGACGCAGATGGTGACGATTTCGGAAAGTCTGAGGCGCGCCTGTGCGGAAAAGACGGGCGAAGAAGATGTGACGAAGGTGTTTGACAGGCTGGCGAA
>DATDNK010000487.1:0-2828 GCA_036518275.1 Candidatus Acidiferrum sp.
AGCAACGCCTGGTATTTTCTTCCCGCATTTTCGTATTCCGCCGCCAAAATTTTTCCGTAAGCGGCCGTTTGCCCGTTCATGTACTTCTTTTTCTCCAGAACGATGCGAAACGTGTCGCCCTGGCGCGGGTCAGTGTAGAAATCGAGGTCGTAGCCAAAAATCTGCGCCAGCCGCAACGCCAGTTCCGGCGATTCACCCGCGTCCTCCACGGCGTTAAACAAGGAATCGTCTACTCTGCCGCTCACCGCAACAGTTTCCGTTTTAGAAGGGATTTCGCTGATTCGTGCGGTGAAGCCGCCCTCTTCCGGCACGATCTTCAACATGCGGTCGGGGTCAATCTTGTAATCGATTTCCCGCAGCGCGCCTTCCACCGACCGCCCTACGGTGATGGTATTTCCCGCGCGAAGTTGCCGCAGGTTGAACGTGCGCTGCGCCGCCGCCGAGGCGCTGGCCGCTTCTTGGGCGCTCAAACCAAATTTTTGCAACGCCGCCGTGAAATTTTGCCCCGCTGAAACTCTTTCATTGTGAGGCAGAATCGCCCGCTGGCGATTGCGCTTTGCGTCTTTCAGCGCCAGTTCCACCTGGCGATCGTACTCGTCTCCCGTGGCCAGCCGCCGCTCGAAGACGTACCCCAGCGTGGCGGCGCCAGCAATGCATTCGCACAGGACCAGTATGATGAACCCTCGACTCACGCTTCTCCTCGGGAACATTTTATGGATCAGCCGCTAGCCTTCGTAGCCGCATTCCCCCGGAGCGAGTTTAGCAGCGTAGCGTACATCCCTCTTTTGTCTCAACTTGTTCTTTTCGTCAAATCCGCTTTGCGGAGAATGCGCTCAATCCTCCACTAGCCGCATTCTGCAGAAAATTCACACGCCGACGTCCAAACCGTGCGTCAATTCACTCAGAAAGCCACAAGAGCATCCTGTAAGTGCTTTCCTTTCTTCGAAATGCCCACTTGCTGTCTGGTGTTGTGCGTGCCTCGCTTCAGAGGGGAGCTTTTATGCGCACTATCCATGGTCATGTTGAAGTGCAGCGCGAACTGCCACAGTACGCTACCTGTGTCGAATGTCACCGCACCTATCGGCCGCTGAGTGAAGACCAGGCTTGCATCGAGTTGTGCGATGAATGCTTTGAAAGCGCCAAATATCCGCGCGAGCATGTCATCAGCGTTCACGTGCGGCCGCGCGTTGAAAAAACCAAATCGAACTCATGGCGCCAGTAAACAAAAACGCTGTGGGGAACTTCTCCACAGCGTCGGCCTGCTTCTACAAATCAAAGCGAAATGGTTTTAATTGCCCGTCTTGATCGCGACTGCTGATGTAGAAGCCGCAAAATAGTTCTGTTCGCGCAGCTTGCGGTACATGATGCCGGCGACTTGAGCGGCTGTCGGCCCTTTCACGCGCCGCGTGTTCCCGCGCAAGAGCACTGCCAGCGCGATCTTCGGATGCGTTTCATCCGCGTAGGTGATGAACCACCCGATTTTTGCCGGGGTGGTGTGATCGTCGCACGTCCCCGTTTTGCCGATCGGCAGCTCGTCGCCGCCCCGGTCGTAGCTCGACCTGCCCGTGCCGTATAGCACGGCTGCGAGCATGCCTTCGCGGATTTCCGGAAGAATCGGCGCGATGTTCAATTCACGCTTCACCTTCGGCGCGAAATTCTGAAGTTCTTCCTGGCTGTGCGGATACTGCAGGTAATAAAGCGTGCCGCCGTTCGCAAAGGCTGCGGAAAGCGCCGCAAGCTGCAAGGGCGTCACTTGAATGCCTTCGCCGTAACTAGACATGCGAGCCACCCCGCCGTTATGCGGCGGCGTGGTCGGGAAAGACCCCGGATGTTCCTCGGACAAGTTGTACCCGGCAAGTTCGCCAAGACCCAGCAGCCGGCCGTACTTGGATACTGTATCGAAACCCATGCGCTTTCCCAATTCTTCAAAGAACTCATTGTTCGAACGCGCCATCGCTTCCGTCAAATTCATGTATTTGCGGCGGCTTACCCGCAGCATGGTATCGGGCGTTATGACATTCTCTTCCAGAGCCGCCAATGCGATAGTGGGTTTGATGGTCGAGCAGGGAATGTAGCCGTCGCTGAAGGCAAGTTTTTGATTGACGACTGTCAGAATGCGGCCGGTGTTCGGATCAACCGCCACCACCGCGCCGTTATACCGCCCCAGCGCGGCGACTGCTGCCGCGCGCACAACCGGATCATCGTATGTCGCGTCATCCGTGCTCACGGAATCCGCAAACGTGGGGACTCCGGGGTACCGATTGACGTAACGGTGCGAGCGCGAACGCGTCGACGCCGCTCGGCTGGCGGGCATAGCCGGCACAGGGAGCGCGGTAAGCGCCGCCAAGAATATTGCGATGCTGATTTTTCCAAACTTCACCGTTTCCACCCTCATAACGGAGCCGAAGCTGCCTGCGCGTCCGACCCCGGATTACCCCACCGCTCATCACGCCGGGGCCGACTTTTTACCTCAGGCTGATACTTAGCGTCAACAAACATTCTCAAAAATCGTCGGAGAGTGTTCGTTGTTGCTACGGGCCGCTCAGCTTCATTCAGACAAACAACCGTGCCAAGTCGTCCCACTCACCACTGGCTTGCACCTTGCCAGCCATTCCACCGAAACCCGGCGCACTATTGATTCGATGCAACTTACGCTCGACGCGCACGAGAAATCAGTGTGCCCGAGAGGAACATTCCCTCTCAGGATGAGACATATTGTAAGAATTTTCCCTCTAGTACCGCAATAGAGAATCAGCGCTAGTACGCACTTATGTGCTTTGTTTTCAAACATCTGACCGTCCGGCCAGCCCCCTGCCCCTTCGCCCGGC
>DATDNK010000488.1:0-2868 GCA_036518275.1 Candidatus Acidiferrum sp.
CAATGAAGACACCGCTCGTCTCTGATCTGAATTCCGAGCAGAACATCACCACATTTTTCCTGGTTTGCGAAAAAGAGATTCGCAACACGCGCGAAGGCAAGCCCTATCTGCGCCTGGAGCTTGGTGACCGCAGCGGCACAATCGAAGCACGCATGTGGGACCAGTTCGAAGCGGCCGCGAAGGGCATTAATCGCGACGACTTCGTGAAGGTGCAGGCGCGCGTAGAAATCTATCGCAACCGGCCGCAGCTTTCGGTGATGCAAGTGCGCCTGGCCAAGCCCGAAGAAATCGATCTCGCGGATTTCTTGCCGCAAACCAAGGCCGACGTCGCGAAGCTCTACGCTCAGTTGCTCGAATTCGCGGCGTCTATTGCGAATCCCTGGTTGAAGAAGCTTACAACCGGAATTCTCAATGATCCGGCCATTTCGGCACGATATAAGCGCGCGCCCGCCGCGAAGGTCATGCATCATGCGTATCTCGGTGGCTTGCTGGAACACGTCGTCAGTTTGTGCGGGCTTGCGAAACAAGTGGCCGCGCATTATCCCGAACTCGATTTAGACCTATTGTTGACCGCGGCGATTCTCCATGATGTTGGCAAGCTCGATGAGTTGTGCTACGAACGCGCTATCGGCTACACCGTGGAAGGGCAACTGCTTGGCCACATCGTGATGGAGATCGAAACCGTTTCCAATGCGATGAATGCCATCGAAGGCTTTCCACCAAATCTAAAAACGGTAGTTCAGCACATGCTCATCAGCCATCATGGCGAGTACGAATTCGGCTCCCCGAAGCTGCCGATGATTCGCGAAGCACTGGTTTTTCACTATCTAGATGATCTTGACTCGAAGCTTGCTGCCGTGCGCTCTGCGCTGGCCATCGACACTGGCGAAACAGAGTGGTCCGCGTATTCCGGCGCGTTGGGACGCAAATTCCTCCGCCTCGACGAATTCCTGAAGTCGAGTAACGACAAGACGCAAGACAAGGAATCCACTCCAAAGCTTTTTCAGTGATCAGGAAGTTGCCGGGCAGTTCCGGAAACAACCGAAAGCAGAATATCCCACCCTTTCAAACCGAAACGCGAAAGGGTGGGGCAGCCTCGTAATTCGGCGTGGTGGCAATGGGCTCCGTGGCGGGTCTCTCATCGTTCCGTAACATCAAGAGCCGTCAGGAAAAGAATTGAGTGACCCACCCGCCAGACAGGACAATTCTTCGACCCAGAGGCTGCTCAGGAAAGTTGAACAATGGCGAGAGGCGGTGAAGAGGTTCCGGAAACAAAAGATCGAGCGTTCTTGATTCTACTCCCACCAACTGACTCCTGCTGACTAAAGAATCGTGCATAAGAAATGGGGGTACAATACTTTTCATTTTCCGGCTTCCAAAGGAGGTCTGTGATGAAGTTTGACCTCGATCAGCTCATCTCGGACTGCAAAAAGGCAGTCAAGGAAAGCTCCCCGCAGGCGGCCATCAACGAGATTTTAGCGCGGGCGGTTTCCGATCGTGCTTCCATTCTTTCCGCGCTCGGTGAACCAAAGCGAGCGGAGATGCAAAAGCTCTATCAGGGAAGCGATCTCACGATTCTGAATGTGATTTGGGCGCCCTGGATGACCTTGCTGCCGCACAATCACAAGATGTGGGCGGTGATTGGAATTTACACAGGCCGCGAAGACAATATTTTCTGGCGCCGATTGCCTGCTGACGGCAGCCGCAAGCTGGAGGCCGCTGGCGCGAAAGCCCTCTGTGAAAAAGACACGGTGCAACTGGGGCAAGACATCATCCATTCCGTGACCAACCCGATCGGCCGCTTGACTGGGGCGATTCACATCTATGGCGGCGACTTTTTCGGCGTTCCCCGCAGTGAATGGGACGCCGAAACTCTGCTGGAGCAGCCCTGCGACGGAGACAAGATGCTCCGCCGGTTCGAACAAGCCAACGCGCTTCTTGCCAAAACCTGATTCGCCAAAAAAGAGGCTAGCGAAAGGAAGCCCCACCCTTTGCCAAAGACAAAATCGCAAAGGGGTGGGCCACCAAGATTCTTAGCGGATTGAGAGTCGGCCACCCGCCGGCGCTTCAGTCCGTCCCTTTTTCTTTTCTAGCCCCTCTTTTTCTCTCGCGCTATACTCCCCCCACCGTATGGCAACGACCGCACCTTCTCTTAACGATCGACTCCGCGATCGCCGCTTTTACCTGCTTATCGCTCTACTCCTTGCCGGTCTCGTCTTTGTCGGCTTCGCTCCCACGTTTTATTTGAACCGCCTTTTCAACCGTTTTCCCCTGTCCGGCCTTCACATTCTTCACGGAACCGTGTTTTCTTCCTGGATTGCTCTCCTTATCGTGCAGAGCGCTCTTATTTCTGCGCGGCAGGTTCGCGTTCATCGCCGGCTTGGCTACGCCGCCATCGCCCTGGTCGTCCTGATGGTCGTTCTCGGCGTAACCATAGCGATTTATGCCGTCCGCAGGGGAACGACTCCACCCGGTGCGCCGCCTCCCCTTGTTTTTTTTGCGATTCCGCTCTTCGACATGATCGTCTTTTCCGCCGTCGTCGGCGCGGCGTTCTGGTATCGCAATCGGCCGGAAACTCATAAGCGGCTCATGATTGTTGCGACGCTGTCTATCGTGCCGGCGGCCTCCGCCCGCATGCTCCTTAAATTACACGCGGGCGCTCCCATCCTCGAAGCCTACGGCATCTCCTTTCTGATCTTGCTTGGTTGCATGGTGTACGACTACGCAACACGCCGCCGCGTCTTTCCGGCTTATCTCTGGAGCGGCCTCTTTTTTGTTATTTCCGTCCCACTCCGTCTGTACATTTCCGGAACGAATGCCTGGCTCTCTTTTGCCCACTGGATTACCCGCACTTGACTAGTCGCGCCC
>DATDNK010000489.1:0-6488 GCA_036518275.1 Candidatus Acidiferrum sp.
CGACCTCCAGCAAGGAAAGTCGTAGCGCAGTCGGCCACCCAGCGGTGTTCCGTTTGACGCTACCTGCGGCGCGGACTACACTCGAATCAAGAGACCAATCATGGGCCTGACTCACATCAAACTGAACATTGCCAACCCCGCAAGACCGAAGCGCGCGGTGGAGCTTAGTCTCCTTGTGGACTCCGGTGCGGTGTATTCCGTTATTCCCTCGACCTTGCTTCGCAAGCTGGGCATTCGACCGCACTCCAAGCGCACCTTCACGCTCGCCGATGGCTCCGAAATAACCCGTAAAATCGGCGATGTGCTGTTCCGGCTCAATGGACGACAGGGCGCTGCTCCGGTTATCTTCGGTGAAAAGCAGGACAGCACCTTGCTCGGCACAGTTTCTCTCGAAGCTCTCGGCATGATGCTCGACCCCATGAAGCGCGAGCTCCGTCCTCTGCCCATGCTTCTCGCCTCTCACAAACGTAGCTAACCACCATTGAATTTGAAGCATGGCTTCCAGAGGTGATTTAAAAATATTTGTGGCATGCTAAATCCTTTAGAATCTGCAGTTAAACGAAAAAAGGAGGTAAGGGGCGCCACCTTGACCAGCTTCTGTCGTCCTCCAGATAAATCCAACAAAATGAGAGTTTTGCTTGACAAGGGGGTTGGTTGGCGGTGAACTAATCATGTATAAAACTGCGCATTGATAGCGGGAGACTCCTCCCGCTTTTCTTATTTTTAGGGCCTGTCCGCAGCCGTCCCTCTTCGTTCTAGCCGGTCTCTCTGTTCACCATTTTTCTGACTCAATCGCTTATGAAACGTCGGCAAGCCATCAACGCTGCCCCGAACCGCGTTGCCCCGAACCGCGTTACCCTGACCCGCGCGTCAGATAAAAAGCGCATCACCGATTCCATCGCCAGAATTGCCAGGAAGCTTGGCCGCCCGCCATCGCGGGCCGAATTCATTGCTCGCTCAGGAGTCTCGGCGCATTTTGTTTTGCGGTGCTTCCGCGGTTGGAATGACGCCGTTCGTGCTGCCGGCCTTCGCCCCAATACCTCGAACGTAAGGGTGGAGGATCGCGCTCTGCTCGAAGATTGGGGTCAACAAGTACGAAGAAACCGGGGCATACACCCGCGTTACGCCCACCTGCGCCAGGGGAAATACCATCCTACAACGATCGAAAGGCGATTCGGTCCATGGTCAACGCTACCGGAAGCTTTTCGCAAGTTTGCCAAGGGCAAGCGGGAATGGGCTGACGTGCTGGCGCTCCTTCCTGCGCGCAAACGAAAGAGAACCTCTGAACTGAATTGCGACAATGCTCTCTCCACTTCGCCGAACAAGGTGCAACACGCGCGGGGGCGAGGAGACCGTCCGACCTACGGCAATCCCACAAACTTCCACGCGCTGCGCCACGAACCGGTGAACGAACAGGGTGTGGTCCTCCTCTTTGGCATGCTCGCAGAACAACTGGGCTTTCTGATCGAAGCCGTTCAAAAAGGATTCCCGGACTGCGAGGCCAAGCGCCAGATTGCTCCCGAACGATGGCAGTGCGTGAGCATCGAATTTGAATTTGAGAGCAGGAATTTCCGCGACCACCGCCATCCTCTCCATGGCTGCGACATCATCGTCTGCTGGCGACACAATTGGCCCGACTGCCCAAAGCACATCGAGGTCGTGGAGCTCTCCCGCGTAGTCAAGTCTTTGGCCAACTCCTCCTCTTCTCTGTGAACTCTGTGCCCTCTTTCCTCAGTGCCCTCTGTGTTAGATCCTTCTGTCTTCTATGTACTCTGTGTTAAATTCTTCTCTTAATGAACGAGAATGACATAACTCACGAAATCATCGGAGCAGCGATCGAAGTTCATCGGCTACTTGGGCCCGGTTTGCTCGAATCCGCCTATGAAGAATGTCTATCGCGGGAACTAGAAATGCGGAACCTTAAGGTGGAGAGGCAAAAGCCTATACCGGTGGTTTACAAAGACGTGAAGCTCGAATGCGGATATCGGATCGATCTCTTCGTTGAATCAAGAATCGTAGTCGAACTCAAGTCCATCGAAGCGTTTGCTCCCATCCACGAGGCCATCATCCTGACTTACATACGCCTCTCTGGATGTCGCCTTGGTCTCCTCATCAATTTCAACGTAACCGTCCTGAAAGATGGGATCAAACGATACATGATCTAGCGCGATGCACAGAGAGAAGAGTTAACACAGAGACCACAGAGGGAAGAGGACGCAGAGGGCACTGAGGTATTGGCGAGCTTCAAAGGACTTAGAGCTTGCGACTATTTCACCGGCGCCGCGGCTGTTGCGAATCCCAACGCCTGCATCACCGCGTCATGCAGATCTCTTCGCACTTGCTGAATCTTTTGATTCTCGCGCGTCGGATGCACGCGATTCGTCAGGAAAACCACAAAAAGTTGCCGGTCGGGATCGATCCAGATGGAAGTTCCTGTGAATCCGGTGTGCCCAAAGCTGTGCGCCGAAAAATAGTTTCCACTTAATCCGCCCGGCGTCGGCACGGCCCACCCGAGCGTGCGCGTTCCGCCGGAAAGTTGCTGCGGCGTGGTGAACTGGGCCACCGTTGCGCGCCGCAAAATCCGTTGGTGCGCATACACGCCGCCGTTGAGCAGCATCTGGCAAAGCGCCGCTAAGTCGGGCGCCGTGCTGAACACTCCCGCGTGCCCGGACACGCCGCCAATCGCAAACGCGTTTTCGTCGTGCACTTCGCCCTGGATTAGCCGATGCCTATATTGGTTGTCGATCTCCGTCGGCGCAATCGTGGGCCAGAGTTTCTTCGGCGGCTTGTACATCGAGTTCTTCATTCCCAGCGGCGTGAAAATAAAACTGTTCGCCAAATCATCGAGCTTTCTTCCCGTCAACCGTTCGATAATCTCCGCCATCAGAATGATTCCCAGGTCCGAATAGATTTCCTTTGTTCCCGGCTCGTACTCGAGCGTTTCCGCAAAGATCTTCGTCAGCGTGTCCTGTTTGCTCTTGGATGTGCGCCAATACTCTTTGAACGCCGGCAAGCCCGAAGTGTGCGTGAGCAAATGCCGTACCGTTACGCGATGCCGCCATTCCGGCTGCGGCCCGCTCGCCCACTCCGGCAGATACCGCTCGATCTTCGCGTCCAAATCCAGCGGCACCGCGAAATCCCCCTCGGCGAGCTTTGCCACTAGCGTCGTCGTGACCACCACTTTCGTGAGTGACGCAATGTCATACATCGTCGCCGGCTTGACTGCCGGCGATTTCGCGTCATAACTCAATTTCCCGAACGCGTGAATCGCCACTTTTCCGCGGAATCCCACCGCAAGCGTCGCTCCCGGAAACGCTTTGTCCTTTACGGCCTTCTCGACGACTTCGTACGCGGGCCGCAACTGCCCATCTTCTCGCGCATCCATCGGCCGTAGCGTCATCGGATTCGCGGGCACTTCGATTCCGAATCCTGCCTTCAAGTTCACGCCCGGAACCGTCACCGGCAAATGTCCGCGCACCGGAATTTCCCCAAATAGCGCGCGCGCCACAGAAATTTGCGCAACGTCGCTGATGCCAAATGCCGCGAGCCACGTCTCCGCCTGCGGAAATCTCTCAATCAAATAGGGACTTCCGAATCCCACTGTAATCACCGGCTTGCCCGTTTTGTAAACTTGCTCCGCCAACACGGCTTGCTCCGGCGGCACATCCACATTTCCCTTGCGGTCGCTCACGCGCACAAAGAACGCAACAATTGCAACATCGTAGGAATCCGGCGATGGCAACCTCAGAATGCTCGCATTCACAAATCGGGTGTCTGCACGAAGCGTCGTGACGGAATCAAAACGCGTGCGCAATTCGCGCTCGAGGTCCTCTCCCGGATACGGCTCTGGATCCGCATAAAACGCCAGCAGCAGCGCCCGCGAAGGCCTCGTGCCATCGAGCGGCAAGCGATGCGGCGTGTCGCGAAGCAACGTCACGCCGCGATCCGAAATTTCCTGCGCTTCTTTCTGCCACGCGGCGCTTCCAAATTTGTGATTCAGCGCGTTCACATCCACGAGCCGATTCTTGTTTAGGTCCAGCCGCGCTTTCGCCTGCAAAATGCGCCGCACCGATTCATCGAGGCGCTGCTTGGAAATCCGTCCAGACTTGACCGCCGCCTGCAGCGCCTCGAGCGCCGCGTCCGGCACCGGTGGCATCAGCACACAATCGGCGCCAGCCGCGACTGCGCGCACCGCCGCTTCCCCCGGCGCGTACCGCACGGTGATGCCGCCCATGTCCATCGCGTCGGTAACAATTAGTCCGTGGTATCTGAGTTCCTTGCGCAGGAGCCCTTGAAGAATTCTTGGGGAGAGCGTTGCGGGCGTATTCGGGTCAGGCTCCAGCGCGGGAACGGAAAGATGGCCGGTCATGATGGTGTCCACGCCCGCTGCAATCGCCGCGCGAAACGGAACCAGTTCCAGGTGCTCCAGGCGGTCGTGGTTTGCGGGAATCACCGGCAAGTCGATATGTGAATCTCCAGCAGTGTCACCGTGTCCGGGAAAATGTTTGGCCGTGGCCAGCGCGCCGTTGTCCTCGACGCCTTTCACAAACTCGGAGACAAATTGCGCGACGCGCTGCGGATTTTCTCCAAACGATCGCGTATTGATGATGGGATTTGCAGGATTGTTGTTTACGTCCGAATCCGGGGCATAAACCCAATTGACGCCGGTGGCGCGTGCTTCGAGCGCGGTGATTTTTCCCATGGTGTATGCGTCTTTCGGATTGCCGCCGGCCGCGACCGCCATTGCCGTGGGGAAGGATGTACCTTCGTCGTAGCGCATGGCCGTTCCGCGCTCGAAATCCGCGCCAATCAGCAGCGGCAACTTGGATTTTGCCTGCAACTGATTGGCGAGCACCGCCGTTGGATAGGCCTGGCTCTTGACGATTCCCAGCGGCGAGCCGTGGGTGATAACAATAAATCCGCCGACGTGCAGATCCTGCACATCATGAAGAAGCTGTTGGTACGCCGGTGAGTCGATGGAGGTAAAACCACCGTAATAGGTTGTGAACAGGAGCTGCCCAATCTTTTCGTCCACGCTCATTTTGTGCAGCGTGGATTCCACCCACGCGCTACTCGCTGGCGAGAGGTTCTTTGGGCTGCTTTTGGCGCTGGCGCCACTCTTTTGCGCGACAAGTGTTTTTTCGGATGGATCGCCGCTTTGGCTGCGTGCTTTTTTGGCCATAAGGATGAGCAATAAGACGGGAATCACGAACAGAAAGCGGACGCGGCGTCCTTTCATCAGTTAAGAATCCCCCGCGCAGCCCGCAGTCTGCATTTATTCATAACACACGCACATCATGCTCTCAACGCAGCCGCGGTTAGCGCGTTCCAGAATATCATTGTATTCTCTCAATGCAGGGGGACGATTTGACCGCCAGAAAACGCGCGCTTATCACACTCGCTCCAATCGCTTTATTCTTTCTTCTTTTCATTCTTGCCTCTTCTGCGGCACGTTCCTCCCCCAGGCGCTCCGGCCACGCGGCGCGCGTACAAACCGGCCTCGACGTGCTCGAAGCAGAGAAATTTGCCCCACTACGCGGCAAGCGCATCGGACTGATTACCAATCACACGGGCGTAGATGCCCAGGGCCGTAGCAACACTGACCTTCTTGCGCACGCGTCAGGCTTGAAGCTCATTGCGCTGTTCAGTCCGGAGCACGGCCTGGCCGGCCGCGCCGATGAAAAGGTCGCCTCATCGAAAGATCCCACGACGGGGCTTCCTGTTTACAGCTTGTACGGCGAGACTAGGCGGCCCACGGATGAAATGCTGCAGGGCATCGACGCGCTGGTTTTTGATATTCAGGATGCCGGCGTGCGCTTCTACACCTACACCGTCACCATGGCGTATTGCATGGAAGAAGCGGCGAAACGCAAAATTTCATTTTTTGTTCTGGATCGCCCGAATCCCATGGGCGGCGAAATCGTCGAAGGCCCCATGCTGGACTCCGACAAAACCAGTTTCGTGGCGTATTTTCCCATTCCCGTGCGCTACGGCTTAACCATTGGCGAGCTCGCGCAATTCTTCAACGCAGAAAATCACATTGGCGCCGACCTGCACGTCATTACCATGAGGAACTGGCACCGCAATTATTTCTTTGAAAGCACCGGCATCAAGTGGATTCCTCCTTCGCCCGCATTGCGGACCGCGAAGGGCTCGATCCTCTATCCCGGGATTGAGATTCTGCAAGCTTCCGATGTGTCCGTTGGGCGTGGCACGCAAACACCGTTTGAAGAATTTGGCGCGCCCTGGATGAACGGCGACGAAGTGGCCGCCGCGCTGAACGAGCGCCATCTTCCGGGCCTGCGTTTTGAATCGAGCTCTTTCATCCCGATCGGCGGTCCTCACAGCGGCGAGCGCTGCAGCGGTGTATCCATCCGAATTACGGATCGCTTCACCGCGCGCTCCATGCGTCTGGGCTTGGAAATTGCCGAGATTCTGCAAAGGCTCTATCCGAAGCAATTTGACACGGACAAACTTGTAGGGCTGCT
>DATDNK010000490.1:0-3837 GCA_036518275.1 Candidatus Acidiferrum sp.
ATCAGCATCATGAAAAAATGGCGCGGAGAATTTGAAGACCATTTGAAAGGGCGCTGCGCTTACAAATCCGCCGGAGCGCTCGTTGGCGCACGATAAACAAGGCAAGAGGCAAAGGGGCTGGCGGTAGAAATCCATGCCAGAACAGAAACTCATCAAGCTGAAGATTAACGACCGCGAAGTGCAGGTGCCGCAGGGCACGCTGGTCATCGAAGCGACGCGGCGGCTCGGGATCGAAGTTCCGTCGTTCTGCTATTACCCAGGGCTTTCTCTCCAGGCGGCGTGCCGCATGTGCCTGGTGGAAGTCGAAAAGGCCCCCAAGCTCCAAACCGCCTGCACGCTCGTCGCAACCGACGGCATGGTCGTTCGCACGGACACCGAGCAAGTTCGCCAGGCGCGCAAGTACATGCTGGAATTCCTGCTTACCAATCATCCGCTGGACTGCCCGGTGTGCGACAAAGGCGGCGAGTGCGAACTGCAGGACATGACTTACCGGTACGGCGCAGATTTCAGCCGCTTCATCGAGGAGAAAATTCACCGTCCGGAGGAAAAGTGGTCGGAGCTCGTGTACTACGACGCCCCGCGCTGCATTTTGTGCTTCCGATGCGTGCGTGTCTGCGACGAAGGCATGGACGTGAAAGCGCTCGGCGTCGGCATGCGCGGCGCCAACAGCATCATCATCCCGAATCGCGGCGACCACCTCGAGTGCGAAGAGTGCGGCATGTGCATCGACATTTGCCCCGTGGGCGCGCTGACCAGCGGCACCTATCGCTACAAGACGCGCCCTTGGGAAATGCAGTACGTTCCCACCGTCTGCGCGCACTGCTCGAACGGGTGCAAGACCACCCTGAGTGTGCGCAATCACGAGATTCTCCGCGCCAACAACCGCGACCTGAGTGGCATCAACAAAGATTTTCTTTGCGTGAAGGGTCGCTTCGGCTTCGATTTCACCAATCATCCGGAACGCCTTCGCCAGCCGCTGCTGCGCAAGGGCGACAAACTACTGCCCGTCTCATGGGAAGAAGCGGCGCAAGCCGCAGCCAGCAAGCTGAAGGGCGCTTACGACGTCGGCGGAAAAGAGGCCATTGGCTTCATCGGCTCGAATCGCACTTCGAATGAAGAGAATTTTCTGCTCCAGCGCCTTGCACGCGCCACTTTCGGAACCAACAACATCGATCATCACCGCACGACCGATTACGCTGGGCTCATTACGACCCTCGGCGATCGCGCCGCTGATTCCTTGCTGACCATCGAACAGCTCTATCAATCCAAAACGGTTCTGGTCATTGGCAACGACCCGACCAATCAGAATCCGCTGGTGGCCTGGCAGATTCGCAGCGGCATCCGCCATTTCGGGACCAAGCTGTTCCTCATCAATGCAAACGACATCAAGCTGAAGCGCAAAGCCAGGCAGTTCGTGAAAATTGCCCATGGCGACGAGGCGGTTGTTCTGAAGTGGCTGGCGAACGAAGAAACGCAGCTCGCAACCGACCTGGTGGAACAGCTCGTACAACTGAAGGCCGCACTCGAAGCTGAAACTGAAGTAGCCATCGTTTTTGGCGCGGAAGTTTCCGGCGCGGCCATCGCCACGCTCGTCGCCTTTGGTTCGAGACTGCCCGGCAAAACGCGTTATATGGCGCTCGGGGATTACGCCAACTCGCGCGGCGCCGCGGACATGGGGCTGTTGCCGGATCGCTTCCCTGGCTACGCGCATGTGGACGATGCCAGAGCGCGCGAAGCTTTCGAGCAGCTTTGGGGTTGCGTGCTTTCCTCGAAACCGGGGCTTACCGGGCCGCAAATGGTCGAGGCCGCACAGTCGGGAAAGCTGAAAGCGCTTTACGTCGTGGGAGCGAATCCGCTAATACACTTCGGAAAGCCGGGCAGTGGTCGCGGCAAACTGGATCTCCTCATCGTGCAGGAAATGTTTTTGACAGAAACGGCCAAGGCAGCGGACATTGTCCTTCCGGCGGTTTCTGCCTACGAGAAAGACGGCACCGTCACCAACACTTCCGGTGAAATTCAGCTCCTGCGCAAGGGCGCCGAAGTGATGGGGCCGCGTACCGATTTTGATTTGCTGCGCATTCTTTCCCACCAACTTGAGAAACAAGGATTGGGTAAAGCGTTCCATTACAAGACTCCCGGCGATGTGTTCGCAGAAATTCGCAAAGCCGTTCCCGCTTACAACGTGCCGCTTGCCGGTTTGCTGACCGGCGGAGCGGAAGCCACGCGCGCGCAAATTGCCCGCAACAGCCATGCGCCTTACGACCTCCCCGCAGGATTGATTCGCTCTGCGAACGACAACCTTTTCACCAGCGGCACGCTCAGTCGTTGGTGCACCATGATGGAATCTCTGCCTGAGGCGGATACCTAGCCGTGCGCTCGCTCTTAACCACCAACGCCGAGCTGATCATCACGATTGTCAAGATCGTTTTGCTGCTTTTCATTGTGCTGACGGTGAACGCCTATCTGACGTGGTTCGAACGCAAAGTCGTCGCGCACATTCAGTCCCGCTGGGGACCGCATCGCGTGGGACCGCATGGCTTGCTCCAGCCGCTGGCCGACGGACTGAAATTTTTTTTCAAGGAAGACCCGACGCCCGCGGGCGTGGATAAATTCGTTTATTACTTGGCGCCGCTGCTCGCGCTCGCGCTGGCGTTAACCTCCATCGCCATCATTCCGTTCGGACCCAAGCCGCTGCACCTCTTCGGGCACGACATTTATCTGGGAATTGCGCCGCCCAATCTCAACATCGGAATCCTGGCGCTGTTCGCGATTACCGCGCTCGGCGTGTACGGCGTCGCACTCGCGGGATGGTCATCCAACAGCAAATATCCGCTTCTCGGCGGCTTGCGCAGCTCCGCGCAAATGGTCAGCTACGAATTGGCGCTGACCATGTCCGTCGTGGGCGTTCTTTTGATGGCTGGCAGCTTCAACTTGACCGACATCATCAACGCACAAGCCCGCCATCCGGAACGGGGCATTTTGGGCTGGAACCTTTGGCCGCAGATTCTTGGCTTCTTCTGCTTCTTTGTGGCGGCCGTTGCGGAAACCAATCGCGTGCCTTTCGATCTGCCCGAAGCCGAATCCGAACTTGTCGCCGGATTTCACACCGAGTACGCCAGCTTCAAATTTGCAATGTTCTTTATCGCCGAATACACCAGCATGATTACCGTTTCCTGCTTGTGCACTATCATGTTCTTCGGTGGCTGGCTGTCTCCCTTTCCAGCTTCCTGGACCCTCACGCACTATCTGCCCTCAGTGATTCTGATTCCCTTCGGCTTGTGGGTCATCATGGACGGCGTCCGGTACGAAACAGTTTTCGGACGGCTGGTCTTGCCCGTGGTCGGAACGGTAATCAGCGCGCTTGGCCTCGCTTTCATAGTGCTTCCTCGGCTTAACGAGTTCATCCAGGCGCCGTTCTGGTTCCTTTCCAAAGTCTTGCTCTTCCTGTTCGTGTATGTGTGGATGCGTGGAACGCTGCCGCGTTTCCGCTACGACCAGTTGATGGCCTTCGGTTGGAAGCTGCTTCTGCCTGTTTCCATCGTGAATGTGATCCTCACCAGTTTCGTCATCCTCGCGAAGATGCAGTGGGGTGCGAGATGACCGCACCGCTTGTTGTTTTCTTCGTGCTGGCCGCACTCGCGGTGATTGGGGCGGTTAGCCTGATTCTGCAAAAGCATCCAATTCATAGCGCACTTTCTCTGATCGTCGTCATGGTAGCGCTCGCTGGCCTGTACCTGCTGATGGGCGCGGAGTTCGTCGCGGCCGTGCAAATAATCGTTTACGGCGGCGCGATCATGGTGCTCTTCGTCTTCGTCATCATGTTGCTGAACGCCGGCG
>DATDNK010000491.1:0-21649 GCA_036518275.1 Candidatus Acidiferrum sp.
TCAATACGTTAGAGCAATCCCTTGCTGGTCATTGGCCTGCCGTAGTTTCTGGCCGGGAGCGGGGTAGATGCCATGGCCGCAACGACGCTGGAGACTGCCACGGATTGTGAAACGATGCAGCAGCGGATTCTTATTGCCGACGATCAGAAGGATGTCCTGGACGCGCTGCAACTGCTCCTCAAAGGCCAAGGCTACCTGCTCGAAATGGTGAGCAATCCCGCTGAGTTGCTTGCCGCGCTGGGGCAACGCGAGTTCGACCTGCTCCTCATGGACTTGAACTATGCGCGGGACACGACTTCGGGGCGGGAGGGGCTGGATGTGCTCGGGCACCTGAAGGAGATGGCGGATGCGCCGCCCGTGGTGGCTATGACAGGCTGGGCCACGGTGGGTCTGGCCGTGGCGGCCATGCAGCATGGCGTAAGCGATTTCGTGGAGAAACCCTGGGATAACTCGCGGCTGCTGGAAATTCTGGAAAAACAGATCGAACTGGGCCGCGAACGCCGGGAAGCGCGCCGGCGGGCCAATAAGGAAAAACTGGCCCAGGAAGAAGTTATTCACCATCTTCAGGAGCAGGAGCGCGAGATCGCCGAGGCTAAAGCGATTCAGGAAAGGCTTCTTCCGCGCGACATTCCACAGGTGACGGGCTATCAAATCGCCACTTCCTGGCAGTCGGCGGAGGCGGTGGGCGGAGATTATTTCGATGTTCTCGCACTGGGGAATGAAACGCTGGGTCTGTGCATCGCCGACGTGGCGGGAAAGGGCATCCCGGCGGCGCTGCTGATGTCGAACCTGCAGGCGGCAGTCCGGGGACTCTCTTCCCCGTCTCTTGCGCCTGACCTCCTTTGCAACAGTTTGAATTCGCTGGTCTGGAAGAACACGCACACCGACCGTTTCATAACCCTTTTCTATGCGCAACTGGATATGCCCACCCGCCGCCTGCGCTACGTTAACGCCGGCCACAATGCGCCCATTGTTGTGCATGCCGACGGCTCGCACGAACGGCTGGAGGAAGGCGGCGGAGTCCTCGGCGTTTTTGCGGAGCAGAGTTATGCCCTGGGGATCGCGCAACTCGCGCTAAACGACCGGCTGGTTCTTTTTACGGACGGTGTCACGGAAGCCAGCAACCCCCAAGGCGAAGAATTTGGAGAGCAAGGGCTGTTATCACTGCTCGAAAAGCACCGCGCGTGGCCTGCCGCGGCGATACAAGAAAAAATTGCGGCCGCAATTACCGAGTTTAGCGGCGGGCACCTGGCCGATGATGCGACTCTTTTGGTTCTGGCGGTGGGCGAATAGGCCTTTGCGCCGGAATTCTTAGTTGCTCGCGCGGTCACTGAATCATGGGTCTGAGCTTGGCCACCCACACAGCAAAGTGATCCAAGGGCACAGGCTCGATTCCGGCGTCGCGCAGAGTGTCGCGCACGAAGCGATGCAGCGGGATCCCGTCGCTTAATTCCACATCGGTGACGGCGGCAAATTCCGATTTCCATGGAGCCTTGGAGCTAATGCGTCCCGCAGTGTAGGCCAGGTTCTTCGTTTCGCCCGGCGCCCGCCTGACTGGCAGCGTGTGCACGAAGCCGCGAGTGCCATTGCGCCTATAGGCGTAGTCCATGCGCATAGGATCGCCTGGAAACGTGAACTCTGAAACGCGGACTCTTTGCTGCATGCGGTCCCACAGCCCCGCCTGCCGGAACACCTGCTCACAGTAAGAACGCATCTGCGACCGAGTATTCGTTGCGCCAATACGAGCGGGACCACGACGGACCGCCACGTGGTCGTCATACAACCTCTTCATCTCGGCGTCTAAATCCTGAGCCAGCGTACCCTTCTGCGGGGAAAGTTGCACTGCATTCGAAAGGGTGTCGTCCCATTTTGCCAGCAGGGCCTGCCAGTCGTGTCCGTTGCCGCTTTTGCCGTTTACCAACTGCAAGCGGTCCTCCAGATCGTCGCGAAGGCGCAGCAGCAAGGATTCGTCGGCCTGCGGATGCAGCCGGCGGACGCGGTTCAACTCATCCTGCTCTTCAATCAGCTTGAGCCGCCGCTCACCAGTTTCCGGAGCAAAAAGCAGGACGCCGATATTCACCCATTCGTCACGCACCAGATTCGGAGTGTAGCGCAAGATGCGGTAGGCAAAGGCGCGTTCCCCTGCCGGGGCATTGTTTGCCTGCGTTTCGTCTTCGCGTTTGTTCATGGACCACTCCCCGTTTCAAATCCAGTTAGGAAAAGGCCGGCGGCTTGACCGTTTGGCCTCCAGAATCAAGTCCGGCACGCGAGCGCGCCGGCGGTGCAACTGCTCGGCAAGACGATTTAGCGCATCGCGATCATCCTCGTACCACTCTGATGGAATCTCGTCGATAAGTTGAGTCCAGACGCGCTCGTTCACCTTCTTTTCCAATCGCTCGAGCCACGGCGCGAAAGATTCCATTCCGGTCACGCCTTCGTACACGCGATTGCGCGCGTAAAGGCCGCGCAGCGGGGCGTCGGGAAAATTCCATTCGCCGGCATTGAAGCAGAAACCCTGGTCGATCATCCGCGCCTCGTAACGCCAGTCTGGCTGTCCCGGCGTCGCGCTGCCTTCATAAAAAAAGACCGTCTGGCGCCCGTTGGTGTTGCAAGTCCATTTGTCAAAGACCAGCATGCCGGCAAAGTCATGCAAATTCTCAACCCCCCGAAGCTGCTCTTCGGGAAGAAAATCGTGCAGCGCGACCACGTGAGGGTCGACCGGATAACGCGACCCGAATTGCGGCCCGGGCTGGCAGGGAATTCGAGCGCGCGGCAATTCCATGGCCAACTCCGGCGTCAACCGGATCAACTCCTCAGACACCTCGACAATTTCTGCCCGAACTGTGGGTAGCCCCAACCGGCCTGCCAAGCGGGTTCCCAGCAGTTCATTGACCAAGACGCGCCGGTGCTGCGGGTTATTTTGGAACTTCACCACGTAGTAGTAGCCGTCGTCGCAGCGCATCAGATGAGACTGCGCCCCGCCCCGCATCCGGCGAATTTGCTCCAAAGCCCTTAGCATGCGAGTTTATGCTAACGGTACTTACCGATTCCGGCAAGAGCCGAGAACTGCTCTGGAAGGGGATTCCTTAAATGAAAAACTCGGACCCAACCCGGGAAGAAGGGCGCCCGGTTCAACTTTCAATCTGAAAAGGAAGAGTTCCAGAAAAGAAAGAGCCGGGACTAGTCCCGGCTCTTTCAAAGGCTCAGACTGCGGGATGAAACGGCTACCGCCGCTTTTTCTTCTTGGCCGCTTTCCGTGCGCGCTTCTTGGCCGCTTTCTTTTTGGGTTTTGCCTTCTTGGCTTTTTTCTTTGGAGCCGCCTTCTTTTTCGCCGCTTTCTTGGGGGCTGGGCGGGCCGCCGGCGCCGGACTGGACGCCGGAGCTTCCCCCTCCGGCTCCTCGCCTACGATAGCGAGTTCCTCTTCCTCAGCTTCAACGATTTCCTGTGACTCGCCGCCCAGCTCTTCGTCGTCCTCCAGCCGTGACAGCTCATTGTCGTCTTCAAAATTGTCTTTCTCGAAATCCATTCCGTCCTCCCCTGGGGGAATCTCATTGCCCCGTTGATCCACGGGCCGATTGTTTTGCTGTTTTGGCCGGAGTTCCAGTAGAACACCCCGTCCTCGCGCCGTTGTTTGTTATCGTACTCGCTGGAAGTTGTCAAGTAGTCTGCGCGACACAGGGGAAAAGAAATGCGACAGGATTCCGCCGACGGGTTCACTGAACGGGCGGCGGGTTGCGCAATCTTTCTGCCATGTCCTCAACAGATTGAAAATGAAAGGGTTAGTTAGACTTGCCGCCGGTAGGGGTGCTGGCAGGCTTCGCGGGCGCAGAAGCGGCAGTTTTCTTCCTCGGCCGCTCCCGCCTGCGGTTCCGGTAAACCTCGGGGGCCCCGCCAATCGTGTAGATGCGCAGCACCATGCCTCGGCTCACGTGATTCGACCGCAGCCGATTCCACCTGCGCACGTCTTCGGAGTTCACGCTGAAGCGGTCTGCAATTCCTGCCAGCGTGTCGCCGCGCCGCACGCGGTAGCTCACCAGGAGCCGTCTGGTCTCCGAAGCCGACTGCGTTGCAGGAATTGTCAGCTTCGTGCCGGGCTCCAGCACGGCGGTGCGCTCCATATTGTTGGCTCCGGCGATGGCTGCAGCCGTCATGCGGTATTTTTTCGCGATGGAAGCAAGCGTCTCGCCGGGTTCCACGCGGTGACGCCGCCAGCTGATCCACTTGTCCGGAGGGATCGCAGCGATTTCCGCAGTGAATTTTTCTCCCGTGCCTTGCGGAAGGCGCAACTCGAACGAAGGATCGTCTGGCGTGGCCATGCGCAGCAACGAAGGATTCAATGCGCGCAGTGTCTCGACGTCCACGTCGATGGTCTCCGCTACCAGCCTTAGATCGATCGGCCGCCCGGGTTTCACGACGTCGGCAGCGACGGGCGTTTCCGGATCGGCCTGAATGTTGTAGTGGGCCGCGTCTTTGGCAATCAGCGTCAGCGCAATAATGATGGGCACATAGTTTTTGGTTTCGCGCGGCAAAACGTTGCGTTTGTACAGCTCCCAAAAATCAGCATATCCGGTACGCTCAATGCCTTTCTGCACGTTGCCGGGTCCGCAATTGTAGGCCGCCATGGCCAGATACCAGTCGCCAAAGAGGCCGTAGAGATCGCGCAAATGCTGCGCCGCCGCGCGCGTGGCCTTTTCCGGATCCTGCCGCTCGTCAATCCACCAGGTATGGTGCAAGCCGTACTGTTGCCCGCGATAGGCCACGAACTGCCAGATTCCCCGCGCCCCGGCGCGCGAAAGAGCCAGCGGCTGGAAAGCGCTTTCCGCTTGCGCCAGATAAATCAAATCCTGGGGCAGGCCTTCTTCGCGAAGTACCCGCGAAATCATGTCGCGGTAGCGGCCGCTCCGCCGCAGTCCGTTTTCGACAATGTCCCGCCCCTTCGCCGTCTGAAAAAAGTTGAGGAACATGAGCACTTCGTCGTTCACGGTAAGCGGAAGGTCGTGGGACACGCTCTTTGCAGCTTCTTCGGCGCGTTCTTTCAGCCGCGGGTCAGTAGGGAGCGCTACCGCCGCCACTTCGTCAATGGGCGCGGGAACTGCGGCGGCCTCGGTGAAACCTTCACCCCCTCGAAATGCCTGTAGCTCGTAGGCATATACGGAATCCACGACATGATGGAACAACGCGCTGAGCGTGGGATCGCCGTCCGGGTCATAGCCACTCTCAAGCATCCAGTCCACTGCGTCATCAAAGTCTTTGCGTGCTGCTTCCAGGTGGCCGGCCTTGAAGTTTTTCTCGCCTGAGGCGAACTTCTCCTGAACTTTCTGGACCAGGTAGGTTTTCCCATCGGGCATCGGAGGCAGCAGGGAGCTTGGTAGCGGTCGTTTGGGATCGGTCAGCGGCAAAGGCGCCAGCGAAGGCGGGATTTGTTGGGCTGCCTTAGAGGCGGGCCGCGACGCAGCGGTAACGTGGGCCGAAGTGACCCCGGTCCCGGAAACTTGAGTAGCCGGAACATGGGCTTGGACCGGTTTCCTGGTTGCGTCTTCGCAACCCCAACCCATGGTCATCAACACAAATATGCTTGCCGCCAGAAGAACCCGTAGCTTCATCCCTATTATGGTAAAGAGCGGGGCACGCGCGGGTCAACGCCTCTCGGCAGTAGCAGTGCTGACCCTCTTACTATGGCCAAATCTTCCCGTCCGGCATTCCGCGTCCGCCCATCGTTGCGATAGACTCCCGTCCGAGGTGATCGCATGCGCATCGGTCGGCCGCAATCCGTCACGAGCATTTACATTAAGTTTGTTATCTCCGTCTCCTGCTTGATTCTTTTTTGTGCGTCGCAGCTTGTGGCGCAACAAAAGACTCTTCCGAAGGAAAAACGGCTGGCTATTGAAAAAGCCGTTGCCAGTTTCATGTCGGCAAACAGTATCCCGGGCCTTTCCGCTGCAGTCGTTCTTGAAGGTGAACATTTTTGGTCCGAAGGTTTTGGCATGGCCGATCTGGAAAACTCCTCTCCGGCCACATCTTCGACGCTTTTCCGTTTGGGCTCCATCTCCAAGCCGATTTCCGCCACTGCGGTTTTGCAGCTCTGGGAACGTGGCAAGCTCGACCTCGACACCCCGGTGCAAAAATATTGCCCGCAGTTCCCGCAGAAAGAATGGCCCATCACCACGCGAGAATTGCTCGGGCATCTTGGCGGTATCCGTCACTACAACCCGGATGAAAAAGGCGATGTCCCCGAGGACAGCGCCAAACATTTTGCCAGCATGCAAGAGTCGTTGCAGCTTTTTGCCAACGATCCTCTTGTCGCTAAGCCAGGAACCAAATTCCATTATTCGACGTACGGCTACACGCTTGTCGGCTGCGTTCTCGAGGGCGCGGCGTCGGAAAAATTCATTGACTTCCTGCGCAAGAACATTTTTCAGCCTGCAGGGATGGAGCAAACTCGGGACGATGATTTCTTCACCGTGATTGCACACCGCGCCCGCTGGTATCACAAGGACAAGAGAGGCGTCGTCCGTAACGCAGGAGTCCTCGACTCGAGCTACAAAATTCCCGGTGGCGGAATCATCTCTTCAGCCGATGACATGGCAAACTTTGAGGCGGCCATTCTCGCAGACAAACTCCTCAAGCGTTCCACTCGTGACCTCATGTGGACTTCCCTCAAAACCGCCGATGGAAAGGAAACCGGCTACGGCCTCGGTTGGGGAATCATGGACATGCATGGCCTGCACATTCTGGCGCACACCGGCGGCCAGCAGGGAACCAGCACGGCTTTTGCCGTCGTTCCGGCGCGCAACGCTGGCGTTGTCGTTCTGTGCAATTTGGATAGCGTAGGTGTGGAGCGGCTGGCCATGCAAATCCTGCGCATCATTCTGGACCTTCCAGAGAACGCGCCCTAGGCCGTTCGAAAAGGCTCGTCAGGCCAATTCGCGTAAATCGTGTCAATCGGGCCGCCGAACCAGTATTTATAGAAGCCTTCATCGCAAGGATTCAAGTAGGGGCCGTAGGCCTTCTCAAAATGCCGGCCGAAATGTGGCCGCCGCCCATCGGCGTCGCAGAAGGGGTATTCGTCCGAAAGGTTCCAGGAGCTGAAAACCCGCCCGGACTTCTTCATGATAGCCGGGTCGGCGGCGAGACAAGCAATAGCGCGCCCGGCATACAAAGGCGTTTCCGATTCCGCATAGTCCGGCACCTTCTTCACCGCATCGCGCCAATTCGCTTCCGTGACTCCGAAGCGTTCGAGCATCACCTCGGACCGCAGGAAACCCGGCGTCAAGGCAATCGCCGCCACGTTCTTCCTGCGTAGCTCGCGTGCCATGGCAAACGCCAACCGTATCACCGTTGTTTTGATCATGTCGAAAAAGAGGTGGCCCCGGTAAGTGAACGTTTCCCCGTCGCCAATCTCGGCAATCAGTCCGCTTCCTGCTTTGTTCTTGGCTGCCGTCTCGATCAGCAGCGGCGCGGCAAAATGGCTTGTGATGATGTGTGTATGCACCGCGTTGCGGAACATTGCGAAGCCGCGGTCCAAGTCCGCCTGCCAGAAGGTTTTTCCAAATTCGTGTTCTGCGCTCTCGGAGATGTCGTTCACCAGCAGGTTCAACGCGCCTTGTTCGCGCCGGATTTTGGCAATCAGTTTTTCGACTGTGTCCGGTTCCAGATGATCCACGACTACCGGCATGCCTTTTCCGCCCCGCGCGGTCACCAGTTCGGCGGTCTCTTCGATCGTCTCCGGGCGCCCTTTGTAATAGTCGGCAGGAAAAGCCTGCCTCGCTTTCGCCGAACCGGGTCGCGGCCTTTGCGAACGCGTCGTCTTTTTTGCGCGCGTGCTGCGGCCCGTGCAGTACACGGTCGCGCCCGCTTCTCCCAACGCCAGCGCTATGCCGCGCCCCACACCGCGCGTCGCTCCCGCCACGAGCGCCACTTTTCCACGCAGATCCGGGGGACGGTAGGAAGAGTTGGTAGAAGTCATGGCTCACCTCCGGAAAATAGATGCCCAATAATAAACAGCCATTCAGTAATGTCAAGTGGAAAATAAACGGCTATTCAGTTATTCTTGGGTTTCGTTCCTGCCGGTTGTAGCTGACTCTCCCGGTGGGCGCATTGACAAAAGAAAATGTCGCCCCGTCCTCGCGAAACTTCCGACGCCGAAATCCTGGCCGCCACCGCCCGCGTGATGCAGCGCCGAGGCCCAACGCAGCTCACTCTTGCCGATGTTGCGAAAGAAGCCGGCGTCGTTCCCGCCACGCTCATTCAGCGTTTTGGCACAAAGCGCGGCCTCCTTCTAACCCTTTGTGGTACGGCGCCCGCCGGCGTGCCGCGACAATTCGCGGCTGCCCGAGCCCGGCATAAATCGCCGCTCAAAGCGTTGATCGAGCTATACGCCGACTGCACTTCTTTCGCACCCACGCCCGAGGCTATGGCCAACGGCCTGGCTTGGCTCCAGAACGATCTGACCGATCCAGACTTTCATGCCATCACCCTCGCGCAATTCCGTGCCATCCGTGATGAAACCAAGAAAATGCTCGATGAAGCTGTCGCAGCTCACGAGCTTCGCAACTGCGATACGGGCGAACTCGCCCGCCTCGTCCAGCACCTCAATGGCGGCGCGATGCTCGCTTGGGCCGTCTACCGACAAGGTTCCGTCTCCTCCTGGGTTCGCGGCGAACTCGAAGCCCTTCTTAAACCATATCGGCGCTCTCCTGCAAATTCGGAGTCCCAAAGCAATGCAAGGCGCGCAAAGCGCGCGCTGTAAGAAAGGTAACCGTGGTATCAAGACCAAAAAGAAATTCTTGGTGATTCACCCCAATCCGTGTTATTCTGTTTCTGCGTTTGTTGCTCTTGTATCGCCTTTGGGTAAGAAAGCGGTCGCAAGGTCACACTTGCGGCCATTTTTTTGCGCGGTTGGCTGCCTTGCAGCCGGCCGGGCGAAGCTTGAAGACGGCCGCGGCTCTCTTGAGGGGCTCGGGACTTGAGGCATCAGATAGCTTTTTGAAGTGCTCAGCCGCAACCCGGCTGACAGAAACGAGTAAATGCAGTGAATAAAGAACAGGGTACCGTGAAGTGGTTCAATGCCAGCAAGGGCTTTGGGTTCATCCAGCGCCAGAGTGGGGAGGACGTTTTCGTCCACTTCTCCGCCATTCTGTCTGATGGCTACAAGACTTTGAACGATGGCCAGGCGGTTGAATTCGAAGTGACCAAGGGTCCGAAAGGACTGCAGGCCACTAACGTACAGCCCCTCTAATTCCGGGTCTCTAAAAAAGAAAGGCGGCGTGCTTCGGTGCGCCGCCCTTTTTGTTTTTCAGGATGAAGATTTTGAATAACCTTGCCGGAAACCCTACCGCGCCACCGGCTCCGCCACTTCCGCCGCACCTTTTGCCGAACGGTCCTTCAGGAACCCGCGTGTTGCCAGTAGTTCCGCGTTCAACAGCGCCGCGCCTGCCGCGCCACGCACCAGATTATGCGACAGTAATGTGAGCTTCACGTCGTGCAGCGGACACTCCCGGATTCGTCCTACGACCGCCGCCATTCCATCTCCCGCTTCCACGTCGCGCCTCGGCTGTGGCCGGTTCTCTTCGTCCACCACAATCACCGGGTGACGCAATGCCGTCGGCAACGACGCCAGTTCCTCGTCCACTTCAAACGTCTGCAGCGCTTCGCGAACCTCCCCGAGCGACGCGATTTTCTTTAACCCAATGGATACGCATTCCAGGTGCCCGTCCAGAACCGGCACGCGATTGCAATGCGCGCTGATGCCCAATCCAGCCTCGATAAACCGCGCCCCGTCCCACTTGCCCAGCAGCTTTTGCGGTTCCGCCTCCATCTTTTCTTCTTCGCCACTGATGAACGGCACCACATTGCCTTGAATATCCATTGATGCCACGCCGGGATACCCCGCCCCGGAAATGGCTTGCAACGTCACCACAAAAACTCGCTCCAGCCCAAACGCGTCCGCCAGCGGCTTTAGCACCAGCACCAGCCCGGCCGTCGAGCAATTCGGGTTGGTCACGATAAACCCGGTATCGTAGCCACGATTCTTTTGCTGTATGGGGATCGCGTCCAGGTGCGCCGCGTTTACTTCCGGAATCAACAGCGGCACATCTGCATCCATTCGGTGATTCCTCGAGTTGCTGATGACGGGGTAGCCTGCACGCGCGAAATCCTCCTCGACGGGCCCGGCGACGGAAGAATCCAGCGCGGAAAAAACAAAATCACAGTCGAGCGCCGGCTCTACGCCCTTCACCACCAAATCGCGCGCCACGTCAGGAATCGGCGTCTCCAAGTGCCAGTGAACCGCTTCTGCATAGGTCCTTCCCGACGACCGTTCCGAAGCCGCAACTTCAGTCAGCTCGAACCACGGATGTCCGGCAAGGAGGTACACCAATCGTTGACCAACGATCCCCGTTGCGCCAAGCACTCCCGCGCGCCACTTTCTTTCTACCTTTCTAACCTGCTTCCTTGCTTGTTGACCTCGCGGCGCTTGACCATTGCTTCTGCTTTGAGGCTGTGAGCTCATGCCGCACCCCTCGGAGGAAGCGCGCCAAAGGATTCGCTTGGCGGCCCGATCCGGGTGCCGCGCGCTTGCGGATTAAACGTATTGCGTACCCACACCACCATTTCGCTTTCTGCGGCCAGCGGCAGCACTTTAGGGTGCAGCACTTTTGCGCCGTTGGCGGCCAAGGCCTGCGCTTCGTCGTAACTCAGCTCATGCAGCAGCCGTGCTTCCGCCGATTCCTGCGGATTCGCGGTGTAGACGCCATCCACGTCCGTCCAGATCACCAGTTCATCGGCTTCCACCACATGCGCCACGATCGCGCCGGAGAAGTCCGAACTGTTCCGCCCCAGGGTAGTAATTCGCCCGTCGGGAGTGGCCCCGATGAATCCGGTTACTACCGGCACGATCCCTTCCTTCAGGAGCGGCAACAGAATCTCTTGCCCGCGCAACTTGCTTTGTTCCAGGTGCGGCTGAGCGTCGCGGAACGTGTCGCAAGTTAATACAAATTCTGACGAAGTCACCGGCACGGACGCCACCTCCTGCTTTTCCAGGGCCGCCGCGAACAGCCGTGCGCTGAACCGTTCGCCGAACGAAGCCAGCCGGTCGCAAAATTCTGCGCTCGTCGCCCCTTGTTCCCAACGTTCCACTTCGTGCAGCAGGTCGCGCCCAAGCAATTGCAACTCGTGACGCACGCGGCGATCGGTCTCTTCATCCAGCCGTAAGTTCTGCAGCACTTCGAGATGCAGCTCCAACACCACTTCGGCTTCGCGCCGTGCCTGAGGCAGCTTGCCTGCTGCGAGCGCCTTTTCGATCGACAGCAGGTGGTCCGTCACGCCTTTCAACGCGGAGACCACCACCGCTACCTTTGACACCGTGGTTGCCTCGCGCACCAACCTCACCGCGTGGAACATGCGTTCCGCTCCCAGCAGTGAGCTTCCGCCAAACTTGAACGCGACTACTTTGTTGGTCTCATTAGTGACCCCGCCGCTCCGAAGTGCCTCGCCTTGGCGTGCGGCGGGGCTAGGTTCTGCAGCTTCTTCCAGTACGTTCTCGTGACTCATGATCTGCGCTCCTGGTCTTGATTCCCAAGCACGGCGGCTGGAGCGTTTCTGGAGGAGGGCTTAAAAGAAGAAACCCACCGCCAGTTCGCTTCCGGCGGTGGGTTGAAAACTCTTTCTTATCTTGCTAGCTGTTCCTCCCATCGCCCGAAGCGCTCATAGTCTTAATAGTCGTAGTCGTGGTAGTCGACATGAATGACTTGGAGGTAATTTGCTTGGTGGCGATGGTCATCATCACAACATTAGTCTAACATGTCCTTCCTTGAAAGGGAAGTCCTTTTTTTCTAACCGTTTACTGATAGGCGC
Source organism: Candidatus Acidiferrum sp. (assembly GCA_036518275.1). Lineage (GTDB taxonomy): Bacteria > Acidobacteriota > Terriglobia > Acidiferrales > UBA7541 > Acidiferrum. The sequence continues at coordinate 11,855 of DATDNK010000491.1, forward strand.
TCTTCATCGAGCTATCTGTCCCGTACCAGCGTCACTCGGCCCACAATGAAACTGCGTAGGGCCAACGATGCGACAAAATCGCTCCAAGCGCATGCCGGTACGGGCCACAGTATTCCTGCTGCTGTTCGCGGTGGCGGGGTTGTCGACCGCCGCGAAACAGGGCCGATACCTGCCAAAATCGGATCCCCTTCACCGGATCTCCAAAGCGGCTAAGATGGAGTTGCTCCAACAGCCGGTGAACTTCATTTCTGCCCCAACTCGCCTGGTTTCCAGAATTGATCCGCCGGAACCCGAATTCAGCTCCACTCCCTTGGTTCAGTGCGAGCGGCCTCCACTTTCCCAGATCGGCCTAGCCGTCTCCTTCCAACACCGCGCCCCTCCCTCCTTGCTCGTTTAGTGCTAGTGCATCTCCAAAAGACAGCGACCCCTTCAAATCGGTAGTTTGATGGAGATTGGCTCTATCAAACTGACAGTGATGGCAATTAACAACGATCAACCCACACCGAATTGGTGAAAGAGACCGGATCCAAGTTCTTTCGGTTTGGTGAACGCGTTGCGAAGCGGAAAGGAGATCATGGCATGGGGCAAATCATCAAGTGTGACATCTGCGGCAAGATTTACAATGAGAGCCATCTCGCCACGCACAAGCGTCTTTCCCACGGCAAGCGAGAAACACCTCCCTCTGCCCAAAACGGCACAGCAAGCGTGGAGGTGATTCTTTCCATCTACAAAAAACTGCCGGAGGAGTGGAAAAAAGAAGTACTAACTCGCCTGACAGCCGACGATCAAACAAAGCCTTAACATTTTCCGCTTAGCTTACGGTCAGGCAGTCCCGCTTTTTTGTCAGGCCCTTCGGATAACCCCCTGCTTCTTTGCCCGTGCTGTCCCTCTTTTGCTTGCGAAAACAATTGCAGAGTGGAGCCTCTGTGGGCTACCTTTCGTCCTTGAAAATGCGAATAAGGTGGCAGAAGCGCTGAAGTAGATGACGGGCTTGCGCGACGATGCATTGCTTCGGCCAGAATGAAATTTGCCTGATCTCGGAGGTTCGCTCATGCAGAAAATGTCTTCTGGTGTGTTGATTGCTCTGGCTTTTGCCATTCCCTGTTTTGCGCAGGAGACGCCCACGGAACGGGAAGCAGCCCGTGACGTGGTCAAGCAGATTAACGCGCTGAGCCAATCCTTGGGAGTTCCGGCGATGGCGACGAAACTCACTGCGCCAGAAAAAGGGCGGGACGAAGTCCTCGGGCGCGTGAAGCAGTTGATGCAGTCCGAGCTTCTGCCAATGAGCGACTGGATCACGCAGCATCCGGAGATCGGCTTTCAGGAAACGCAGTCGGTGGCGAAGCTAACGGCTTATCTTCAGGCGCATGATTTTGAAGTGACCATGCCCGTGGCCGGACTCGCCACCGCTTTCGTGGCCAAGTACAAACGCGGCACTCCCGGCCCCAATCTCGGCGTCATCCTCGAGTACGATGCCCTGCGTGGCACTAAGGGCGCGTTTCATGGCGATCAGCACAGCGCGCAAGGTCCAGCGGGCATGGCCGCTGCGGTTGCCATCGCGGAGTTTCTCACGCGCACGCATACCCCCGGTACGGTCACCGTTTACGGCTGTCCCGGCGAGGAGATGATGCCGCCCGAGGCCAAAACCGTCATGATGGATGCAGGTGTATTTAGGGGCGCCGATATCATTGTGCGCAGCCATTCGTCTGCGGTTACGTCCCGGTCCGCCGCGGGCTTCGGCACTTGCTGCATGAACATTGATGGCGTGAAGTACACCTTCTACGGAGCGCCTGCGCATCAACTGACAGCCTGGAACGGCCGCAACGCGCTCGAGGCGGTGATCAAGCTTTTCAATAATATTGACAGCGTGCGCAGCAACATTCGGCCGGAGGCACGGATTCAAGGAGTGATTACCGAGGGGGGCGCGGCGCCCAACGTGGTGCCGGACAAGACTTCGGCGGATTTTTACATTCGCTACCCAGATGGAGTGTATCTCGAGCAGGTTACGCAATGGGTGGACGATGCGGCGCGCGCGGCGGCACTAGCTACCGGAACCAAAGTAAAAATCGAGCATTACGGACATGATCGCGATGGCATTTCGCTAGCCACTCTCGAAGAGTTGTCCTTCGCTTACATGAAACAATTCGGCGCAACGGGTGTCGAGCCCGAGCCCGGCAAGCCCAAGGGCTTCGAAGAAACCGGCAGCGTTTCGAGCCAGATTCCCGGCATCGGCGTGTCCGCGAAGTCTTCGAATTTCTCGAACCACACCTATGGCATGGAAGCGGATGCGCTCAAGGACATCGGCCACGAAGGTTTCTTGATTGACGCGCAGACCATGGCCGCTATTCTCTATGACTACGCCACGCATGCCGAGCTACGCGACGCGGTCAAGACCGAGTTCACACGCATCCAGGCGCTCTTCGGGGAGTACCAGACGGCGCTGCAAAAGGCTTACCCGAAACCGGAAATAAGCGAGACAAAGTAGCGCGCAAGTGTAACCTAAGCCGCCGAAAGAGCAGCGGCAATCCGGGAATTGCTGCCGAGAAATATTTCACACGGTGAAAAGTGGCGGAAATGACAGTTTATCTGTCGCTGGGATCGAACATCGGCGACCGGGCGGGAAACTTGCGCACGGCGATTGCGGCGTTGGCCGAAGCCAACGTGCGCGTGACGCGCGTTTCATCGTTTTATGAGACGGAACCCGTGGATTTGCGCGATCAGCCATGGTTCTTGAATTGTGTTGTGCAAGGCAAGACGGAAGCTCCACCTTTCGATTTGTTGCGCATTCTGCGCGGAATTGAATCTCGCATGGGCAGCAAGAAACTCGTCCCAAAAGGTCCACGGCTGATTGACATAGACATTTTGCTGTACGGCGACGAAACAATGGACACTCCGGAATTGCAGGTACCGCATCCGCGCATGCTTCAGCGCAAATTCGTGCTCTTTCCGCTGGCGGAAATCGCCCCGGAACTCACGCACCCTGCCTGGACAAAAAGCGTGTCCGAACTAGCTAGGGAAACGGCGGACCAAAGCGAAGTACGAAAGCTTTGAGATCGTTCGCACCGCGGAATGGTCCAGCATTGGGGTGGTAAGGCTTTCTAGGGTGAAGGAAAAAACAGCCGGTGTCGCTTCTTGACGTGGGATGTCCGCCCTTGTCGCTTTACCTGCGCCAGTGGAAATGGCAGGATGCTGCTCATCGAACCACGGAGGTACCCCATGAGCAAGCATTTGCTGACAGTCTTACTTGCCGTCACTTCCCTGTTCGGCCCGAGTCCGCAGGCCGGACCGGTCAACGTAAAGCTCAGAGTCTTGCTGGTGGACAAAGACCTCAACCAAAAGCCGGTTCCGTTTTACGTCGTTGGCTTCCGCAACACAGCCGGTAATACCGCTGCGATCGAATTGAAAACGGACCTTGATGGCAAAGCGGAGAAACAACTCCCGCCAGGGAAGTATCTAATAACCTCGGCAAAGCCCATGGAGTTGGGCGGCAAGCGATACACCTGGAATCTGGAAGTTCAAATCAGCGGCGCCGAGCAACAGGTTGATCTCACGAACGACAACGCCAAGGTTGAGGACGCTGCCCCAAGCGCATCTTCCGGGAATGCTACGGCTTCGTCCGGCCCGGGCAGTGACTTGTCAGGGCTCTTCGACAAATTGAAAAACTCCGTCGTGGCCGTGCATTCGGAGTCTCGGACGGGATCAGGCTTTTTGGCGGATTCCTCAGGGCTGGTGGTAACGAATAACCATGTGGTGGAGTCGTCGAACTACCTGGCAGTGCAATTTGATCAGGCACGGAAAGTTCCTGCGCGGCTCATTGCAGCAGATCCCGACAAGGACGTCGCCGTGCTCTGGGTCAATCTCTCCGCGTTTCCCGAGTCTGTAATTGCCCCCATTATCCCGAAGGAGAACAATGCGCCCATCATCGTCGGACAACGCGTTTTTACCATCGGCAATCCGCTGGGCCGCGAGAAAGTCCTGACCACGGGGGTCATCAGCAAAGTGGAAAAGGACGCCATCACCAGCGACATCAATATCAATCCTGGAAATTCTGGAGGCCCTCTCTTTACGATGGGCGGTCAGGTGGCCGGGCTGACCACGTCGGGACTGCGCAATCTCGCTTCGATCGTGCCCATTGATAGCGCGCGCCCGGTACTGGATCAGGCCAAACAAAAGATCGCCAGTGCCGTTCGTCCCTCGGCGGAACTTCTGCCGGTAGCGCCCCGGGAGTTTTTCCCTGTGGAGCCTCTTCGAGCACTTCTACAACAGGAGAAAATGGATACAAAGCCGTACAACTTTGAGCTCGGGCAATTTCACGTTTGGATTTTTACCCCGCCTCTGACTTATTTTTTGCGCCATGAAGATGAAATGGCTGCGGCGCGCAAAGCGGCGAAGCGCGCCGGCGGCGATCCCTCGCAGGCAAAGCCGCCCGCGAGTGCGCTCGAGGACGCGCAGGACTTCCTGCCGGTTTTGGTTGTGAGCGTGCGGCCCAGACTTGGCATTGGATGGACGCACCCCAAATTCAAAAATGGTTTCCAGAAAATGCGCCTTCTCTGTGGCGGAAAGGAACTGACGCCCATCGAACCCGGGCGCAGCGAATTTAATCTCGTTGACCAGCGGGAGCGCAAGCTGGACACAACGTACCAGGGGCGATACGTTTACCAACCAGATGCGCTCTCGCCCGCTTGCGGTGGCGCCCAGCTTGAGGTGTATTCGGAGAAGGACCCAGACACGCCGCTTTCCAAAACGATTGACGCAACGACCATCGAGCGAATCTGGGCGGACCTTGAACCTTATCGCAAGGCGCAAAAACAAAATTAGATATTCCACTGCAGGGCACTAATTTCACAGGTCTCGGGCCATTGGCGGCATTTACGCAAAGAAACAGACCAAGGGTTCCTTGGCAGGAGGAACCCTCGTCCCGTCTAGGCCGACCCCTTTACGAAGTGCGATGCAGCAGCAGGCGATGAAGCTTCATCGGTTTCGGCTGGAGGGCTTCGAGTTCGATTTCCGCAAGATGGCCTTCGGTGATTTCGCTCCAGCGATAGATGCCGGGCTCAGTTTCCGCAGTTTCGCGGCCATTTAGGCGGCGCAGAAATTCACTGGCGCCTTCACGTGAAGCCACCGCGCGGACTGTGGGCCGCGCCATCGCCTCGACGGCGTAGCTGCGCAAAAGTTTGTGCCAGTAGTGATCGAAGAGGTCCCCCGAAGCAAAGATGTCGCTCCAGGCGACTTCGCCGCCGTAAGCGACAACCACGCCGACGACGCGCTCGCCCTTTAATCCGGAAGTCGCGTTAGCAAAGCGGCGCTGCATTTCGGCAACGAAATCATCAATCGATACGCCAACCGCGCTTGACTGATAGATCTTTTCGTAGGCTTCCGTATGTGCGTTGCCTGCGATGGCGGATTGAAGATCCTGATGGGAGATTCTTGGTGCCGGAGCTGCCGGTGCTGCCTTGGCCATAGTTCCGCTGCGAACCGCATCCCAAACGTCGCTTTGATTCTGGTTTACAGCAGCCTGTTCGCGTACGCTGGGATGAACGATGGTCAGCGCCGCGGCGAATTGCGAGCTGCCGGTCCAGCGTCCGTGCTCGACGCAGAAGACATCGAGCGGAAGGGGCGGCGCTCCCACGGGCACAATTCGGTCCTTGCCAATAATGCGGTCTTGTTTGCCGCCGCTGACAAGTTCGCCGGCAAGCAGCAGCAGCGGGCGCTTGCTGCGGTTGACAAGCACGAGCTGGTTGACCGAAGCGCCCGTCGGCTGCGGAATATAAACCGGACGGCCGTCGCGCCCACGCACCATTTCTTCGGAGCCTCGTTCGCGGACGACAACCTGCCCGCTGGCGAGGCCTTCTTCCAGGGTCAGAAAGGCGCTGGTGTCCTGGCCGTATGAGGCAGCAACAGGAAAGATGGAGATATTTTCGTAAGTGACCGGGTCGAGCAGCCGCCACTCGCCTTCGGGCCGCGGACCTGGCGCGGGCAGGGAAGGCAAAGCCGGCGTTGGCTGTGGGTTGAGTTCGGCATCTGGCCCGGGATGAACGAAGGCCAGACCGCCGAGTGTGATGAATCCCAGGAATCCGCCGATGAGGGCGGCAAAAATCGAGCGCTCCATGAGTTACTCCTATGTGCGGACTTAAACCACGTCGTGATGAGCTACCAAGAAGGCAGCCCACGGTTAGAACGCAGAGGGCAGGATTTCTTGCAGAGATTTCTTACAGCGGTGAGAGAAGCTTTTAGAAATGAACCTGACCGCTAGCCATAAACGATAAAAAGTGGAGGTCCCAAACCACCCGGTTTGAGGGCGCTAGCTGTAGGGGTCGCCGAGGTTAATGCGGGTCTTCCGCTTGTTCTTGTTGGCTTCTGCTTCCTCGCGCTCGTACTCGGCGATTTCCTCCTCGGTGTAGGAAAACGCTTCCCGCGAAGCAAACATGGTTTTCAAATGGGCAGCTTGCCTCTTCTTTTTACGCAGGGCGCCAAACTCGCGGCGAACCAGGCGGATGGGCGCTTCAATGACCTTGATCTCGACAAGAAGATCGCTGACTTTTTCAAGGAAGTCGTGCAGGTGATAGGGCCGCACCACGTAAGGCAGGCGTGCCGCTTCGATTTGCCCTGTGAACTGCCGGTCCGCAGTCTCCGGAATGACAAAAAGGGCTCGAATGCGCCCGCCATCTTCTTGCGGAACGGTGGCGATTTCGCGAAGGGTGAAAAAGGCTGGGCTTTCAAGGTCAATCGCAGCGGCGTTGGCAACCACCAGCGACCAATCCGCGCTTTTCAGTTCGGATAGCAGCATTTTCGCGTCAGGAACGACGCGCACGCGCCAGCCCTCGGAGTCCAAGACCTGCTTCACGGCGCTCGCACCGCTGGGATCGTTGTCGAGCACAAGAATCCCCACCTGACGGGGAGCGACGGTGGGACTAGTACCCATAAGGAATAGTCTACGCTCCCGGTGGCTTGCGAGCTTTTGGAGAGTCAAATACCTGAGACTTATGGGGCAACTGACCCCGCGGACAGGTACGATAACCAGATTTTCAGGTTAGGGGCGAGCTACAGGCCGACTACGAGAGAGATTCCCGCTACATACCTTTGCAAGCCGATGCCATCCCAGAAAACGCGGTAGGTCGACCTGCGCTTCGCGGAATCGGCCCCGGTGAAGAGGATTAGGAAGCCGTCGCGGGACCATTGCGCATCACTTGCAGACAAGTTGGGTATGGACAAAACGGAGCGGCGCTTCGAACGAAACTCATACAGGAGCAGCGCGCCTGCTTGACCATCCTCGGCCGCAGGAACGCCTGCAGGCGGGTGAGCAAAAATAGCGGAAACGAGCACAAGGTCAGGATTTGTAGGATGCGGGCGAACCACGAGTTTGGTGCCAGCGACAAAGTCAGTCCGGCACAACTCCGAAATGGGAAGTGTTTGCGTCGCCCTGCCGTCCTCCCCAATCCACGCTAGCGCGGCTGGACTTGCCGTGAGCACCAGTAGCGTACGGGGATCGCTCCAGCCTTCAATGCTTTCGAATGAATCTGAATTAACGAGGGCCGCCTTGCTCGGATCGTTCGCAGGAAGAGCCCAAAGCTGCCATTTCCCGCCTTGATGACTGAGATAGACAACGCGAGAATCGTCTGGAAACCAGACGGGATTTCGCACATCGCCGCGAAGCAGTTCCTTTACGCTATTTGAATCGTAATCGTACTCGTCGATGGCGCGAACGGTGCCCTCTTCGCGGGTGAAGAGCAGCTTCTTGCCGTCGTGAGAGAGCGACAAATCCGACCCCGATCCTCCCGCAACGACTCGGACAATGGAACCTCGCTTGAAAACCACCTGCTGGTTGGCATTCAGGTAGGCGACAGCGATGGGAGACTGATACTTGGTGACGCTCGATACAGGAACAGGCGGTTTTTTCTTGGCTTGGTCCTCATCCTGGTCAGGCTGGTTGTTGATCTTGGGAAAAAGCTCGGTGGCAATACGTCCACAGCCCTTGAGCGACCCGATTTGGGAATGGTCGATCGACACCTTGAAGGAATACTTTCCTCCAGGCGGGGGCGTAGTAGTCAGGGTGTCGTTGGCCGCATCGGTGCAGGCTTCGCGGGAAACGTGGACGGCCACGAGCGCGCCGGTGGCGGAATCTTTGGCATGATAGGTCCAGGTTTCGGGAGTGGCTTCTTGGGTGACCTCAGCGGGTTCCAGAGGGATAGGTGGGTAGCCGTCACGGTCAAAGCGCTCCGGGCCCTTCAGGCCTATACGAACCGTCCAATTGGGCTGATTGCCAAAGCCAAGAAGCAGAATGGGATAGTGCGTTGAGTGGGGGGCGGGGGGCCCCATAGGCAGGTTTTTTTGCTGGGGCGGCTGCTGCGTCTGCGTGGGAGCTGGTTTTGCCTGCTTTCCCCAGGTAGAGGCCAAAAGCCAAGAGGCCGAAAGCGCCGTTACACAAAGAAGGATTTGAACCCGCTGGGGAATACGCAAGATTGCCTCCTCCGGAAGCTAAGAGGATACAGCCCCGGCTCGGAGGAGGCAATTGTTCTGACCGATAGGTGTGAGCATTTACAATCGGAGCAAGAACCGGGGTAAGGACAGCCGGAGTGAGGTACGCGAACAAAAAGGGAAAGTTTGTGCTTGACAAGGCGAAGAAAAAGCGAAATACTAACTGCCTGCTTCGAGGCGGGCTATGTCTCCAGTTCACTCCACACCGGCGCCGGACCTTCGGATACGGCGCCGCCACGTTTCACCAACTCCAGAAACACTCTTTCCCGAGTGCCCTGACGACCTGAGCCCAAAGCACGTGGCTGGCGACCTTGCCCCGGTTGCTGGCCAGCGCGGCAGCGTTTCGGATCGCAAGACGCCGGATTGCCCTCCGGCGTCAGCGGCTGTACAAAAGTGGCAAGACCTTGCGAACAGCCCGGTCCGAAATTCTGCCGCGAACCCCAGCGAACGCGCTCACGCGCGGCTGGTTGGCATTGCCCGCCTCGCTGCAAGTTCGCCGCCAGCCGAAACGAAACGCAAATCAGCGGAGCGGCCTGAATACTTTGTCCTGCCGGTCAAATCAATTTTGAACCGGTGCGATTCACAGCGTGTCCCGTTCGAGTGGACCATCAATCCTTATCGTGGTTGCGAATTTGCCTGCAAGTATTGCTATGCGCGCTATACACACGAGTATATGGAACTGGATGGCGGTGAGTTCGAGAAGAAGATTTACGTGAAAAAAGACGCCGCGCCGCTGCTGGCCCGGGACGTGGCGCGCAAATATTCTTATGCGTCGGAGGCGTCCGGTGGAACGCAAGCGGAGCACATCGCCATTGGGACGGCAACAGATCCGTATCAGCCGGCCGAAAAGGAATATGGCGTGACACGCGCGTGTCTGGAGGAGTTGGCGAAAAGAGAAGGGCTCAGCGTTTCAATCATTACCAAATCCGACCAGATCGTGCGCGATATCGATGTGCTGCAACGTATTGCGGAGCGGTCGGACCTGGCCATCGACATTACGATTACCACTCTGCGGACGCGCCTGGCGCGGATGCTGGAGCCACGCGCACCGCGGCCGGATCTGCGCTTGGCGGCAGTGAAGCAGTTGACTGACGCTGGGCTGGCAGTGGGAGTCTCCGCGTCGCCGTTGATCCCGGGTATTACGGATCGCGACGGAGACCTGGAGGCGGTGGCGGCGGCAGGGAAGGAAGCGGGCGCGCAATGGTTTTTTTCCGGCGTGCTGTTCCTGATGCCGTCTTCCGCAAAACAATTTTTCCCGTTCTTGCGGGCGAAATTTCCGCGCTTGGTCCAACAGTATGAGAAGTGGTTCGGCAAGGAAGC
>DATDNK010000492.1:0-5623 GCA_036518275.1 Candidatus Acidiferrum sp.
AGTGGTCCACGCAGCCGCGGCCTCGAGGCCTCGGAAGCCACAACCTTGCGATAACCCTCTTGTTTTGATTCTATAGTTCGGTGCCGTCATTTCATTTCTGGCCCGCTGCTGCAAAATAACCGATGGAGCTTTCAGCACATCCATTCCCAGGTCGGGCAAAGGATCCAGTTTCGCCGAGAGACGCAGATATCTATGACTCTAGCTTTCTATTGCCTCTTTGAAACGCCACTTGGCACATGCGGCATTGCCTGGCGCGAACCGGCGACTTGTGGTTCCGAGCCTGTAGTTACTTTCGTTCAACTTCCCGAGGCCACCCCGCAAGCGACCGAATCCCGCATCGCCCGGAAATCCGGTTCCAGCCAGTCCCGCGTGCCACCCCCGCATATTGCTGAAATCATCCAAAAGATTCGCCGCCACCTTGGAGGGGAAATTCAGAACTTTCGCAACGTAGCCGTTGACTGGAATCCGGTCGCACCGTTTTTCCAACGGATTTACGAGGCCGCACGCGAAATCCCTCCGGGCCAAACGCGCACCTATGGCGAAATCGCAAAAGCAGCCGGACAGCCCAACGCAGCGCAGGAGGTCGGCCAAGCCATGGCAAAGAACCCTGTGCCGATCATAGTCCCCTGCCATCGTGTCGTTGCGGCTGGCGCCAAGCCCGGTGGATTCTCCGCCTATGGCGGCCGCGCCACTAAAGCCAAACTTCTAGCCCTGGAAGGCGCACCGGTCAGCCTTCCCCTCTTTCGGTGAACGACTCCCGGTATCTCGTTTACAACCTTCAACTTCCCGCTGTTACACCATGCACGGGCGGGCATCTCCGGCGGTCTCTCGGAGCGAGCTTGAGGAGGCATCGGGGTCCAGAACCCACTTTACCGATTACCGCGTTTACCAAGACCTATGCGATAGTGTCTGAGTCGCTAAGCATCTGCCACGAAACTCGTCGCGCCTCCCTCAAGTCAGTTTCGAAACGCGATAGCGTTAGGTGGTGCTGACTTGGGACCGACGGCGGATGATCCATTCAACGACTACGAGATTCAGAATCCAACTCCAAAAAGTGCATGTAATGGCTACAACCGGGTCACGGGTGAGCACCAGAAATGGAAGGCCAGACAGCCGCACGGTTGCGGCGGCGAAAGTTAGCGAATAGTTGCGCATCATCCACGCTCGGTGCTCGTTGAAATGGCTCTGGCGCGCACGGGCGAAGGCCAGCGCGCCTGTCATCAGCCACACGATGGCGAGGGCCGTGAAGCCGGCCCTTACCAGAAAGAACTGGTTCGCTGAAAACTTCGACGAGACGCTGTAGCCGAGAAAAGATGGACTGAGTCCCATGAAGGAGAGATCAATTGCAGTGAGATCGGTCAACCCGTCCGCAGCGAACGCGGGAGTATCTGAGGAAAGTCCTAAGGCCGTACAGCCCCCCAGGAACACGGCACTCAGACACACATAGCCCATCGACCGGTGCAGCTGTGGGTGGGCATCGCGCAGCCTGCCAACAAATTGGAATAGTCCCACTGTAATGGCTGCGATCCCGCTTGCGATGTGCACCAAGATCCAGGTGTGATGTCGCGATAGAGCAAGAATTTCGTTCGGCAGGAGCAATCGCGGCGGCACGAGGAAGTAGCGGGCCGAGGTGACCGCGGCGACCAGAGCCAAGAACCACATCAGAGTCAACGCGGCAGAATGTAAGTAGGAACGCATGACGGCAATTATCCATCTCTGTGGATAGATAGTGCCATTGTGCTCGATTTCTGGTGGGCTGACGTGCAACTCCCAATAGCGCCTGGTAAGTCGTCAAACGGGAAAAGTGGAGGCGAGTACCCACTTCCTTGGTTAGCGCGTTACCTGGAGTTGACCGCAACAGATCGGAGCCGCCTATATTCTTGCTTTGCTGGTGGTATCTAGCTGGAGGCTAGAAAGGTTCAAATCGAGATGTGCCTAGAGTAAATCAACTCAGGGTAGACAGGCTGAACAAAGCAATTCCTGACCAATATGCTCCAGCCTTCCTTGAGGAGTTGTCACCCAATGGCGAGTGGTCCAAGGCGGGTTGTGCCGTACAAGCTGTTGATGTCCACACTTGAGTTTGGCAACCCACTTACGCGGCGTTCCTTTTACTTGCGATTGTATTGGTTTCATGTATGCGCTCGGTGAATTCTGCAATTTGGTCGTCAATTCTTTTGATTTCCACCGACATGCGAATCTCGCTCGGATGCTCCACGAACCGCTTGAACAGCAGATTCCTCCTAGCCCTCAACTCTTCGCGTTCACTCGTCCTATCCTCAGACGTTGTATGCATCCGCCCCAGCGCTTTATACGGAATGGCTGTCACGGCCATCTGTGACCAGCGTTCGAAGATGTGCGACTCACCATTTCCCAGTGGGCACGCGTCGAGCGGTAGTATGGTTGCAACTCGACTCCAAAGATCGTGCGGGCGGCAACAAAGACCTCGGATTTGACGTGCAGTCAGGGCGGGCGCGAATCGCAGTGCGTTGCCGCCCTGCTGCGTTTCTGACCAATTATGCTGCCTTAGGCTCGATGCGAACTGGTTTGGCAAGGGGTGCCTTGGGCAGTTCGATGTTCAAAACGCCATCCTTCAAGATCGCGCTCACTTTCAAGCTGTTTACCTCCACCGGCAGATGAACGACGCGTAGGATTTCCCTGGCGCACCGCTCGGAGTAGATCGTCTTGCCCTTCTTGCCTTCTTCTTGGGCTTCATGTTTGCCGAGGATCGTTAGCTTGCGTGGTTCGACATTGATCTCGAGCTCCTTGGTGCTGAAGCCCGGCACCTCGGCCCGAACCGATACGGTGTCATCTGACTCTGCCATTTCCAGGTGTACAGGGTGCAGGAGTTCGGACTCGGCCCTGAACCAATGCTCCAAATCGTGACCGAGCCACCTGCCATTGTTGTCAAAGATCTCGAACGCTCTGCGAGCGATCGAGTCGTAGATTTGCTGGATCCGCTCGAAGACGTCTCCGGTGGCGGACTGTTTGACTGCTAGAGGCACCTTGGCTGGCTGCATTGCTGTTGCGGCTTGTGGGGACATTTGTGTTCTCCTTACTTTGGTATTCACCTGATTACAGCCCGACTGTCAGTAAGATTTGCCGAGACCCGTGGCGTCATACTCAGTCTCCGGGATGTATGTCTTGCGGCACAGGAACCGTCGCCCATGGAGGACGCAGCGGAAGGTGTGAGACTTGACGCTTGAAGCATACACCCTTCCGCCCCCCGACGGTGCGATTATTTGGCTTCGATTCAAATGACGGAGACAATTCATCATTACACCTATGTCCTTACAAGTTCGCTTATCGGTAAAGTTCGTACCGGGATCGACCTTCTGATAAAGCCTTGGATATGCTCCCGACTCACGGCACGATGGGAACAACTAGCGCGGAGGGATGCGCTTTGTCGTTATAGATCATGCTGGCGGCCTTGACTCGAAGCGCCCCCGTCAACCTCCCTCTTTTTCCCTGAGTTCGTTCTGCAATTTCGGGCCGCGGTCGCTCCCTCTTGGCTCGATTCTATTGCCGCGATTAAAGGCCGCGATTAAAGTCTTGACAAGGACGCAAAACACGCGATAGACCTGCTGCCTTCTGGGGTGTGTTCGAAGTTTTCTCTCATCAATAATGTAAGCTGCGGAGTCCTTTGTGGAGGGGTGAGTCATGAGGCAACATTTAAGACTTTGGGCCTTCCTGGGGGTGTTGATTCTTAGCCCTTGGGCAAAGCTGGCTTTCCCCCAGGCCACTACGGCACAGGCGCAACTGAACGGTGTTGTCCACGACCAGAGCGGCGGGGCAGTGGCCAATGCTTCCATCACGCTGCGGGAAGTGGACACTAACAGCGTCTACACGGCTAAATCCAATGCCGATGGGCTCTATACCTTTGCGATCGTGCCGCCGGGAAGATATGAGTTGACCGCGGAAGTCAGCGGTTTTGCGAAGTACACGCAAACCGGGATTGTCTTGCGCGTCGCTCAAATCGCTACGATCGATATCAGCCTCAAAATAGCGCAAGCTGGCGAGAAGGTCGTGGTCACCTCGGAAACTCCCGTTATCGAACCAACCCGCACGGAAATCAGCCAGGTCGTTGACACGCAGCAAATCAATGCCTTGCCTATCAGCGGCCGCTTGTTCACCGATTTTGCGCTTCTCAGCCCGAACGTCTCCGTCGGCCACACCAGCGCGCAATCTCCGTTTGCCGACCCATTCGTCATTCGCATTTCCTTTGGCGGCCAGCGCGACCTGAACAACGCGGTCACCGTCGACGGCGCCGACAACATCCTGGTCGCCAACGGTTCGCAGCGTGCCACGCCTTCACAGGAAGCGGTCAGCGAATTCCGGGTGGTGAACAGCAGTTTCGGGGCAGAGTACGGGCGCGCTCTCGGCGGCATCGTCAATATCGTCACCAAGTCCGGCACCAACGAGCTGCACGGCTCCGTCTACGATTACCTGCAAAACAACGCCACCAATGCGCGGTCCCTCCTCACCCTTCCGGGTTTTAATACCCTCCGCCAGAACCAGTTTGGCGCCACCCTTGGCGGCCCCATCCGCAAGGACAAGACCTTCTTCTTCGTGAACTATGAAGGACAGAGAAGGGCGCAGTCCCCCACCTATCCGGGCCTTCTCTTCGCCCCTGTGGACTCCAGTGTTGCCTCCTTTTTCCCGGCAGGTTCGACCAACCTCCAGGCCATCAACCTTGTCAAGCAGGACATGGGTATCGCCGCAGAGAATTTAGGCGTTCTGAAGATCGGGGACTCCGACAACGCTTTCCTGAAGTTCGATCACCAGTTGAACAAGGGCAACCGCCTCACTGTGCGGTATTCCATTTCGGACGCCAGAAACCTGAATCAAATGGTCGGCGAGACCCTCGACGGCGGTGGCATCGGCCTGCCCAGCGCGGGACGCAATGGCCTTGCCCGCGACCAAGCCCTTGTCGGTACCTGGACCTCGCAGATTTCTCCCTCTCTGGTGAATTCCTTCCTCGGGCAGTGGGCTCGCCGCAATTACGGCTTTGCTGGCGTTACCGGGCAGCCCAACCTGGATATTCCCAACCTGCTCGCCTTCGGCCACAACTTTGGCGCCTTCGAACGCTACAACGAAAGCCGCATTCAGCTTTCCGACACCGTTTCCTCGATCAAGGGCAAGCATTATGTGAAATTTGGCGTGGACACCAACTACGTCCGCAATTTTGTCATCTGGCCGGGATTCACGCCTTCCCGCGACATTTTCCCCAGCCTTGATGACCTGCTGGTCTCCGGCCCTTCGAATTGGGGCACCGCTGCATGTCCTCCTCCCCTTCCCCCGGTTCTTACTGCCCCGTGCATAGCAGCTTTCTTTTGGGGCGCGCCCATCGGGTCAGGTCCGTTTGATCCAACCAAGCCCTCGCCGCCCGTGAGCACGACATGGCAGAACGCTTTCCGGCCCGACCAAGCCCACAACTTCTTCTTCAACTTGAACCACAGCTATTGGGGATTCTTCGCCCAGGACCAGTGGCGCATCACCCCCAGACTCACTTTGAACTACGGCGCGCGCTACGACTTCGAGAGCGGTTTGGGTGCGGTCGTCAACGAGGATCACCACGACTTCGCTCCCAGAATCGGTTTGTCTTATTCGCCGGATGCAAAGACCG
>DATDNK010000493.1:0-7985 GCA_036518275.1 Candidatus Acidiferrum sp.
GACGGGCGCTTCGCGCCCTTGGAAATCGCTTCGCGATTCCCACTTTCCCACAGCTCCAACAACAAGACCAACCCCTACAGCCAAACACAACCGGACATTTCACGTGCTATGAAAACCGGACATTTTAACTTGCTAACGACAGCCACGTAGTGCAATGACACATGAAAACTCCGTGAAATTGGAACCGCCGCGGCCACAAGCGGAACGGCCAGAAACGACAGCAGGGGATACCACGTGGAATAGATTTGACCATCCGGTCCTGGGGCCCCTAGCACGGGGGAAGTCACAACGATAGAATGCCGTGTGACCAGCGACTCGGCTACGGCGAGCATCGAATTGCCGTCAAGGGAATAAATTCCGGGAGGCAGAAACGCTAGGTAGACTAAAGCAAACCCGAGTCCAAGGGCCCATGCTAGACTGCGTCCCGCCCGTTTATCTGGCACGTTCAGAGGGACCTGTACATTCGGTGGTCGCTGATGCAGATTCATCTTTGGATCTTCTAATGCTGGGGGTTGGAGTGTAGTCGAAGTACGCAACAAATGCACCATTGCACCTGCGTTCGCTTTTTTTACCTCTGGACTCGTAAGGATCTGAAATAAGAAAGAGATTGCAGAGTCGAGGTTGCCGTCGGCTTGGCAAATACCGTAAAGAGATGCTAACGCTCGGAATTAATTATTCGCAGATGCATGATTCGGCGGCGTGCCTTGTGCGCGACGGCGAGCTGCTGTTTGCGGTGGCGGAAGAGCGCATCAGCCGGCAAAAGCACGACGCGCGCTTTCCCCACAACGCTATCCGGGCGTGCCTGGATTCTGCCAAAGTTGGCGCGGACCAATTGGATGAAGTTTGCTTCGGATGGCAGACCGCGGGGCCAGTGTATCGCCACGATTTGAAGTGTTACGCCACGGGGAGAATGCCCGTGACGTACCTCAATGGACTGAACTCGACGCTGCACTTCCTGAGCATGTGGCACCAGGAAAGCGGGGCAAAGAGATTCGTGCAACAATTTGGGCCCACGCGGGCGAAGATGCGGTTTGTGGACCATCACCTGGCGCATGCCATCAGCGCGTATGGGTATTCCGGTTTCGACGAAGCTGCCGTGGCGGTAATGGACGGGCGCGGCGCCTGGGAGGCGACGACCATTTGGCATGGGCGCGGCGGCAGACTCGAACACGTACTCACAGTTCCATTCCCTGACTCGATCGGTCTTTTTTATAGCGGCTTCACGGAGTTTCTAGGCTTTCAGCCCAACAGCGACGAATGGAAAGTGATGGGCCTTGCGCCTTACGGTCAGCCGGGCATCAATCTCTCGGCGTTTATCGACTTGAATTTCTTGCCTTATCGAGTTCATTCGCGTCAATTGTTCACGAACGGCACTGCGCAGTTTCCGCGCATGACTTCGTTGCTCGGACCGCCGCGGAAGCCGGAAAGCGACATCGATGAACGGCACAAAAATATTGCTTATGCCGTACAGGATTCGTGCGAATCCGCAATGATGAACGTGGTACGCCTGGCCATCGAAAAAACCGGCTGCCGTAACGTGTGCCTGGCCGGTGGCGTGGCGCTCAATTCGAAAGCCAATGGAAAAATCGCCGCTTCCGGCATGGTTGATCAGATTTTCATTCAGCCGGCGGCTTCGGACGATGGCGTGGCCTTGGGCGCGGCCCTGGCACCGTATCTGGACCATAACGGCAAACTACCGAACCACGCGATGCGGCATGGATATTGGGGACCGTCGTTTGATGACGAGGCCATCGAAGCGGCCTTGCGCACATATAAACTCCGCTGCTCTAAACTGGAGGATCCCGCCAGCGCGGCAGCCGAGCTTCTTGCACAAGGGGAAATTATCGGATGGTTTCAGGGACGTATGGAGTTCGGCCCGCGCGCACTGGGGAGCCGCTCGATTCTTGCCGATCCGCGCGACCCTGAGATGAACGCCAAGGTCAATAACGCGGTGAAATTCCGCGAATGGTGGAGGCCCTTTGCGCCTTCGCTAAAAAAGGAAGCCGCAGGTGAATATCTGGAGGGCGCCATGGACTCGCCTTTTATGATTCTCACCGCGCAAGTGCGCCCCGAAAAGCGCCGCGAGATTCCTGCCGTGACGCACGTGGACGGCAGTGCGCGCCCGCAAACCGTCGAGAAAGAAATCAATCCGCTCTATTGGCGGCTCATCGACGAGTTCGGAAAGCGCACCGGCGTTCCAGTCATCCTGAACACTTCCTTTAACTTGCGCGGAGAAGCCATCGTGCATACTCCGACCGATGCCATCCGCACGTTCTTCAGCTCCGGGATGGACGCCCTGATCATCGGAAGCTTCCTGGTGGAGAAGTGACGCAATCGCCCTTTCCGTCGACTGCGCGTGTCTCGGGGACATGAAGCCGCGCTTGCTGGTAGTGCCGCACATCTATGCCGACGACATTACGGTTCGAGAAATCGAACTGGCGCGGCGACTCACGCGATTCTTCGATGTTTTTGTCCTGAAATGGCGTGATGCCTTGCACGTGGATGCGTCCTCGGCGACATGGCGACGCCTAAAGCAAGTCTTTGTGGCCACCCAAGCTGCATTGCGAACTATCGATTCCAGCGCCACGAGGAACGGTGTCACATTGGTGAAAGTGCCTGTGTTGCAGCCGATCTTGTTGCGACGATTCATCGGAGCGGAAAACGCACTCAAGCTTTGCAGCAGGAGGAATGCAAGAACGCTTCGCACCGTGCTTCGCGAATTGAAGATCACCCACCTGCTCCTTGCTAATGAGGTCTTCGGAGTCGAACGCATTTCCGGGATTCGGATGTTCCATGATGTAGTCGACTGGTTTCCTGAAGAGCAAGTCGGTGCGTCTCAATTGCAGAAAATTCGCGAGAAACTGCGCTCCATCGCCGCGAACGCCGATGCAGTATTCGCCGTGTCCCAGCCGCTTTCCGAGAAATTGCTTGCGGACTGCGGCATTCGTGCGATTCCCTTGCCGAACGGAGCTGATATTTCCCGCTTGCGCAGCGTAGATCCGGTAGGGGTTCGTGTATTGCGCGCAAACCTCGGGCTGGAGGGTAAGTTCGTTATTGGGTATATCGGAAATCATGGGACTTACACGGGAGTGGACCTGGTGGTAAACGCCTTTCTGGCAGCAAAAGCAATTATGCCGGATTCAGTGCTGCTAATTGTCGGCCCGGCCGAACCATGGCGCGCCCTGCTCGACACGCACCGCAAGTCCGGGGTAATTGCCACGGGCTCCGTGCCTCCAGAACAGATCGCAACCTACTTTAACGCCCTCGATCTTGGGGTGCTGGCACAGGGAATCTCAGCCGGCACGAACTTTGCGTTTCAGATCAAAGTGGTCGAGTACACTGCGTGCAGAAAATGCGTGGTCTCCACACCTCTGGCGACCTGGAAGCGGATGGCTTGGCCCAATGTGATTCTTGCGGAGCCCACTGTGGAAGCTTGGAAGGAAGCCTTCATCCAGGCTCGCGCAATGAAATGGCGACCTGAGTGGGACCGGCTTGCTGAAGCGTACGACTGGGCCGTGCTCGCTGAGGCCATGGGAGGTGTGATGCTGGGTGAAGGAGCAACATAGGACGGAATGCGAATTCTTACGGTATTCGGAACCAGGCCCGAGGCGATCAAGATGGCGCCCGTGATCCAGGCTTGCGCGGCGGCGCACGTGGAATGTGCGGTTTGTGTGACGGCTCAGCATCGCCAAATGTTGGATCAAATGCTGGAAGTCTTCGGTATTCGGCCCGACTATGACCTCAACGTGATGCAGGAGAATCAATCGCCGCTAACGGTCGCGGCGCGGGTAATGGAGTCGCTTGCGCCGGTGATCGCCACCAGCAAACCCGATTGGCTTTTGGTGCAGGGAGACACCACTTCAGCCTTTGCAGCGGCGTTCGTTGCGTATCACCAGCGCATGTGCCTTGGGCACATCGAAGCGGGACTGCGAACTCGGGACAAATGGCAGCCATTTCCCGAAGAGATGAACCGGCGGCTGATTAGCGCTGTTGCAGACATGAACTTTGCGCCAACGGATGGTGCAGCCAAAAGCTTGCGCGCCGAGGGCGTACCGGAGAAAAATATTCTTGTCACCGGAAACACGGTGGTCGATGCGCTGCACACAATCTTGCAGCGCGCGCCGCGCTATTCCGACGCAAAGCTGCAGTCGTTGACAGGCCGGATCTTGCTGGTGACGGCCCATCGGCGCGAAAACTTTGGGCCTCCTCTCCAACAAATTTGTCTGGCGATTCGCGACCTTCTACAGCAGTTCCCGGATGTGACAGCAGTCTTTCCTGTGCATCCGAACCCGGCGGTAGGCGAGACTGTGCAGCGTGTTCTCGGGAAAGAACCACGCGTGCTGCTCACTCCGCCGCTCGCGTATCCAGAGTTTGTCCACTTGATGAAGCGAGCTGCGCTGATTCTCTCTGATTCCGGCGGCGTGCAAGAAGAGGCCCCGAGTGTGGGAACGCGCGTCCTCGTGATGCGAGACGTAACGGAACGGCCGGAAGCCGTGGAATCCGGCTGGGCTCGGCTGGTCGGCGCGTCTCGCAAGGAGATAGTCGCGGGCGCGGCAGAATGGCTACAGCCGCTGCCAACAAATCTGCAGCGGCCCGGTCCAAATCCTTTTGGCGACGGTAAAGCGGGCGAGCGAATCGTCCAAGCATTGCTAGGATCCCTCTGACGAGTGCGCCGACGGGGTCGCAAAGTAGCTGTCTGGTCCAACTTCTCGACTAGGAGTCACTGACTTATATTTGGGCGTGTGGGTGCATTCGGAGCGAATACAGCTGTTCGGCCGCAATAGTGCTGCCAAAAGTGCAACCAATAAAACCAACTTTGGCCTCAATCGACGGCTAACGTTGAGCAAGAAGCCCTAAATCACTATCAACTGAAAAGTAGTTAAGTGTTTGGTGCTGCGGGTAATCTTGCGGCAGGCGCCTCGCTTCAACCTTCGGCTAATTTTCATGTCAGCCGACCTGTACGTTGAAACGAAAGCCCGCCGAAGAGCACTATGTGGAGAGGTTGAGTCGGACGACCGTCCGCTTAATGCCAACGCCTGTTTTTGAAACAGCGGCTTCCAAAAAACAGGTCCGCCTACTCTCCCTTCCCGCCGCACCATAGGAGGTCCAAATGATTCGAAATCTTCAGGAAGGCCCAAACACCGTTAGCGTACAGGAGACCAGCTTCACACTCGACAACATGGGACGTTTTCTCTGTAATACGCTCCAAGAAGCAATAGATAGTTCTGCGGTCCAAGTGGCTGGCAAGCGGAGGGACTTCGACGCAATTGTTATTGGAGGCGGTACCTTTGGTGCCGCCTTTGCTGCTTCTTTGTTATTTGCAGACAGCACGCACAGCCGACGGATCCTTGTTTTAGAGGCCGGCCCGTTTGCGCTGCCGGAACACAATCAGAACATGGCTTATCAAGGCGGGACCCCGGACTTCCGAAAACCTTGGGACTCCCATCCGGCGCTTGCGTACCCGGGCCTGCTATTTGCAGTCGGCGGGCGATCCCTGGCTTGGGGCGGCTGGTCACCCCAAATGTTGGCTGAAGAAATCAGCTCTTGGCCGGCGAGCGTGGCGGCTGATTTGGTCAACAAATATTTTCAAATCTCAAGTGATCAGATCGGAGCGACCGACTCTAATGACTTCATCTTCGGGCGGCTTCATGACGCGCTGCGCAAGCAACTCTTTCAGGCAATGAAGAAACCGGCCAACGTCCCGGGCGCCATCCCGCTATCGGCCCTCCCGGATCACCCTGCGGTGCGCTACTTCAACCAAAGCGCGACGCTAGCTGCGGCAGCAGGAGCGGCAGGCGGCACAATGACGACCGTGCCCCCTCCACCTACGCCGTCCGACAGTCAGCTGAGGGAATGGCTGGGCCTCGACGCAACCGACACAACGCCCCGCGTGGACCTTTTGAACCTGCTTAAACTGGAAGCGCCACTCGCGGTGCAGGCGCGAACTGCGCCCGGTGAGTTTCCGAATAACAAGTACAGCGCGGTGCCGACGCTGACCAAAGCGGCACGAATCGCCGCCGGTGAAACGGGAGGAATCGGAACCGAAGCCGATGCAAGGAAACGACTCTTGGTCGTTCCGAAGTGCCACGTCCTCGACATCTTTACGGAAACGCAGAGTGACAATTGGGTGCGCGCCACGGGTGTCCGCGTGCAGGATGCTACAGGTGCGGAACAAGTCATATCGCTGAGCCCGCCCAGCGCGGATGGCCGCCAGAGCTCGGTGATCATCGCTCTTGGCACAATTGAAAGCACGCGGCTGGCGCTCAGTACTTTCAAGGACTCTCTCTCCGGACGCGCGGCGCAACGGATGGGAACCAACCTGGTTGCCCACCTCCGTTCCAACCTGACAATAAGGATTCCAATTGGAGCACTGTCTTTCCTCGCGCCATCCAACAGGAAGTCGCTGGAGGTCTCAGCACTGTTTGTAAAAGGGAAGACTACGATTAACGGCGTTGATCGTTTCTGTCATCTGCAGATCACGGCTTCCGGGTTGGGTAAGCTCGGAGACAACTCTGAGGCCGAATTGTTTCAGAAGGTTCCTGATATCGAACACTTGGAGGGCTTACTCAACGCCGCGGACACTCACGTGGTCATTACCCTGCGCGGCATCGGTGAGATGGCAACGCACAATCCGGACAGTTTTATCCGGCTCTCTCCGACTGTGACCGACTTCGGGCGGCCGGCGGCCGAAGTGACGATGGCCGACGTCCGCGACGGCACAAGCACAACTCCGCAATCGGAGATTGATAAGAATGTCTGGGACGCGATGGACGCGCTCGCCGATCAAGTTGCCGCGGCGTTCGCAAACAAGCAACCGTTCGACATTCTGGCGAACGATGGAACCACTATCAGCATGCCCGCCAACACGATTCCGCAGCAGGTAAGAGCCGCGTATCCCTATGCCGGTCGGCGGGATCCTCTTGGCACCACGCACCACGACGCTGGTACGCTTTTCATGGGCACCGACCCTGCGACGTCCGTCACAAATGAATTCGGGCGAATCCACGACACCACAAATTGCTATGTCGCCAGCCCGGCCATTTTCCCGGCATTAGGCTCGCCAAACCCCATGTTAACAGGCATTGCATTGGCCCATCGGACCTCGGATATGCTAACGGCAAACGTACTTCCGAAACCCGCAGTTCGCGTGATTGATCCCGGCTTCACGGCGCTTTTCGATGGAACTGCCAGCACGTTCAACTCCTGGAAGAGCGCGGACGCCAAAAATGGGCAGGGCTTTGCCCTTATAGATGGAGAGATCACAACCTATGGGTCTGCGGATTTTGCGCTGCTGTATTTCGCTTCAAAAGCATTCGCCGATTTTCAACTGCATTTGCAATTCAAATGCTTTGACCCCAACAACAATAATAGCGGCGTATTCGTTCGTTTCCGCGACCCGCGTCTGCGCCTGCCCGTGCAGCTTGCTTCCCGCGCTGATGCAGACAAAGTGGGTGGCAATCCCGCGTGGAGCGCCGTGATTTCGGGCTTTGAAGTCCAAATTGATGACAACGCTCGGGGAGACGTGAACAAGGAATTCTACGGTCGAAAACCGGAACCAGATGGCCTTTGGAAGAACAGAACCGGAGCTATATACAAGATTCCGGCAGGGGATTTCATCTATCATCTTGGCCGATACGACGACCGATTGCAGCAGTACGCGCCAGGTCCGCCTCTTGTACCCGGTGTATGGTTTCAATACGACATCGTCGTCACGGGAAACCACTATGAAGCGACTTTGACGAACACGCAGTCCGGAGCTTCACAAAAAACGACAATCTTCGACAATCCAGACGCCGCGCGCGGCATCGCTCAGCTAAACGGTCAGCCAGCGGGATTCATCGGTATCCAGTCGTACCCCAGGTCGCCGATGGCGTTTCGTGATATTTGGATTAAGTAGCGGTGCTAGGGCGCTTGTAGCCCTGCGATCCAACGATCGATTTCGTCAGTGAGGTGTAAGAAAGCTCTGGCGGAGAGGGGGGGATTCT
>DATDNK010000494.1:0-23177 GCA_036518275.1 Candidatus Acidiferrum sp.
GGCTACGTTGTCATCGCCAACATCAATAGCGACAGTCAGGCTGTCATTGGCGGAGCAAGTGGGGCCACAGAGCAGGCGGCAGAGATTTTCGCCAAGGCCGGCTACAACGTGGTTCCACTACCGGTCAGCCATGCGTTTCACACCTCAATCGTTGCTCCTGCCAGTGAACCTCTACGCCGGACCCTGGAGCGCCTGCATCTGCAATCACCGCACGTTCCGGTTGTGGCGAATGTGAGCGGCGAGTTTTATCCAATGGGTCCTGACGTTGTACCGAAAATGCTGGACATCTTGGCGAGGCAGGTTGCTTCCCCTGTGCAGTTCGTAAAAGGCTTGCGAACATTGTACGACGCTGGAGCTCGTGTCTTCGTCGAGGTAGGGCCGAAGAAAGCGCTGCAGGGATTTGCGGAAGACGTGCTTGGCGAACGTGGTGATGTGGTTTCGCTGTTCACCAATCATCCGAAGAATGGAGACATTTCAGCATTCAATCAAGCTTTGTGTGGACTGTATGCCGCAGGGCTAGGTCGAGGAGTCGCTGAAATCGTCTCGAATCTCGAAACATCAGCTCAGGCAAGCACCTCTCCTAAGCCAGCAGCACCCATTTCAATTTCCGCTCCTTCATTGCCGACAATTTCAAGGGGGACCAGCGGAGCTTCAACCGTGATCGCTCCTTCAGCACAATCGACCGCTGATCGTTACGTTGAGCTAGGCCGTTTGTTCGCGGATACATTCGAGCGTGGTTGGCGTCTTTGGCAGGGGCAGGATGGCAAGCCAGTCACTCGGCCAGTCGTCATTACAGGCGCCTCCCTCGGACTGCCGGGAACGGAACGCATTTTCGATGACGCTAATATCGCCCGCATCCTGCGAGGCGAACAGTTCATCGATGTAATTCCCACTCGCTTGCGCCAAGCAATGCTCGACAAACACATCATACGGCTGGTGAAAAGTGATAAGAGTGGACCTACGTTCGAGACCATTACGAATGTGGCGGACGTCGTCAAGCTAGCGGGTCGCGGCGGCGCTTTCGATTTGGAAGAAGAGTTTGGAGTCTCCTCCGAACGCGTTGCCGCTCTCGACAGCACGACTCGTCTGGCAATGGCGGCGGGAATCGATGCCCTGCACGACGCGGGCATCCCGTTGGTTATGCGGTACAAGACAACTACTAAGGGCACTCTGTTGCCTGACCGCTGGGGTTTGCCCGATGCCTTGCGCGATGACACTGGCGTGATTTTTGCATCGGCGTTTCCGGGATACGACTCGTTCGCAGATGAAATGTCCCGCTATTATGCGGACCGTGAGAGGCGCGCGCAACTAGTTACTCTCCAAGACCTGTTTGCTCGTCTGACAGAAACAAACGGACATTCCGTCCTAGCTCAAGAAATTCGTCATCGTGTCGAGGAGTTGAGCGCAGCAATCGAGAAAGAGCCGTATGTCTTCGAGCGGCGATTCTTGTTCAGAGCCTTGTCAATGGGCCATTCGCAATTCGCCGAATTCATTGGCGCTCGCGGACCCAACACGCAGATCAACGCGGCGTGCGCCAGCACGACGCAAGCTGTATCGCTCGCGGAGGATTGGATTCGCGCCGGGCGTTGCCGCCGCGTAATAGTCGTCTCTGCGGACAACGTGACTTCCGACCATTTGATGGAATGGATGGGCGCAGGTTTTCTGGCTAGCGGCGCGGCGGCCACGGATGACGTGATTGAAGAGGCGGCAATCCCCTTTGATCGTCGACGCCACGGGCTGATTGTAGGTATGGGAGCGGCCGCCATCGTGGTTGAGAGCGCGGAAGCAGCGCAGGAGCGTGGCATCCAAGCAATCTGCGAAGTGCTGAGCGCCGTGACAGCTAATAGCGCATTCCACGGGACTCGTCTCGACGTCCAACACATCGGCCAAGTGATGGAGGACCTTGTCGCTAGAGCGGAAACGCTAATCGGCGTTTCTCGGCAACAAATCGCACCGAAAACTGTCTTCGTTTCCCACGAAACCTACACACCCGCTCGCGGCGGCAGCGCGTCTGCGGAAATCTTTGCTTTGCGCAAGGTTTTTGGAGATGCCGCGGACCAGATCGTAATCGCAAATACCAAGGGTTTTACGGGCCACGCGATGGGCACGGGCATTGAGGATGTCGTTGCCATCAAAGCGCTGGAAACGGGATGGGTGCCCCCAGTGGCGAATTTCAAGGAAGTGGACCCTGAACTGGGTGCGCTGAATCTGTCAAAGGGTGGCCTGTACCCCGTGGAGTATGCGTTGCGCCTCGGCGCAGGATTTGGCTCCCAGATCAGCATGACGCTCTTCCATTGGCTAGGAGCCAAGGCCGCAGCGCGTCCTAACCCGAATGCTTTGGGCTACGCTACTCGCATTGCCGACCCCAGTGCATGGAGCAATTGGCTTGGCAATATAGCTGGCCAGCCCACGCCAGAGCTTGAGGTTGTCCACCACACCCTCCGTGTGAAAGACATAGGAGCAGGTCGTCAATACTTGGAGACTGTTCGGGAACCCAGGCGCACTTCTGCGCCAGTGGCCTCACTGACGCCTGCGATTTCTGTGGCGCAAGTTACACCGACAGTAGCGGCTACAAAGCCCGAAGTAACCGCGCCAAATATCGCCGCGCGGGAAACCCAGGCGGCAACAGCAGTTGTTGCTGCGGTTACACCTGCTCCTGGAGCAATTTTAAAGCCGCAGACTGAAGCTGATCCCGTGAAAGAGCGTGTGCTTGCTCTCGTAGCGGAGAAGACTGGGTATCCCCCAGACATGCTCGCTCTCGATTTGGATCTCGAAGCAGACCTGGGTGTAGACACGGTCAAGCAAGCCGAAGTGTTCGCAGCTATCCGCGGGTTCTATAACATTCCGAGGGATGAAAACCTGAAACTGAGGAATTTCCCGACCCTCGCGCACGTCATCCGGTTTGTCTATGACAAACGGCCAGATTTGGCCGGTACACCTCCCGTGGCACCAGCCGCCGAAGCGAAACAGGAGGCCAAATCTGTTTCAGGCGTAGGCGTACCCAAGCTACCAGTTGCCGAAGCCACTAAGGCCGACCCCGTGAGAGAGCGCATCCTGGCGCTCGTGGTGGAAAAGACCGGGTACCCCAGCGAAATGCTCGATCTGGATCTCGATCTTGAGGCGGACCTCGGGATTGACACCGTCAAGCAGGCCGAGATGTTCGCAGCCATCCGCGAAATCTACAACATACCGCGCGACGAAAACCGCAAGCTGCGCGACTATCCGACGTTGGCACATGTCATCCGTTTCGTTTATGAAAAGCGGCCGGATTTGGCGGCGGCTCCGGCCCTACCCGTGGCCGAACCGAAGCTGCAGGTCCCGACAGTCTCCGCAGGAGGCATTGCTGTCCCTGCGTCATCAGACGATGTGGTCAAAGAAAAAGTCCTGGAGATTGTGGCTGAGAAAACGGGCTACCCAAACGACATGCTGGACCTGGATCTTGATCTTGAGGCGGACCTCGGGATTGATACGGTCAAACAGGCTGAAATGTTTGCCTCGGTACGGGCCGCGTTCAATATTCCACGCGATGAGAATCTCAAGCTGCGCGATTTCCCCACGCTCGCCAAAGTGATTCAATTTGCAAAAGATAGACTCACCGGCCAAGCCAGTGCATCCTCTCAGCCTTCGTTCTCGACTCAATTAAAGAGTGAAGGAGCCAAAGAGCATAGTGCAGAAGCACATGCATCGGCCGCGCCTGCGCCAATCACCGGCGCCCAGCCAGTTCCACTTGCTTTTGACGCGGCAAATGCTATTCCGCGCCGTGCGCCGGTACCTAACCTGCGCCCGCCTCTCAATTTGTGCAAGCCAACCGGCGTGACGCTCAGCTCTGGGCAGCGCATCGTCATCATGCCTGAGAAGAATGGCGTTGCCGAGGCGTTAGTTGAACGGCTTCGTTCACGGAGCATAGAGACTCTGCTTTTGGAGCCTACGTGGGATACTGAAACACTGGCCGCGCACCTCAAAAATTGGATCAGAGCGGGATCAGTGCACGGCGTTTATTGGCTACCGGCGCTCGACTTCGAAGGAAATTTCAGCGCCTTGAACCTCGCGGCTTGGCACGAGGCGCTACGAGTGCGTGTCAAATCACTCTACGCGACGATGCGAACTCTGTATGACCACGTTGGTGCGTCCGGCACGTTTCTAGTTTCAGGGACCCGGCTTGGCGGGCATCATGGGTACGATGATGCCGGAGCACTCGCGCCCCTGGGTGGCGCAGTGGTGGGATTCACCAAGGCCTTTAAGCGAGAACGAACCGACGCGTTAGTGAAAGCCGTAGATTTTGCAGCGGAATCCAAGGCGTCAGAAACTGCTGAGCTCTTGATCGAAGAGACGCTGCGCGATCCCGGTGCCGTGGAAATCGGATACAAAAATGGCCTTCGCTGGACCGTTGGACTTGAGGAGAAGCCCGCCGTTGACGGCAATCCGGGACTCGTCCTCGATAAGGATTCTGTCTTCCTGATTACCGGCGCTGCAGGCAGCATCGTTTCTGCCATCACCGCGGACTTGGCGGCGGCTTCCGGAGGTACGTTCTATCTGCTCGATTTGGTACCGGAGCCTAAGTCTGATGATCCTGATCTGAACCGTTTTGCAACTGATAGAGATAATCTTAAGCGCGATCTCTTCGAGCGCATCCAGGCGCGCGGTGAACGAGTCACGCCCGTCCTGGTGGAAAAAGAGTTGGCGGCGCTTGAGCGAGCGCGGGCTGCCCAGGACGCAATCGATGCAGTCAAAGCGTCAGGCGGCACGGCTCATTACTTCAGCGTGAATTTGACGGACGCGGAGGCAGTAGCCAAAGTAATTGACCAAGTGCGTCAAAAAAGCGGCTGCATCGACGTGCTGTTACACGCTGCCGGAATAGAAAGAAGCCACTTTCTGCCTGAGAAAGAGCCGCGCGAGTTCGACTTGGTCTTTGACGTAAAGTGCGACGGTTGGTTCAACCTTCTGCGCGCGATCGGCGACATGCCTCTTGGAGCCACCGTGGCGTTCAGCTCCGTTGCCGGACGCTTTGGCAACGCCGGACAAGCCGATTACAGCGCGGCGAATGATCTTCTGTGCAAACTCACTTCCAATTTCAGGACGACCCGGCCGGGCACGCGCGCCATCGTGATTGACTGGACCGCATGGGGCGGCATCGGGATGGCTACGCGCGGTTCGATTCCAAAAATGATGGAGCTTGCCGGCATAGATATGCTCCCTCCTGAAGCAGGCATCCCACTGATACGGCGCGAGTTGGTAGCGGGCGGGACGCGAGGTGAAATTGTGATCGGTCAACGCCTCGGTATCTTGATGAACGAATGGGACGCGAATGGCGGGCTGGATCCCAAAGCGACGGAGGCTTTTGCCGAGGAGAACGGGCGCTCGCAGGGCCCCATGATTGGCGCTATCACAAGAACTGGCCTGTACAACGGCCTCATCATGGAAACCAAGCTCGACCCGGCGGTTCAACCGTTCTTACATGATCATCAGATCGAAGGCACGCCGGTTTTGCCGGGAGTTATGGGCGTTGAGGCATTTGCGGAAGCAGCCTCATGGATGCTCCCGAGTTGGCACGTTGCCGCAGTCGAAGAGGTGACCTTCCTGGCGCCCTTCAAATTCTACCGAAACGACGCCCGGACGCTGACTGTCCAGGCAGTATTTCATCCGGAGAGCGACGACATAATTGCGTATTGTCAGTTGCTGGGCCACCGGTCGCTACCGAACCAACCCGAGCCCCTGGTGACCACGCATTTCACGGGCCGCGTGCGCATGACCAAGCAGCCGCAACCCGCGCGTCACTCCGAAGTCCTAAGTGTTCCTGCCACTCCTGCCATCGAATCTGCGGACATCTATCGACTGTACTTCCATGGGCCCGCCTACCAGGTCATTTGTCAGGCTTGGCGGGATTGTGACCGCATCATTGGCCGGATGGCGGATAATTTGCCCAGCAATCACTGTCCGCCGAATAAACCACTTTTGATGGAACCACGGTGGATTGAGCTCTGTTTCCAGACTGCTGGGCTTTGGGAAATGAGCACCCAGGGGACCCTGGGACTGCCGCAGAAAATCCATCGGGTCTCGGTACTGCACAGCTCAAAGACGCCCGAAGGCGGCTTATATGCCATAGTTAGCCCCGACGCCAATGGGGGATTTGACGCCGAGGTCGTAGATAGAGCGGGAAATCTGTTCCTGCATTTGAGCGGCTATCGCACGGTGGCGCTCCCTAACCGTGTGGATGCCGAGGCACTGAAAGGACTGCAAGCCGTCGCCGTCTGAAGCAATTTTTCTTGCCGCGACGAGACCTGCCGAACAGGGGGCGGTATGCAGAAAGAATTCCAACGTGTTGCGATCGTCAACCGCGGCGAAGCTGCTATGCGGTTCATCCACGCCGTGCGCGAATTCAATCACGAGCAGGGCACATCCCTACGCACCATTGCTCTGTTTACAGAACCTGACCGCAATGCCATGTTCGTCCGCGAGGCCGATGAGGCGGTATGCCTTGGTGCTCCTCACAACGTGGACGCAGCAACGCAAAAAACTAAGAGCAGCTATGTAGATTATGAGCAGCTAGCCCGGGCATTGGGGACCGCCCACGCGGACGCCGTTTGGGTGGGCTGGGGTTTTGTTGCCGAACACGCAGATTTTGCGGACCTTTGCCACGACATGGGCATTGTATTCATCGGCCCGAGCGGCGATGTGATGCGGCGGCTAGGAGATAAAATTTCCTCCAAACTCCTCGCCGAGGAGGTGCAAATACCAATTGCTCGTTGGAGCGGGGGGCCGGTGGAAACACTCGCCGACGCCATGACTCACGCGGAGCGTCTGGGCTACCCTCTACTCATCAAGGCAACCGCCGGAGGTGGTGGCCGCGGAATTCGCCGTGTGAATTCCCTGGAAGAACTGCCCAGAGCCTTCGAGAGCGCCCGCGCGGAAGCGCATAAAGCTTTTGGAGATCCAACTGTCTTCCTTGAGCAGCTTGTTCAGAACGCTCGCCACGTGGAAGTCCAGATCATCGCGGATCTTTACGGCACAACGTGGGCGGTCGGCGTGCGCGATTGCACCATCCAGCGTCGCCATCAGAAGATCCTCGAAGAAGCCCCTTCACCGGCCCTATCTCCGGAGCAGGATGAGGCCTTGCGTGACGCCGCCGTGCGCCTGAGCCGGGCTGCCGGATATCACAACGCCGGCACAGTGGAATTTCTATACGAACCAGAGAGCCGCCGTTTCATGTTCATGGAGATGAATACGCGGCTGCAAGTGGAGCATCCGGTGACCGAATGCACGACGGGGATTGACCTGGTCAAACTGCAGATTCATATTGCGCGCGGCGGGCGCTTGGAAGGCGAGCCTCCGCAGGCTAGGGGGCACGCGATCGAAGTCCGGCTAAACGCCGAAGACGCGGACAACGGTTTTGGCCCGGCTCCAGGCATCATCGAGCGGTTCAGAATTCAAGCAGGTCCAGGCGTGCGTGTGGATACAGGAGTAGCGGAAGGCGATGCTGTCCCGCCGGATTTTGACTCGATGATTGCCAAAATCATCGCCTGCGGGCAGAACCGCGACGAAGCACTCTCCCGGCTGCGGCGCGCCATCCGGGAGAGCGTGGTCGTCATCCGTGGAGGCGTGAGTAACAAATCGTTTCTTCTGGAGCTGCTAAGCCGCCGAGAAGTGCGGCAAGGGCACGTCGATATCGGATGGATGGAACGGCTTGTCGCCAACGACGAGCATGTCTCCCGGCAGCACGCCGATGTAGCTTTGCTCCAAGCGGCCATCGCCAGCTACGATGCGGAACTCGCTGTCGAACAGATGCAGTTTTACGCCTCGGCTGTCCGCGGACGACCGCAGGTCCGGAGTGAGGTTGGCGGGACCGTGGCTCTGCGCTATCGAGGGCAACCCTACCGGATTAAGGTTTACCGCCTAGGCCTTCATCAATATCGCGTAGAGATAGAGGAAGCGAAAATAGATGTTCAGAGCAGCCGCCTCGGCCAGTTTGAGTATTGGCTGACGTGCTTTGGGCGGCGCTTCAACGTCGTCTCCGTGGTGCAGGGCCTCAGCTTCCTGATCGAAGTTGATGGCGTCGCGCATCGCATTGACCGGGACGACGGCGGCATCGTGCACGCTCCTGCCCCCGCCGTAGTCGTCTCCCTTGCCGTGAAACCCGGAGATACGGTCTCCGCCGGGGATCGCCTTGCCGTCTTGGAAGCTATGAAAATGGAGATGCAGATTGTTGCGCCATTTGCCGGAAAGGTTCGTCACGTTTTCACCATACCCAATGTGCAAGTGGATACGGGTGCTCCCCTTGTGCAGATTGAGCCGCTTGGCAGTGACTGTGCCACTACGGGAAAGGAGCGTGTGGCTCTCACGACTTCTCTTGCTTCGGAAGGAAGCTGCGAGGACCTCCATTCTCAATGCCGCCAAAACCTGGAAGAGTTTCGGCAATTGATGCTCGGTTTTGATGTGGATTCGGCGCATATCTCCCGCCTGGTCGCCGAATGGAGCCACTTTTGTGAAGGAGCTGGCGATCGCTCCCAGATCGCACACTGCGAAGATGAATTCCTTCAGATATTCGCGGACATCTGCTATCTCTTCCATCATGAGCCGGAGTTGGAGGACCGAACTGCGGGGGAAGCTCCGAGCCCGGAAGCCTACCTATTCTCTTATTTGCGTATGCTCGAAACACGCGGTGAAGGTCTGCCTCCTGCGTTTGTGGATGCCCTAAGCCGCGCCCTCGCCCATTACGGTGTCAAAACCCTTGAACGTTCCCCGGAGCTGGAAGAGGCGTTGTTCTGGATCTATAAATCACATCAGCGCGCAGAGCAACATGTCTCGCTCATCCTCTCTGTTCTGGAGCGACGTTTGGAGCAGGCCGAGACTTCGGCTGGCGCGGACGATGCTTTCAGATCTCTTCTGGATCGCATCATTTCGCTGACGCGCGGACTCTTTCCGGCCATCAGCGATTTGGCTCGCGAAGTACGTTATCGCTGTTTTGATCAGCCGATGTTTGAGGCGGCACGCAGGCAGGTATACGCTCAAGCCGAAGAGCACCTCGCTCATCTTGCGGTTCATCCCGATGCGGATGACCGGCACGAAAGAATTCATGCCTTGGTCGAATGTCCGCAGCCTCTTCTGCGCCTGTTTGCCAGTCGGTTCGCGACCCCTGACGCTACCCTGCGGCAATTGATGCTCGAAGTGCTAACACGCCGGTATTACAGAATTCAGACGCTGCTCGATGTTCGTTCCCTCGAAATAAATGGACAGCGCTGCGTAGCCGCCGAATACGACGAAGATGGTAAACGACTCCATCTGTTCACCACCCAGGCAGAGTTGCCGCAACTGCGTGAGGCGGCTCAAGCGATGTTTTCTCTGATCGAGGAAGTCCCGGTGGGCGATGATGTCACCATTGATTTCTACTTGTGGCATTCCGCTGCTTTAAGTGATCCCGACGTCACACAAAGAGAAGTCTGCTCCACCTTGAACCAAGCGGGCTTTCCTCGCTCGATCCGGCGCATTGTCGTCGCTGTCGCCGGTCCAAGCCGCGGCGAGAACCTGGCCGCCATGCAGCACCTGACATTCCGCTCAAGCGAGAACGGATATGAAGAGGAAAAGATGTATCGCGGACTCCATCCTCTGATGGGCGAGCGGCTCCACCTGTGGAGATTCAGCAATTTCAAGCTTGAACGCCTGCCTTCCGTTGAAGACGTTTATCTTTTTCACGCCGTCGGCCGCGACAATCCAAAGGATGAAAGGCTATTTGCTTTGGCGGAGGTGCGTGATCTCACGCCCGTATGCGACGGGGCGGGACGCATCGTGCAATTGCCGCACCTGGAGCGAATGTTCTCAGAGGCCCTCGCAGGCATCCGCCTATACCAATCAAGGCGTCCTGCGCATGACCGACTCTATTGGAATAGGATTTTGCTCCATGTCTGGCCTCCATTGCGGGTCAAGCCTGACGAGTTTCATGACATCGTCCACCGGCTCGCCCCTGCGACCGAGGGATTGGGTTTGGAACAAGTTGTTCTTCGCGCCCGCATTCCGAATCCAGACACCGCCGAGTTGCGCGATATGATCGTCCGAATCTCGAGGCCGGCCGGCGCCGGCCTGCTAATCACTTTCCGGCCAGCCGGCAAGGTACAACCCCTCCGGTCGTTGACCGAGTACGATCAGAAAGTCCTCCGGATGCGCAGGCGCGGACTTACGTATCCTTACGAAATCATCGAAATGCTTACACCCCCTCCGGAAGAGACGCGTGCCGAATTTCCTACGGGCGAATTTGTCGAGCACGATCTCGATGAGAACAATCAACTGGTTCCCGTCAATCGTCCTTATGGACAAAACAAGGCGAATGTCATCGTTGGCATTATTCGCAACCATACGCCGAGGTACCCCGAGGGCATGACCCGCGTGTTACTCATGGGGGACCCGAGCAAAGATCTCGGCGCCATCGCGGAACCGGAATGCCGGCGCATCCTCGCGGCTCTGGACCTGGCTGAAGAAAAAGGCGTTCCACTCGAATGGTTTCCGATTTCAGCGGGCGCGAAAATCTCGATGGACAGCGGCGTCGAGAACATGGACTGGATCGCCCGCGTCCTTCGCCGTCTGGTGGAGTTCACGCAAGCCGGCGGCGAAGTGAATCTTGTGGTTACCGGCATCAATGTTGGTGCCCAGCCTTATTGGAACGCAGAAGCAACTATGCTCATGCATACTCGCGGGATTCTCGTAATGACGCCACAATCAGCGATGGTGCTCACCGGAAAGCGGGCGCTCGACTACTCCGGAAGTGTCTCCGCCGAAAACAATGAGGGAATCGGCGGCTATGACCGGATCATGGGGCTAAACGGGCAGGCGCAGTACTGGGCCAAGGACATTGACGAGGCTTGCCACATTTTATTTTGCCATTACGAACATACCTACGTCGCCCCAGGCGAGCGTTTCCCCCGCCGAGCACTGTCGACTGACCCCAGCAACCGAGACGTCAGGGACTTTCCGCACGCGAAAGCTCGGGGGGACGGCTTCAGTCAAGTCGGCCAGATTTTCTCAGACGAGACCAATCCAGGGCGCAAGAAATCCTTTGATATTCGTACCGTGATGATGGCGGTCGTCGACCAGGACCACCCGCCCATGGAACGTTGGCCCGGCATGCGTGCTGCCGAGACCGCCGTCGTATGGGATGCTCATCTCGGCGGCTATCCCGTCTGTCTTATCGGCATCGAATCGCGCCCGGTTCCTCGCTTGGGTTTCGTTCCTGCCGACGGGCCGGATCAATGGTACGCGGGCACACTGTTTCCGCTTTCTTCCAAAAAAGTAGCTCGCGCGATCAATGCGGCCAGCAACAACCGTCCGGTCGTGATTCTGGCCAATCTCTCCGGCTTCGATGGTTCGCCGGAGTCCATGCGCAAGTTGCAGTTGGAATATGGAGCGGAAATCGGAAGAGCTGTCGTGAATTTCAAAGGTCCGATGGTGTTTTGTGTGATTTCCCGTTACCACGGCGGCGCTTATGTAGTTTTCTCACGCGCTTTGAATGAACAGCTTCAAGTGGCGGCGCTCGAGGGCACCTTCGCGTCCGTAATTGGCGGTGCGCCGGCGGCCGCGGTGGTTTTCTCCAGCGAAGTCGAAGCACGAACCCGCAAAGATCCTCGCCTCCAGGCCTTAACCGAAGCGATCGCCAACGCCGATGACGCGGAAAAGAGGCGGCTGCGTAATGAATGGGACGAACTTTTCAAAGTCGTGCATTCCGAAAGGCTGGGGGAAGTTGCTGCCGAATTCGACCGCATCCATAGCGTGCATCGTGCTTTGAGAGTTGGGGCACTTCACAATATCTTGCCGCCCGCCACTCTGCGTCCTTACCTAATCCATGCCGTGGAGCGCGGCATGGGTCAAGGGGAAGAATTGCAGCGCGAAGAGCAGGAACGCGAGACACCCAAGACGCAATTGGCTGTTGCGGCTCATGCGTGAGACGGATGTTCGTATGGATGTATATTGGTTGGAACAGACCTTAGCCGATGTGCCTGACGGGAACGCTTGGCTAAGCCCCAGCGAGGCTGACGAGTTGTCCGCGAAGCGTTTTGCAAAGCGACGTAGGGACTGGCTTTTGGGGCGGTGGACGGCGAAGAATGCTGCGGCGCTGTGCCTTGGAATCGCCAAAGATCTGCAAGCGCTTGGTGAAATTGAAATACGCTCTAAACCTTCCGGCGCTCCGGAGGTTTTTCTCAGGAACGAGCCCGCGCCTGTGACGATCTCGCTCAGCCACCGCGCTGGCATGGGTGCCTGCTGCATCGCGCCATCTCACGTTCTGCTGGGGTGCGATCTGGAAACTATCGAGCCGCATGGCGATGCTTTTGCCGCTGATTATTTCACGGTTGAAGAGCAAATGTTTGTTGCAAAGACCGAGCCGACGAACCGCTTGTCGCTTCTCGCCCTATTCTGGAGTGGTAAGGAGAGCGCGCTCAAGGCCTTGTGCAAAGGGCTACAGCTTGATACGCGTAGTGTGCTCGTAAGCCTCCGGGGCATGCCGGAATATCAAGACGAAATCGCTCGGAAGCCGACACGCCCCACAGTGCTCTCTGTCCAATACTCATCCGAATTCACTGGATGGAATCCGCTTCAGGTACGTGCCGTCATCGGACAAACCTTCCATGGCTGGTGGAGTCAAACAGGCCATCTAGTCCGCACTGTAGTTTCGGATCCGCCTCCAGACCCACCCATTCTCCTCGCGCAACAAGGCTGTCTGGTCTGCTAAGAGGGTTTCCTTAACTAGGGTCTAAAGCATCCGAGGAAGTCGCCCTGGTTCAGCGGTGGCGACCCAACCTCTCGTGGCTTGCAACCCAGTCCGAAGAAGAAATGGCCGCTCCCAAGGAAATCTCGCCGGCCAAGGTTACGCCGGCAACAATTTCTGCCAATCGGTTGACCTTGCCTTTCCCGTAGCAACCAAGAATCTCAAGACACTCGCGCTGAGTTGCCAGTCCGGTGCCGCCTCCGTGAGTGGCGACAATCAGCGAAGGTATGGTGAGCGAAATGTACAAGTCTCCCGGAGGCGTTAATTCCGTATAGAGGATGCCCGCCGACGACTCGGCGACATTGGCCACATCTTGGCCAGTGGCAATAAACATTGCCGTGATGCCATTAGCGGACTGCAACCCATTGCTGGTGGAACCGGAAAGGAATGCGCCGACGTTGGCCACGCCGTAGTGATGTGCGAGCTGTTCCGGCCTGACCCGAAGATGGCGCTGCATCACGTCGCGCGTGATAGTAGCCTCTGCTGTCACGCGTTTGCCGCGCGTCCGCATGAGGTTGACTTGCGAGGCCTTCTTGTCGGTTGCAAAGTTCGATTCCAAGTAGGAGCTTTCGATTCCTTTGAAATGTTCAAGAATCCAGCTGTAGGCCGCGAAGGTCGCCCGGCCCACCATGTTTTGTCCTGCCGCGTCTCCCGTTGAGAAGTTAAAGCGAAGGTAAACAAATTTGTTGGCGACATACGGATCAATGTACTGCAGTTTGGCTATCGTTGACGTTGCCTCTGCTACTGCACGGATCGTTGCCAGATTGGCCTGCATCCAATCCACAAATTCCCGCCCTGCCCGCGCATTTCGGAGGATGAATACCGGAGCGCGCTGCATGGCGTCTGCCACAACGGTTGCATGCACCCCTCCGCACAGATTCAATATCTTTATTCCGCGGTTGTAGGAAGCCACCAGCGTTCCTTCCGAGGTGGCCAAGGGAATCAGAAACTCCCCTTGTGCGTGCTCTCCATGCACTCGAAGAGGCCCCGCAAATCCTATGGGCACCTGTGCCACTCCGACGAAATTCTCGCAATTGCCTTTGGCAACGTGCGGATCGAACGAGTAATGGAGAACGTGGTTCAACTTGACGCCGCTTGTCTGCTCGATCAGTACACGCCGTAGCTCGATGACCTCGGGGTTGTAATCATCGGCTTCATCCCGCGGAATGCGCACGCTGGTCAATGCCTGATCCGCAATGGCATCTTCGACCTTCAGGTGCAGATTTCCGAAGGGGCGCACTTCGAACAGAATCTCAATTTTGTGCCTGCCATTAGGCAGCTCCGGCATACTCGTTTGAATCGTGACCGTGGAGCGAAGAGGAAAAGGAAGCGGGTGTGCTGAGTCCACTTGATCAGGCGTCAGTGTGCGTTCGTCGGACAGACCTAGCCGCACTTGATCTAGCGCAACTTGTCCCCCGTCGATGGCAATGCCGCGGAGTGCAGTGACCTCCGCATCGCTCAAGCGGTTTTTGAGCGCAAATTGGGCACCCGTGTCCGTATTCCGCAAGCTGCCCACCGTATAGAGCTTTCGAAGCAATGGGGCAGGGATATTCATAGGCCCATTCCTAACTGTGCCGGTCTATGCAGCTTCCTTGGCATGTGCGGCCACTGGCGCGGGGCTGCCCTCGAAAGGCACGCTTGCTGCCGTAGATTCAGGAGCGTTGGTCTGCACAGCTTCGGTCGGCTCCTGTTGCAGCGCTTCCGACGCGCATTCCGCGCTGTTTGCCTTCCGCGCCTTCTTTTGTGCCACAGATCTTTGCAATTCACGAAACGAGAGCACCAAAAAGTCGCGTAACCGTTCAACGTCCGGAGCTGCGTGAGCATCGGCGATAAGGCCGAAGCAAAGCTTTCCGTCATAACTATGCACGGCGCAGCCAACTCCCAAGTCATAGCCTGTTGGCACTTGCGGATATGCTGCGAGCATTCGCTTCCCGATGGCATAGAGAGGTGTCGGTGATCCCACCACATTCGTGCAGATCAGGTTGAATAACGGCACGGGAAAAATGACGTCCGGAATACCTCGCCAGAAGAGTGCTTGCAGGGGTGGCGGAGCGGCGGCGACCCACCTTGCCGCCAGCCCCACGAGGCCGGCTGCCCCGGATCGCTTCATTTTCTCGGTTCGCGCGGTTACTGCCTGGAGCATGCGGATTGGGCCGCGCGCGTCCATTGGCAGGGCGACCGGTAAAAAAGAAATTTGGTTACCTAGACCATCGTTCTGACCGCCCTGTCTCAGACTGACCGGACAGACGATCCGGACGAAACGATTGACGGCAGATTGTCCGTGCAATTTCACGTAGCGTGCCAGCGCTCGCGTCAAAACCGCCAAGATTATGTCATTGATGGTGCCGCTTACTGACTCTCGCACGGTTTGCACATCGCTCATGGAAAACTCGGCCCAGCAAAACTTTCGCTCTCCTGAGCACGGCTTATTGAAAGGAAGCCTCTCTACGGAAGCCGCAAATTCCGGCAACACTTCAAGTAGTCCCTTGATGTCGCTCTGTTTCTTCTCACTAAGGATGCCCTTGACAAAGTCCAACAGCCCCTCTTCTACAGCGAACAAGCTCCCGAGAGCGCTG
Source organism: Candidatus Acidiferrum sp. (assembly GCA_036518275.1). Taxonomy (GTDB): domain Bacteria; phylum Acidobacteriota; class Terriglobia; order Acidiferrales; family UBA7541; genus Acidiferrum. Next base: position 15,322 of record DATDNK010000494.1, read on the forward strand.
TTGACCGTGCCAAAAAGGTCGTCAGCCAGAGAACGATCCACAGCTACGCGCCGTCGCGGCCGAAAGCGCGGTCCTGGCATGCTCGGGAAAACCTCCGGCGTTGAATCCAGCATGGTTTTCAATAACTCCGTGCCAGAAACTCCATCCGCCAGCGCGTGGTGCACTCGCAAGATGATGGCTCCGCGCCCGTCTTTCAAACCATCAACGACGTGCATATCCCACAGTGGCCTGCTGCGGTCGAGCAGTTGACTCAAAATGCGCCCCGCGAGGTCCTGCAATTCTGCCTCTCCGCCGGGAGGCTCAAGTCTTGTATGGAAGATATGTCGTCGAATGTTGAAGTGTGGATCGTCCTCCCATGTCGGAAGGCCAAGGCTCCACGGTGGGATTACGGGGATTTGCCGGTAGCGCGGAACCAAATATAACTTCGACTCTATCCTGGCAACAAAGGCCTGAAACGGTATCGGGCCGTCAAAGACGCACACGCTTGCAATGTGCATGGGAATTTCTTTGCGTTCGAGGTAGAGAAAAGCGGCGTCTGCTGGGGATAGACTTTGACTCTGAAGAGGCTTCTTCATGTCCATGTCCCGTAGGATCTCTCGTAAGTGGTCTGTCTGTGACCCTGGTACGTAAGTACGCCATTCGACTGCCCGAATCAGTGACAGGTGTCACGACCCCATGTGACTCCGGCCGTAGCTCCTTTTCATTGCGCATGCGAATATGACTTGGGCTTGTTAAAACTATGTACGAGCCTGTCGTGGGGTCATAGATCCTTGAAACTTCGAATAGCGATTACCGGCAGCAGTGGATATTTGGCGCAGCAGCTAATCAAGCGCCTTGGCTCCGACTCTGAGGTTGAACTGATCCTGGGACTCGACATCCGGCCGCGTGTGGCCTCGGTGGAATGCCCCGCGTCATTTCTTCAATTTGATTTGACCGCGCCCTGCGAAGAATTGACGGCTCTCTTTCGTTCGCGTCAAATCAATACGGCCTTGCATCTTGCCTGGCAGTTCAATCCCATTCACGACTTGCGGCGGCATCGGCAGGTGGACGTGGAAGGGTCACAAAACTTTTTCCGCGCCGCCGACGCTGCCGGGGTCCGGCGCGTGATTCACGCCAGCAGCGCAACGGCTTACGTCAATCCGGCAAATCCTTCCCAGCCGCCTTTTCTTGCGGAGGAATCTCCTGTCAGTGGAACACCCCTCTATCTTTATTCCAAACACAAAGCGGAAGTAGACCGCATCGCTCAGGAGTTCATGGCCCGGCATCCCCAGATCGAAGTGATGATCTTGCGCCCATCCATCGTTCTTGGGCCGAACACACGAAATATCGTCGCGGAAATGTTGGAGTGGCCTTGGCGGTCTTTTCCTTGGATGTTTCAGGTTGCTGGCGCAGACCCTCCGATGCAGTTTATCTCTGAAAACGACATGGCCGAAGTGCTTTATCAAGCCCTAAAATCCAACTTGCGCGGAATTTTCAACGTCGCCGGCGACGGCACGATTCGCTACAGCGAGATGGTGCGCGCCGTTGGCAAAAAGCCGCTGGTTCTGCCTGCACCCTTCATTTATCCCCTTGCAGCAATCCTTTGGGCGTTCCGGTTTGCGCCGTTTCCCCCAGGCATGCTCGATATGATTCGTTATCCTTGGGTGGCCGACAACGCGCGATTGAAGAAAGTCTTTGGCTATGCGCCACGCATGAGTTCTTTGCAGGCTCTTGATTCCTTCATCGCTGCTCGCTCACAACGCTCCCACGCATGAATGATTTGTTACCATAGGGCGTTTCCTAACGCCCCCGTGTTCTTCGGGAACTGCTCTATGAGTCTTGCGCTAAACTGTCCAACCTGTCGAAATCGCGAGGAGCAACGGTGAAGACGATCCGAGGGCCGGCGATGTTCCTGGCACAGTTCGCGGACGACAAACCCCCGTTTAACAAGCTCGAGACCATTTCTAAATGGGCGGCGGAGCTTGGGTACAAAGGAGTGCAAATCCCGACGTGGGACGGCCGGCTTTTCGACTTGAAGCGCGCCGCGGAGAGCCGAAAATATTGCGATGAAATTTTGCAAACACTGGCGGCGAGTGGCGTGGAGTTGACGGAGCTTTCCACGCACCTGCAAGGCCAGTTGGTTGCGGTGCATCCTGCTTATGATGGGGCGTTTGACGGCTTCGCGCCGGAAACGGTGCGAGGAAATCCACGGGCGCGGCAGGCGTGGGCAGTGGAGCAACTCTTACTTGCGGCGAAAGCTTCGGCGAATTTGAGTGTGAAAGCTCACGTCACATTTTCTGGCGCGTTGGCGTGGCCGTACATCTATCCGTGGCCGCAGCGGCCCCCGGGTTTGATTGAGATGGCATTTGAGGAATTAGCGAAGCGGTGGAAGCCGATCCTCGATGCATTTGACGCGGCTGGAGTCGATTTGTGTTACGAACTGCATCCGGGCGAGGACCTGCACGATGGCGTGACGTTCGACATGTTCCTGGAGCGCGTGGGCGGACACAAACGGTGCAACGTTTTGTTCGATCCCAGCCATTTTGTCTTGCAGCAGCTCGATTACCTCGCCTTTCTCGACATCTACCACTCGCGAGTCAAAATGTTTCATGTGAAGGACGCGGAGTTTCATCCTACGGGACGCCAAGGCGTTTATGGAGGGTACCAGCCGTGGATTGGGCGCGCGGGGCGCTTCCGTTCGCTGGGTGATGGGGAGGTGGATTTTCGCAGCATCTTCTCCAAGCTGGCACAGTACGACTTCGACGGATGGGCGGTGCTGGAGTGGGAGTGTTGCGTGAAGAGCAGCGAGCAAGGCGCGAGAGAAGGCGCGCCGTTCATTGCGCGACACATTATCCAAACGGCCGAACGAGCGTTTGACGATTTTGCAAAATCCGGCGCAGACGAGGAAGGGAATCGACGGATGCTAGGGCTCGCAGCGCGAAAGGGAGGCAAACATGCTCGGTAAATCCAAGATGCTGGCATGTAGCACCCACGTTCATCGTCCGGCGAGGCGCCTAACATTGGTGGCCCGTCGTTGCCTGCCCCTGCCTGTCACACAGGGAATGTGTGGCTCGCCAGGCTTTCCCGGCATTCAGACAAATGGCATCTTAGTGGTTGACCGTTAGATTCAATGAGACGGTGCGGTTCACGCCGCTGGAAGTGCCCGTCACTTTCAACACAGCGTTCGTCGGGGGTTGGGGACCGCCGCCACCACCTCCGCCGCCGCAACCTGCGGTGTACAGTACGCAGAAGAAAAACACGGCCATTGCGGGAACGAGGCAGCGGCGAGCGAAGCGCTCACTTCTGCCGCGGGCCATCCAGTACGCGAAAAGTATGACCGCGAAGATCAAGAGCGAGTAACTGCTGGGTAGTCCTGGAAGGCCGTGGAACGGCGGTTGCGGCGGCGGTACGAACATCACATTCGCTGTGTTACCAACTGTCACCGTGAAGGCGTAACTTGCCGAGCCGGCTGGCGGAACGGACGCCGGCGAAACGGTGCATGTTGAGGCTCCGGGCGCACCGCTACAGGCAAGTGCTACGTTGCCATTGAATCCATTCGATGGCGTGACCTGCAGATCGTAGGTAGCTGTGCTTCCCGCAGAAATTGTCGCCGAGGTCGAGCAGTTGCCGCCCGAGGGGCAATTCGCGCCGCTGGCCGCAGCAAGAGAATAATCGGTCCCCGTGCCCATGAGCGAGAAAGTGTGAGGGCTGCCAGACGCGTTGTCGGCGATGCTTACAGACGCAGTGCGCGAGCCAGTGGCGGCTGGCGTGAAGGTGACGCTGATCGAGCAGTTCGCGTTTACCGCGAGAGTGGAGCTGCTAGCGGGGCATGTGTTGGTTTGCGCGAAGTCGCTGGCGTTCGTTCCCGTAACGGTGATGCTCGAAATCGTCAGCGGCGAAGTGCCGGAGTTGGTTAGCGTGACACTCTGCACCGAGCTTGCTGTGGTAATGAGCTGACCCGCAAACGTAAGACTCGTAGGTGAAAGCGTCACGGCTGGCGCAACGCCCGTGCCGGTGAGCGGGATGCTCTGCGGACTGCCGGAAGCATTGTCCGTAACCGAAAGCGAAGCATTGCGCGCCCCGGTCGCGGTCGGCTTGAACGTAACGCTGATGGTGCAATTTGCCCCGGCTGCCACGCTCGAGCCGCACGTATTGGTTTCGGCAAAATCGCCGCTGTTTGCGCCGGTGATGCTGATGCCGGAGCCGCTGATGGTTAAGGTCGCCGTGCCTGTGTTGGTCAAGGTTACCGTTTGCGACGCGCTCGTACTGCCAACAAGTTGATTGTTGAAGTTGAGGCTCGTAGTTCCTCCGAAGCTGACTATCGGAGCGGTGCCTGTCCCTGTAAGCGCAACGCTCTGCGGACTACCCGCGGCATTGTCGGTGATGGAGACTGCGGCGGACCGCGCCCCGGTTGCACTCGGCTTGAAAATGACGGTGATGGTGCAGTTGGCGCTGGCGGCCACGCTTGCTCCGCAAGTGTTCGTTTGCGAGAAATCGCCGCTGTTTGTGCCGGTAATGGTTATGCCCGATCCGCTGAAGGACAACGTGGCATTCCCCGTGTTGGTCAGCGTTACGCTCTGGGATGCGCTGCTGGTGCCCACAAACTGATTCCCGAAGCTGAGGCTTGTTGGTGACAAGCTGACGACCGGCGCCGCGGGCACGCCGGTGCCGGTGAGAGAAACGCTCTGGGGACTGCCGCTGGCATCGTCGGTGACGCTCAAAGAGGCGTTTCGAGTCCCCGTCGCCGTAGGCTTGAAAGTCACCGCGATCGAGCAGTTCGCTCCCGCGGCAAGCGTTGATGGGCTTGCCGGACACGTGCTGGTTTCTGAGAAATCGCTGCTGTTCGTGCCTGTGATGGCGATGCTGTTGATTGTGAGGGCTGCGTTGCCGGTATTCGTCAGAATGACGCTCTGAGCCGCGCTACTGGTGCCAACAGGCTGTCCGCTAAAGGTCAGCGACGTTGTCCCCCCGAAGCTCACTACAGGAGCGACGCCTGTGCCGCTAAGCGAAATGCTCTGCGGGCTGCCACTGGCATTATCCGTGATGGTGACGCTAGCTGCGCGGGCTCCCGTGGCAGTGGGCTTGAAAGTGACGCTGATGGAGCAATTTGCGCCAGCTGCCACGCTCGCCCCGCATGTGTTGGTTTGCGAGAAGTCGCCGCTATTCGTTCCGGTAATGGCAATGCTCGAAATGGTCAGCGTCGCCGTGCCGGTATTGGACAGCGTAACCATCTGAGCCGCGCTGCTGGTACCGACAATCTGGTTGCCAAAACCGAGGCTGGTTCCGCTCAAAGTCACAATGGGAGCAACGCCTGTGCCGCTAAGGGCAACTGTTTGCGGACTGCCCGGCAGAGGATCGGAAACAGTGACGGCGCCGTTGCGGACGCCTGTGGCCGTCGGTGTGAAAGTCACGCTGATGTTGCAGCTTGCGGCCGGTGCGAGAGTGGCGGGGCTCACCGGGCAATTATTCGTCTGCGCAAAATCGCCGCTGGCGGTGATGCTGATTGTTGTAGCCGTGCTTCCGTTGTTGCTTACCTTGACTGTCAGTGCGCTGCTGGTCGTTCCCACGAGTTGGTTTCCAAAACCCAGACTCGACGGCGAAACAGCAATCGGCGGCGGCGTTTGGTTCAGGAGAATGCTGACAAACTCTTCGTTGGTGTCCACCAAGAGAGCGTCCGGCGCGCCGTCCCCGTTGAAGTCTCCAACAGCTGTGACCCCCGAAAAACCACTAACGAGGTAATTCTGAACGGGCTGGAACGTCCCATCACCATTTCCCAGAAGGAGCGAAATTCCCGTCCCGCGGTTATCGTTGTGACCAAATAGGACATCCAAGTGGCCGTCCAAATTGAAATCCCCAACTACCTTTATTGAAGCTGGACTATTGGTGGGTGTGATGTTAACGATGGACGGCGAATTGAACGTCCCGTTTCCATTGCCCAGGAATATTTCCGCGTTTAGGTCCTGCTGGTTCTCCACAAAAATATCGAGGTTGCCGTCGCCGTTGAAATCCGCGAGAACGCTCGATCCCGGCAGACGGCCGGTTGCCAAGGTCGTAGGTGCCTGGAAGGAGCCGTCTCCGTTCCCCAGGAAGACCTGAAGCTCGTTGCTCATATACTGAACAACCACAGCGTCGAGCTTTCCGTCTTTATTCAGATCACCGACGGACATCCAAGTCGCTCTACCACCTGGAGCTGGTGTCGTTACCGGCGCTTGAAACGTGCCATCACCATTGCCGAGCATCACCGCGATTAGAGGGCCGGAGTTGTTTGTGAGCAGCATCCCGATGTCTAACTTGCCGTCACCGTTGAAATCGCCTGCGACCATAACGCTGAGGCTGCCGCATGAGCTCAGGCCTGAAATGTTCGAGCTGACCGGGCTCCGGAATGTACCATCTCCTTTGCCAAGGTAAGCAAATACGGGCGCGTTCACAAAGTTCGGGCACCAATTGCTAAAAACAACAAAGTCAGGATTGCCATCGTTATTGAAATCACCTGTAACAACAAAGCTTGGATTTAAAGCCGGGAATGCGATGTTGGTAGCGGGCTGGAGAGTCCCATCACCTTTACCAAGAAAAATGCTGATGTTCTGAGATGGCTGATTTGGAACAACAACGTCCAACTTGCCATCCTTATTGAAGTCCGCCTCCGCTGCCCACGAGGGGCCCTGACCCCCGACGTAGCTCTCGGTTGCCAGGAACGTGCCATCCCCACGGCCCAAAGCGACGGTTACAGAGCCTTGGTTTGCGGAATTGATCTGGCCGGTAGAGGCTATCCAGTCCAGGTTGCCGTCGCCATTGAAATCCCCGACCGCGATAGACTGCGGAGTATCGGCAACTCCGAAAAGCCGTTCTGGTGCGAATGTTCCGTCGCCGTTACCGGCCAAGACTGCAACCAGCGCCGCAGTATTAACGCCTGACAGGCCGGCAGCAATGTCCAGCTTGCCGTCTTTATTGAAATCGCCGACGGCGATTGCCGTGCACCCCCCGCCGGGAACGGCAGCGTTAGCTGTGGGCAGTGTCCCAGATACTGGATTGTTGACGGGAGTAAAGTTGCCGTCTCCCTTTCCCAAGAACACGGTTACGCCGCCATTGGAAGGGGTTGTGGCTACGAGATCGGGAATCCCGTCACCGTTGAGATCGCCCACGGCAAGTCCCCAACCTTGTGCGGGCAAAGCATTGGTACGCGGGGCTTGGAACGTGCCGTTACCGTTGCTAATTATCACGACCACGTTGGATCCATTTATTTCGGACACGGCCACGTCCAAATGACCGTCCTTGTTGAAGTCGGCCGCTACAATTTGGTTAGCCGCCACCGAAACGCCAAGGCTGACGCCTACCGGCGCCTGAAAGGTGCCGTCCCCATTGCCGAAGTAGAAGAAGACGGAGTCCGTGCTCGCTCCGCGGTCAACGACCGCCAAGTCGATCTTGCCGTCGCCACTGAAATCGCCGACTGCAATCGAGGCGGGGTTTGCGAGCGGCGAAGTAAGAGTACCCTTGGCGGTAAACGTGCCGTCGCCGTTGCCCAAGAAAATGGACACGCCATTCGTACCGGGACTGCAGTCGCGGCTGGCCACTGCCAAGTCTGTCTTGCCATCGCCGTTGAAGTCCCCCGTTGCTACCCAAACCGCCCCACAAGCAACGGCAATGGTGCTCGGCGTTTTGAAGGTCCCGTCGCCGTTTCCAAGGGCAATTCCGATCGTGGTGGAATTGTTTCCGTCTTGTGCGGTCACGTAGTCCAACTTGCCGTCCGCGTTAAAATCAGCGACCGCCACAAAAACGGTCCCGTTCCCCCCGGACCCATACAGGTTTGCCGTCAGGAACACGTTACCAGGACCGTTCAGCGACGTGGAAACTTGGGCCTGCGGGCCGCTTGCGTAAGC
>DATDNK010000495.1:0-3771 GCA_036518275.1 Candidatus Acidiferrum sp.
GCCGGCAATTCTTCCACGTGTCACGCGAAAATATTTCAAATTGTCGATGGAAGCGTCGGTCACTTGACGCAGGACGCGACCTGACATAGGGCCTTGGAGCGCGAGCGCAGCGGTTCGCTCGGAAATGTCTTCGATGGCTACGTCGAGCGCCAGGGCATTTTGCTTAAACCAGCGCAGGCTCGGATCCGCGGCCGTCCAGCGATATTCATTTTCGCCAAGGCGCGTGATGGTGCCGTCGTCAATGACTTTGCCTTCCGGATCGCACCAGCAACAATAGATGACCTGGTCGACGGCGACTTTATTGATGTCTCGGGAGATGACGCGGTTGACAAACTTCGTGGCGTCGCGGCCGGTAACGCGGTATTTGAAAAGCGGGGAAATATCAATGAGCGCGGCGGAATTGCGGATGGCGTTGTACTCGTGCTCGTGGTGCATCTCGTAGACGCTGACTGTGTAATAGCCCGACCACTCGCGATAGCTCAGGCTCTCGCACAGCGCCAAAGTGCGTTCATGAAAAGCAGTTCCGACCGGCACGATTCCTCCGTGGCAAACGCGCGGCTTAGATAATAACTGCGAAGACGGAATTATAGGTATGAATTCCGAGCACTCGCAAGACGCCGCGAAAGACGGAGGCCGCAAAGAAACGGCAGGAGCAAGAATATATTGATTTGAGAGATGCAAACGATGTGTCAGAAGGCCCTGCTAGGGGGGCAAGCTTTGTACGTAATCACTCGCGACAATCTTCGCTCGGCTGCTGAATATGCGGTAGTTTGTGAACAGGCCACGGCACCAGTAGAAGTTATTCTTGAATTCGGCTTGCGTTGCGATGGTAAGAGGAATGAGGCGCGGAGGTTCCTCGGTTCGGCGGAGCCAGCCGTAAGTCACAATCGACTGGTAGTCTCTCCATTTGGCGGGAAGTTCCAGATGCTGGGAAATGCGGAGGATGTTGGTGTCCTGGTCAGTCCAGACCTCGCCGTAACAGGGAACGGTAACAATCTTACTGACAGAGAAGAATCCGAGCTCGAGGACGGATTTGAAGGTACAAACTTCGTCTTCCGACTCGGCACGATACTGAAACACTTTTATCGGGCGCTCGTTGACGACGGCGTCAGGGGCCTGACGAATTTTGAGCTTGAGTGCGGTCCCCACCATTTGAGGAAGCTCGGACCACTCGCCACCGGGAACAACGACGGTATTCACGGGAGGGAAGGGCACGTTCTCCAATTCTTTCTTGCCGTCGGGATACTCGCGGAATCGCTGAAACCCTTCCAAGACCTTGACCTCATATTTCGCGAAAGCAACGGGCGACTTATCTCCTGATCCCCAGGCGAAAGACTGCACCGCGACAAAGTTGTGCATGCTGTCGGTTAGAAGCTGCGCTTTTTCCCGCAACGTGTGGACTTCGGCAGGCTCTTCTGGCCGATGCTGAAGCAAGGCAGCGGCTGGTACCGGCGCGAATCTTGGATAAACGTCGGTCAAAGTGGGGGAGAGCGTCCCTTTGCTGGCGGCTGGAAATAGGCTCTGCGCCAGCCAGGGTTGCACCTTGGTCACAAAATCTGCCAAAGACTGCACGGGGACCGCTAGGGCAACCTCTTCGCCGTTCTTTCCCAGCCCCGCTCTGCTGAGGATGCCCACGATTTGGTGAGTCTTGCTATCAACTACAATCCCACCGCTGGAACCACCGTGAATTGGTTTGCCCTCATACTCAAAGGCGAGAAAGTCTGCCGTGGTCTTGCCTTTGTATACACCATGAAACTGAACAAGCTTGCGAATTGGATTGATGGAATTTACGGGGTACGCATAAATGTCTACCTGTTCATCTAATTCGAGGTCATTCAGGTTGAAAGCAATCCCGTGGTAATGTGGCAGCGGGTGACGTAATTCAAAAATGGCGAGGTCGCGGCTCGACGTGTATTTCAGGGGTCGTTCCGACAGGTAGTCATTCAAGGTAGCGCCTTCATCCTCAGGCCCGCTGGCCAAATAGCACTGGATGACTTCCTGTCCCTTGATCTTGCGGGGGCTTGCAAATGCCGCGACGTGATAGTTGGTTCCTATGAGTCGGCACTGAGCGTCTACACAGAAGCCCGTGCCCAAATCCTCTTCAATTGCAGGAGCGATCTTGGGTACAAGGGCTGACCAGCCCATTGAAGACGGCAAGGACTTTTTCTTGAGTTTCAACTTGAACTCTGTGATGGGAAGGACGGTCTTGCTCAAGTCCTGCGCAGACGCTACGGAATCGAGTGACGGGATTTCAGTGAGGAAAAGCAAAGAACACACGATCGATAGAGAGAAGACTCTTTGCAGAGACATCGAGCCCGTCCGTTCAATGGCTTTGGCGTCCGATGTTTTGCAGGTGCCAGCCCAAAGGAATCGAGACTGACTGCAAACGAGTTAGTGAGCTTTGAAGAATCGAAGCGGACTGAAATGGAACTGACACGCTTCCGTTTTGGGAAGTAGTACCCGCTGCGGCAAAGCATCTCTTCCCGTCGAAGCCGAAATGAGCTGTCGCCTCGTGGCTCAGCTCTTGTCGTGCGCTTTATGGATTATGATCTGGGATACTTCGATCTGGAGACTCGGGTGCTCGAACCACTCGAAAATCCGTTCGGCCCAAAAAGTGTTACCCATGTCTTAGGTACGTTGTGCCACCAATGTCTCCGGGCCGAACCGGATTGGAGTGGTCGGGGCGAATGGATTTGAACCATCGACCTCCTGGTCCCGAACCAGGCGCGCTAGCCAGGCTGCGCTACGCCCCGACCGACACCTCAGCCAAGAACATCAGGCTTCAGCAGGAATTACAGAGTAGCACAGCTCCAATATCCGAGCCACTGCCCTCTTGCTGTGCGCCGTTTACGCGGCCGAGCCTAGGCTCTTGGTTGTGTGCAGGCCGAAAAAGGAACCGCCGGAAGGCCAAAGCCTCCCGGCGGTCGGAATGAGAAGTTACGGGTTGTGGAAGCGGAACTAAAACTCGTAGCGCAAGCCGAACTGCATCAAGCGTTGCTGCGTGAGCACGTGGGTGTAGTTGCCAAAGCTCGAGCTAATGTCGAGTTCGAGGTTTCCGTCGAAGCCAGCGCTCTGTACGTCAAAGCGCTTGGTATTGAATACGTTGAAGACATCCCAACGTAGCAGGAGCCTATGGCTCTCTTTGTAGGGCATCTTCCAGGATTTTGTCAGCGACATATCCGTGTTGAGGAAGCCATCGCCTCGAATCTGGTTTCGAGCGCCGGCCTCTCCAGGGAAAGGGGACCTAAAATTGTTGATCGCGTTGATGTTGGTCTTAAACAGGCTGATTTGTCCGACACCCGAAGTATCCGTGTAGCGTGTCGTTGCCTGGGGCGGGCGTGTTGTCGCAATGGCCTCGCCGCCGAGCTGCCAATCCGTAGGCCACTGGAACCCATTGGATATGTTGACGGGAAAGCCGGAAGTCCAGCGGCTTACTCCAGAGAAATCCCATCCGCCAATAATTGCGTCGAGCCCCTTGCCGACAGAGCTGGCAAAATGGCGGCCCTCACCAAACGGCAGCTGGAATGTCCAGTTGCCGTTGATTTGGTGCCTCAAATCGAAATCCGAGACAGCCTTCAATTGAAATGGTGACCAGGCATTGATGATGTTCCCGCCGAGGCCACCCCAAATGGGTACGCGCTCGGCATCGGAAGCCAGGTCAATGGACTTCGAAAACGTGTAATTGAAGTCGAATCGAACACCGTGCGACATCCTCTTGTGCAGGGTGAACTGACCTGCATGGTAATGGGAGAATCCAATGGAGCGCCATGC
>DATDNK010000496.1:0-10601 GCA_036518275.1 Candidatus Acidiferrum sp.
GCGATCCATCGTTTCGACTGGCCCGTGGCACTGCTGGCAAGTCACGCCAACGCTGACATGCGCGCTGTGGTTGAAATAGGCGAAATCGGGCAACCGGTAGACGCGTGTCCACGCAACGGGTTGCGGAGTCTTTTGCGGATCGCGCAGCATGTGATCGTCAAGCGCTAGCGCGTCGTAGATTCTCTGAATCTCGGGCGAGACGATGACGCGCGGTTTGCGATTCTCTTTTCTTGCTAATTCATCTTCCGCGCGGAGCGCGCCCAGCGGCGCAGAAACGAATCTGTGGCAATTCATGCACGTTCCAGCGGGCGGAATTCCCGCATGACGGCTCACTTCTGCGCCGGAGTGGCAGTACAAGCATCCAATCTGCATCTCGCCCGCATGCAAACGGTGGGAGAAGGCAATCGGCTGCAGGGGTTCATATCCCTGTTGGTTCCCGGGCAAGTGCCACGCTCCGGCCTGCAGAGCCAGCGCAACCAGGCTGAACAACAGCCCCACGCACAGGCCTAAAGTGATGACTCGCTGGTTCATGCGACGACTTCCTCACGAAGCATTTTTCCCTGGAGCCGCGCAACGACCGCGTGCACCAAGCCCCCAAAAACGAGCACCCACACAAAGAGCGCTACAAAGACGAAGTATTTCGGGATCGGCCGAAGAAAAGTCAGTCCGGTAACCTCCGCAAGACGGTACGTACAGGTGGTGTACATGCCGAGGGGAAAGACCATGCCCCAATACAGCGGGTCGTAGACCAGAGGCAGACGCTTATAGGCGTGACGCCAAACGGCGAGAATCACGAGCATCGGAAACCACCACGTTGCCGTGGACCAATACAACAGCGTGAAACCCTTCACGAAGGGCGCGATCTGCTGCAGGAGCGAGACTCCGGCGGAAAAGCGCAGAAGCATAGCGCCGCCTAGCGCGGAGACAGCCATCGCTCCCATGTTGATCCAGTAATGCGCCTTCAAATCGAGCGGCTGAAGCGGGAAAAACGTATAGCGATAGAAAATTAAAGAGATCATCCAAATATAAAGCATCCCCCCGCTCGACCAGAGCGCGACGGAGACAAAAGCGATCTTGTCGATTTGCTCCGGGAACGCCTGCATCATTTGCGCGCCCAGCGTAGCGACAGCTTGCGTAGCGACAACCGCAACGAGCCATCCGCTGTGAATACCTTCCGCGAGCGATGGTTTCCGCTCTTTAACCGTGAACGCCGCGAACACCGCATAGACAATCAGCAACAGCAATAGGCAAGAAACAATCCAGAGAACTCCCGCCAGGCGGTACATCCCAAAGAGAATGACGTTCTGGCTCCCCAGGACGGCGGTCGCCGCAACAAGAGTAAAGAAACCAACACCGACCTGGTGATCCACCAAATCCAGGAAAAACTCACGCGGGTAAAGAACAACGCGCGCCAGCGTTATGGCCAGCAGGACAACAAATGCAATGACATTGATTCCCGCCAGCACACGACCCACAAGAGGCATCCCCGTCAGGTGCGCGGCGATAGCCACGATTCCAGTGGCCATCACCATCGCAAAATAAGCGGGGTTCAGAGTCCGCACGAGCTCGCGCAGCAACGGCGCAAAGGAAACGGGAGTTGCGGTCGCAGGCTCGACGAGTTGTCTGGCAGTAGTTATCATGGCTCGCTAGTTCCGCACTTCCGCTGGCTCTGCCGGAATGGACGGCCGGGACGCCTCGTTTTTTGCTGCGGCAATGACTTGCGGAGCTGTTCCCTCGCGCGCGTACTTCAGAATCCACGCCATCGAAAGCGAAAAAAGAGACAGAAAAACAAAGGTAATAAAGCCAATCGCGTAGCCGGGGCTGCCCAGGTCGTGAACCGCGAAGGCCATCACCGGGGGAATTACGAAGCCGCCGAACGCACCGAGGCCTCCCACCCAGCCGGCCGCGCCACCGACGGCTTGCGGCACCGCCTGTGGCACGATCTTGAACACCGCGGCATTGCAGATGCCCATTCCAAAAGCCATCAAGATTTCGCCGGGGATTGCGAGTTCGTATTGATGGGAGCTGGTCATTACGAGAGCGCCGACGAGAGTGATCAGGAGAGCAAGGATTGCGGTGTTTTCGCCGCCCTCATACAACTGGTCCGAAAGCACACCGCCAGCAACACGAATCAGGGAGGCCAGAATGGAAAAGGCTGCGGTGAGCATACCGGCCTTAAGCGCGCTCAGCCCAAAGAACGAGGTCCAGTAAGTGGGGAGCCAAGCGGTAAGTGCGATGAAGCCACCGAAAGTTGTGAAGTAGATCCAAACGAGAGCCCAGGTGCGCCAGACACGTGCCGAGGTTCGCAAGCTTTCCTTCAGACTGCCCCTGGGAAAGATTTCCTGGCCGAGGTCGGAAGCTTGCGTGCGCGCCCCCTCGGGACTAACGCCCTGCTTTTGGAACTGGAAATAAGGACTATTCTTACCGGCCAAAGCATAGAACATTGTCCCCGCGGCAAGGATGCCGAGCCAAATCAGGTAGGAACCGGTGAGGCCAAGTTCCTTTAGCGCAAACGGGAGAATCAACGTAAAAATGCCAGGCGCGACGTTGCCCACACCAGCGAAAATGGCCAGTGCGCGGCCTTGCTTGCGCTGAGGAAACCAGTATGAGACTTGGCTAATGCCAACAGAGAACGTTGCGATGCCACAACCGCACAGCACACCCAGCCCCATCAACAGCGGGTAACTTGAAGAAGTCAGGTGAGCGGGATACAGGAAACGAGTCACAAGCGTGAGACCCGCCATCCCCACAAGGGAGAGCGTCAAAAGCACTAAGAACGGCTTGCGACCTCCCGTGGTATCCACCCACGCCGAGAACGGTATGCGCAGCACGGAACCTGACAGTGCGGGTATGGCCACGAGGAAGCCTAGGGCCATCGGCCCCAGGCCCATCACCTGCTGGAAAAGCTTTGCGGTAGGACCAAATAGGGCAACAGCGGCAAACCCAACGAAAAAACCGAGGGTGGCGCTCCATAGTGCCCGGTTCGGGGTCCCTTCAACTGCTTTCATTCCTGGCCTCCCGTGCCACATCTAGCCCGCCTTCGCTGCGTTCAGAAGCGAAGGATTGTTTCCGCATAAGCAAGCTGGCCTTCCGATTCACCCGGATAGATCTTCGCGACCACAGTTTTTCCCCATGCCCGGGCGTAGTAGAAATTCACTCCGAAGCTCCGAGTAAATTTGTAGTCCGCGCTGACATCTGCCACTGTCGCGAGGCTACTGTTTCCCCCGCTCGGCCGCCCGGTGTAACCGAAGGTTTTTGGTTGATAGGGCCCCGTGCCCGCATACCAGAGATCCGAGGAACTACTGAGCTTTAGAGAGTGCAATTCGCTTCGAAGGCTCAGCTTCGATGTGGGACGGAGCACGAGCGTGGCATAAAGATCCTCGTTGTTCATCATGTTGTAGAACGGGAATTGCGCGTACGCCCGTGCCGTGGGTATCATCTGAAAGAAGGTTCCGTGGTGTGAATCGTAGGGGTTGTTGTCGCCGCTGCTGTAGGAATAGCCGGCGCTGATCCAAGGCTTGATGCGATTTTCCGGCGGTTGCCAGCCAAATTCCCCGAAAAATGCTCCAGCCGAATGAGATTGCACTCCCCAGGAACCTGCCTGTAAGACTTCCCAAAGAAGCACATCAAATTTCCCACTCTTGCGTGTGTTGAATACTTGCAGGTAGTCCAGACCATAGCTGGCAATGGAAATGGAGCCGTGGTCCGCAGCGCGAACTGCCTGCGGCCGGTTGTCGCTCTTGAGAACCGAAGCGCGGCCATCAATATAACCCATGCCAAACACCCGCACTTCACCTGGGTGTTGGACATTTCCGAAGGGCATGGTGAACGAACCGGAAAAAACCCCAATGTCCAATTCGCCCATAGAATCGACCTGGTACACGCCGCGGGTTGGTCTAGCACCCATGAACGTCAGGTTGTTCTTTCCAAAATTATAGGAAAACTGCGCCCCATCGAAGCTGCGGCCCACGGCGCTCCAGCCCGCATTCCCTACGAGCCTCTGAGCAACTCGTGTCCGCACCAGGCTCGCAAGCGTGACATCTGCGGGAATGACTTCAGTGCCGTCTTGAAACTCGAAACGACCGATCTGCAAATTCCCGTTTCCGAGTTTCTTGAACCGAACGAATGCCTCCCGCACAAACCCGTTGAAACTATTGACCGTATTTCCATTCGCGGCAAAGTAAGCGCCGCCAAATCCCAATTGCCCTTGGGGAGCGGGCGCAACCGCGTTGTCAGGCAGCGCAAAAATGGTGTCCTGAGCGCTCTCCAATCGCCATTCCAACCGTTCCCCCTGCTGTCCAATCGCCACGCGAAACAACGAGTGCCCGTAACCGTAGTTGCTGTCGCCATTGCCGTCTTCGAACCAATCCCAACCCTCGCCGCGAGCGCGCCAGTTACCGCTGACAATCAATGGTCCCCATGTGACCTTCTTGGTTGAAGGCGCCTCCTTCTTTTCTGTAGCGTTTGGTGCAGCTGCGGAATCTAGATTGGTTTCCACCGTTTGTGCGTTGGCAAGGCTGCCGCCACCGATTGCGACGACCAGCGCGAGCGGGGTCCAAACGTTTTTGGAGAGTCTCTTCACGCCGCTTCCTTTGGTGTCCGATACCACCGAACCACTTGCGGTCGCCGCCACAGGTAGGGATTGGGAACGACCAGGATGTGCACAAGGCGCGTGAACGGCGCCACGCCGATGATGATGTAAGCCATCACGATATGCGCGGTTACCAGCCGCGGCATCAGCGCCACGTAGCCTAAATCCGGACTAAACCGCACAAGCGACCACAAGTAGGGCGATAGCGCGGCGGCAAACCACGACGAACCCCAGGGGTGAAAGATGGCAACGAAAACTCCGCTCGTGACTTGCGCAAGCAACAAGGAAAGAACAATCCAGTCAAAAACGTTGGTCACCTCGCGCACCTTGGAAACCGTGAGCCGGCGGGTAATCGCGCCCAGCAAACCCACAACGGTAAGCAAGCCCGCGACAAGCGCCGTAATTTCCAAAATATAAAGGCGCAGCGGCCGGCTGTTCCACGCAAGAATCTGTTGGGGCAAGAGAAACGCCACGATGTGACCGATAAGCACGGTCACAATACCGTAGTGGAATGGAACCAAGGCCCAAAAGTGGCGCTGATTCTCAAGAAATTGTGAAGAGAGGCTCGAATACGTGTAGGGCGCTTTCCGATAGCGCAAAATCGTTCCGAGAAAGAAGATGAACATCGCCAGATAGGGGAAGACGATAAACAGCAGTTGATTGATGAATGGGTTGGTCATTCCCGCCTCCCTTCACTGCAAGACGCGCAATTCCGGGATATGCGCCGGAGTCCGCGATGGATCGTAGGGGAAATCCGACTTCAGCAGCGCAAAAGCGGATTCCAGAAGTGCGGCAAAAGCATTGCGGTTCTCTTTCCACGCCGTGCGCATCTTGTCGAGTGCGGGAAGCACATAAACACCCGCGAATTCTTCCGCCTCTCCAGCTTCGAGCTGTGGAAGCAGCGCCAATGCGTGCGACAAGTGGTCCGGAAGCTCCCCGGACTCCGCAACGCCGTACTCGCGGAGGTGCTCGCGCATCTTTACCAAGAACTCGCCTCGTTGGTAGTCTTCGCCATAGAGTTGCCATCCAATTTCCAAGGTGCAGAGCGGATTCAGATCAAACGTCCGGGTGAAAAGCTCTTGCACCTCTTCGTTGCTCAATCCGGCGATTCCCGCGTGAAAGTTTTGAAACTCCCCATACGCCTCTGCGGGTGCGTCACGGAATGCCTGCAAGCACTCGTCGGCCTGCCGGTGATAGTCGTTCGCCGGGTAACTGAAAAGCATGGCAAGCCTAGCGTAGACGTTTGCGTTGCTCATCACATGCCTCGACGTGGGCCGGAAACAAATCCGAAACCAGTCCCCTGTTTGTGTTCGAGCGGGTCTTCCATCATTTGAATCGCTTCTTCGCGATGCATCGGCGGAATCACAAAGCGGTCGTCGAACGTGCAGAGGGAAGTCAACCGGTAAATCGCTTCCGCCTCGTCGCGAGTGCAGTCGGCCTCGCGCAACATTTTTTCGGCAGTCGCCATTTCAACGTCACCGACTGTCAGCGCCCGGCGATACCAACGCACAGCCTTCTGCTTACGCAATGCGTAGCGAACCTGTCCCTCATGCCCCGCGCCAAAAAGGCTGGCCAGGAATTGCAAGGGCACTCGCGACTCGTCTATGTCGTGAAAGAGGTCGTCAGAAACGTGGTGTATTGCGCCATTCGTCTGGTTGGACATCACCGGCGACATCGGCGGCACGTAGAACAGCATCGGCATGGTCCGGAACTCGATGTGCGGAGGCAGGGCGATCTTCCATATCTTTACAAACTGATAGACGGGAGAGCGCTTCGCCGATTCGATCACCGATTCGTGGATACCGTTCTTGCGCGCTCCCGCAATCACTTCCGGATCGTGCGGATCCAGAATCAAGGAACGCTGCGCGTCGATTAGTCTTTCGTCGGGCTGCGCGGCAAAAGACGCGATCCGCGACGCGTCATAAAGAACCACACCCAGGTACCGGATGCGTCCCACGCAGGAATGAAAACAGGCCGGCGCTTGCCCGGTCTCCAGCCTTGGATAGCAGAGGATGCACTTCTCCGACTTTCCCGTGTTCCAGTTGTAAAACATTTTTTTGTAGGGGCACGCCGCCACGCACATCCGCCAGCCCCGGCAGCGTTTCTGGTCCACCAGCACGATGCCGTCCTCGCCGCGCTTGTAGAGCGCACCAGAGGGACAGGAAGCTACGCACGAAGGATTGAGACAGTGATTGCAGATTCGCGGAAAGTAGAAAAACACCAGCCTTTCGACGGCCGAAAGCTGCGCGCGCTGATCCGGACTCAGCCCCTTCAGGTTCGGATCATTTTCCGCATAGACGGGAGAGCCCCCGAGGTCATCATCCCAGTTTGGTCCAGCCTCAATCTGAATCAGCTCTCCCGTAACCATGGAGATCGGCCGGGCCGTCGGCTGGTCGGGCCCTTCCGGAGCGTTGAACAAATGCTGGTAGTCGTAGGTCCACGGCTCGTAGTAATCATCCATCGTCGGCATGCTGGGATTGTGATAGATGTTGAAAACGGTCTTCGCCTTGCTCGTGGAACGCAGTTGCAGCTCCCCGTCAACGACTTCCCAGCCCCCGTGGTATTTCTCCTGGTCCTCCCAGCGTGTGGGGAAACCCGTGCCGGGCTTCGTTTCCACGTTGTTCCACCACATGTATTCCGTGCCGCGGCGGTCGGTCCAGATGTTCTTGCAGGCGATGCTGCACGTATGGCAGCCGATGCATTTGTCGAGATGAAAGACCATGGAAACTTGTGAGCGAACATCCATCGCGGCGCTCCTCACCACTTAAGTTCGGGCAACTTTCGCACGAAGATGTGCGTGTCCCGGTTGCAGCCCACCGGGCCCCAATAGTTGAAGTGAAAAGTGAATTGGCCGTATCCGCCAACCATCAGATTGGGCTTCAACCGTGTGCGTGTGAGCGAATTGTGCCCTCCCGCGCGACGGTTTTTCCTCAATGGCGAGGTCGGTACGGAGAAGGTTCTCTCCGGCGAGTGATACTGGATGCAAATGCCGCGCGGGATGCGCGCGCTGACTACCGCTCGCGTGACCACCACGCCGTTGTCGTTGTGCATCTCCACCCAATCGTTGTCATTGATGCCGATGTCCTCAGCATCCTTATCGTTCATCCACAATGGCTCGATGCCTCGCGACAGTGTGGTCATGCGGTGGTTGTCACCGTACGTCGAGTGGATGTGCCATTTCCCATGCGGCGTCAGATAGTTCAGTGTCTTCGTCGGGCCGACTTCCTGGCTCAACCGCAAATCGGCGTACTGCACCGGCAACGGTTTCGGTTTATAAGTCGGCAGATGCTCGCCAAATTGGATATAGCCCGGATGGTCCAGGTAGAAATGCTGGCGCCCCGTCAGCGTGCGCCACGGCACCAGGCATTCTACGTTGTACGTGAAAGGCGCGTAGGCTCGTCCGTTTTCCGTTAAGCCGGACCACATCGGGCTATTGAGAAGGCGCTGCGGCCTGGATTGCAGTTCCTTGTAAGAAATGCGCGAACCGCGATTGCGTTCCGCCAGATGCGTCAGCGGCAAGCCGACGCGCTCTTCGATCTCTTTGTATGAGCGATAAGCGAGTTCGCCATTGGTCACCGATGCAAAGCACAAAATCATGTTGCAGACATCTTCGTCAGCTGCGAGAGAGGGATACCGCTGACCATTCCACACGCTGACGGGCAAAGTCCGCACGCTCTCGTCGTACAAGTCCTCACAGTTGTAGTGGGTGCCATGGGCCCCCAACCCGTTCGCGCGCACCTGTGGGCCGAACGAGATGTACTGGTTGTAAAGATTGGTATAGTCGCGTGCCACAAGCTTCAGTCCCGGCATGGTCTTGCCCGGAATCGCCTCCACTTCCCCGCTCTTCCAGTCGAGCATCTGAGGTTGAGCAATTTCTGCCGCCGTGTCATGCGCCAGCGGAGTTGCCACCAGGTCCCAAACGGGTTTTGGGAAATGTCGCGCCGCCAGCTCTGAAAATTTCTTCGCCAGGGTTGCGAAAATCTGCCAATCACTCTTCGATTCCCAGCACGGCGGAACTGCCGCCGACAACGGATGGATGAAGCTGTGCATATCGGTCGAGTTCAAGTCGGCTTTTTCGTACCACGTGGCCGCCGGCAGCACGATGTCCGAATAGAGCGCGGATGTGTCCATGCGGAAATTCAGGTCCACGATCAAGTCCATCTTTCCCTGTGGGGCGTTCTCATGCCACACAACTTCTTTCACGGAATCTGCTGCCATATCCGTGGCGATGGTGTTGGTGTGCGTGCCCAGGTAGTGCTTCAGGAAGTACTCGTGGCCTTTGGCGCTTGCCATCAGCGCGTTGCCTCTCCAGATGAACCACACGCGAGGCCAGTTTTCCTCGCCGTCCGGATCCTCGACCGCAAATTTCAATTCCCCGCTCTTCAGTTTCTTTACGGTGTAGTCCGCGATTTTTTCCGGCGTATTTGCGCCAGCTTGTTCCGCTTCGCGAACGAGGTCGAACGGATTGCGATTGAACTGCGGATAGAACGGCAGCCACCCGTTGCGCACTGCGCGCACCTGCGCGTCCATGGTGTGCCCGCCAGCGAGGGATCCCGCGGCTTGCCCTTGCGGCACAGTGTGGTAATCCGTGAACTGTTTTTCATAGCGCCACTGATCGGTGTTGACGTAATGCCAGCTTGGCGCATTTTGCAGCCGCGATGCCGGCATCCAATCCCGCGCAAATGCAATGGCAGACCAAGGCTCCATCGGCGCCAGCTTTTCCTGACCCACGTAGTGCGCCAGGCCTCCACCGTTCACTCCCACGCAACCGCAGAACATCAAAGCGTGAATGGCCGCTCGGTACATCAGGTTGCCGTGATACCAGTGATTGATTCCCGCGCCAATGATGACCGTGCACTTGCCCTTGGTATGATTCGCCGTGTTTGCCCACTCCCGCGCGAACCGGATCACCACGTCCCGCCCCATCCCCGTGAATTTCTCCGCCCAGGCCGGCGTGTAAGGGGATGCTTCGTCGTCATAACCCCTGGGATACGCTCCCGACAGGCCGCGAGGCACGCCGTATTGCGCCATCAGCAGGTCATATACCGTCGCCACGGTAACCGTGCTGCCGTCGGCAGTTTTAATCCGGCGCACCGGCACTCCGCGAAGAATCGTCTTCCCCTCCGCAAAATCATCGAAGCGCACCTGTACGACTTCTTCGCTCTCTTCAAGGAAAGTCAGCGTGGGATCAATGGCCGAACCATCTGCGCCATCCTTCAACTCGAGATTCCATTTCCCTTTTTCCTTTCCCCACCGGAACCCCGAACTGCCCATAGGCATCTTCGGGCGTTGCTCCGCGGCGTCCCACATCAGGAATTTCCACTCGCCGTTTTCCACGCTCTGATAAGTCTTGAGCCGGTTCGCGCGCAGCAACTGCCCCGCTCGACACTGGCTGCCTTCCCGGTTCAGCTCCACAAGGTAGGGAGCGTCCGTATATTTCTTGGCGTACTCCAGAAAATAAGGAATCTTCTGTTCGTGATGGAATTCTTTCAGGATGACGTGATTGGCAGCCATCCACCACGCGCCATCCTGTCCCGCATTGATGCGCACCCATTCATCGGCGTACTTGGCCACCTGATTAAAATCTGGCGCAAAGACCCACATTTTGCTGCCGTTGTGGCGAGCCTCTGCAGCGAAATGGCAGTCTGGCGTGCGCGTCATGTTCAGGTTCGAGCCCATGACGGCCAGCAGCTTGGCGTTGTACCAGTCGGCCGACTCCTGCACGTCGGTCTGCTCGCCCCAGATCTGCGGTGAGGCGGGAGGTAGGTCGCAGTACCAGTCGTAGAAGCTCATGGAGACGCCGCCGAAGAGCTGGAGGAAACGGGCGCCTGCGGCGTAGCTGATCATCGACATGGCCGGGATGGGCGAGAAGCCGGCGATGCGGTCGGGCCCATGCTTCTTGATGGTGTAGAGGTTGGCGGCGGCAATCAGCTCCAGAACCGTGCCCCAGTCGGTGCGGCGGAAGCCTCCCTTGCCGCGCGCCTTCTGCCAGCGCGCGCGCTTCTCCGGG
>DATDNK010000497.1:0-4038 GCA_036518275.1 Candidatus Acidiferrum sp.
CGCGGCCGGAGTCCGCGAGATCCCGCAACTGTTGACGAATTCCCGCTGGATCGTCGGAAATCGCCGATTCCACAGTGACTTCCCAACCCAGCGCGCGACAAGCGGCTGCCACCGCCGGACCGGAACGGTCCTCGCGTTCGCCCTTGGCCACGCTATCGCTGATGGTGAGGACGGCTACGCGCATGAGGAGGATTCTGCGATTGCGTCACTGCGTTGCTACGGGATCTTGATCGCGATTGGCTTCGTCCATCAGTCGCATGGCTTCCATGAGCAGCCCGGTGGTGTTTTTGGTGGTTGTAGTGCGCTTTGAGGCGTTCGCCGCATTAAAGTCAATCTCAAACTCTCCCGCGGTCCACAGCACTACCTTGTAAACTGCGTCGTCACCTTCCACTTTGCCGACTTTGGCGTCGCGACACTGCCCGCCCGCAAAATAAAGCTCTCCTTGCACGCCATTGTTGCGAACGGTCAGGCGGCACGACTTTTGCCCCATCTCCAGCGACTGCATCAGGTCAATCATGCTCATCTCTTCCAGCCGTCCTTGAATCACTCCAGGTCGCGAAGCGCTCTTCTGCAGCTTTTCCAGATGCAGGCGGTCGATTACTTTTTTCGCGATTCGCACAAGATCTTTGACTAGGAAAGGCTTGGTGATGAAATCCTCAACGCCGTCAACCAGCGGCCTCAAACGCTCTTCAATATCCGACCGGCTGGCCATGAATAAAAAGGGAATGTGGCGGGTGGCCTCTGTCGCGCGCAGTTTTTCAAAAAGCTGTCTACCGTCCAAGACGGGCATCTTGTAATCGCAAAGAATGACGTCGGGATGAGCGTCTACCACCTTAAGCAACGCGTCCGCGCCGTCTTTGCACACCTCGATCTCGCAAAATGGCTCAAGCCCCTTGAGAATCAAGTCGCGCACCAGCGGATTGTCCTCCGCCAGCAGCAACTTGACTGCCGTTTTGCTTCCCGAAGTGGTCATCGCGTGCGGTTCTCCCGAGCCGCCTTGCGGCGGTAGTCCCCGCTTTTTCCGCCAGTTTTCTTGACGAGCACGATATCCGTGATTTCCATCCCTTTATCGAGGGCCTTACACATGTCGTAAACCGTGAGGGCTGCGGCAGCCACGGCAACCAGCGCTTCCATTTCCACGCCCGTCTGGGCTGCCGTAGTCACTACGGATCGCACTTCAACGCCATTCTTGCACAGCCGTGCGGTCACATCAATGTGTGTGAGGGGTAGAGGATGACAAAGAGGTATCCACTCCGCAGTACGCTTCGCAGCGGCAATTCCAGCAATTCGCGCCACTTCCAGGGGGTCGCCCTTGGGATTTTTGAGACGGCGTACCGCCTGCACTACGCTGCGTTTCATTTTCACAAACCCTTGCGCGCTAGCCGTCCGAGTTGTCACCGCTTTGGCAGACACGTCTACCATTCGCACTTCGCCCTTCGCTCCGTAATGAGAGAGCTTGGCCATGGCTCCCGACCTACGCGACGTCCTTTCTCAATAGCACCGAAACTCGCTCCGCGGATGCGATCTTTTCTCGTTCTGCCGGAACTACCAGGAAACAATTGGCCCCTGACAGCGCCGCAATGTCGCCCGAGCCTTGCCATTTCAGGGCGCTTACGCGCGGTTCCGCACCGTGCCATTCGATGCGCGCGGGCAAAAAGTGGGTTAGCCCCGGCCTTTCGTTCAAGGCTTCCGCGAGCCGCGCTTCCACCAGTGGCAACGGGTGTGCTTCCGCACCGCTTAGCAAATCGATGGCGGGAGTCACAAACAACTGAAAGGTGACCATCGTAGAGACAGGATTTCCCGGCAATCCAAAGACAGGTTTGCCCTGACAAATCGCGAATACCGCGGGCTTCCCCGGACGGATCGCCACGGCGTCAAAGAAAAACTCCGCTCCCAGCGCCTTGAGCACGCTTTCGACAAGATCGTACTTGCCCATCGAAACGCCGCCCGTCAGCACCAGCGCATCTTCTTTCAAGCCACGCTCGATCTTTTCTCCCAGATCGTCGACACGGTCAGCAGCATTGCCCAAAACCACAGGCTCGCCGCCGGCAATGCGGACCTGCGCGGCAAGCGAAACGCTATTGCTGTTGCGAATCTGAAAAGGTCCGGGCTGCTGATCGATGAGCACAACTTCGTCGCCCGTGGACAGGACCGCCACGCGCGGGCGCTTCGTGCATTGCAATTGTGTTGCGCCGACTTGCGCCGCCAACGCCAACTCGGCGAATCCCAGGCGCATTCC
Source organism: Candidatus Acidiferrum sp. (assembly GCA_036518275.1). Taxonomy (GTDB): domain Bacteria; phylum Acidobacteriota; class Terriglobia; order Acidiferrales; family UBA7541; genus Acidiferrum. The sequence continues at coordinate 2,240 of DATDNK010000497.1, forward strand.
CGGCGTCAGAATGGTTTGGCCCGCGCGTGCCTCACTCCCTCGTGGAACAATGTTTTGTCCCGCTTGCGCCGCACGTTCGAATCGTACGATCTCCCCTTCCCGTTGCGTGAACTCGATCATTACTACGGCATCCGCGCCCACCGGGACGGCTGCCCCGGTCATGATCTGCACGCAAGTGCCAGGCGTCAGAGCTTGTGTAACCGTGTCCCCTGCTTTGATTTCGCCCACGCATTTGAGCTGCGCACCGGGTTTGATTTCGTTCGAACGCACCGCGTAACCGTCGCGCGTGGAGCGATCAAACGGTGGATACTCGCGATCCGTTTTGACTTCTTGCGCCAACACCAACCCGAGGGCGTCCCACACGCTCGCACTCGCCGTTGCGCGTGGTCCTCGCATCTTTCCAACTTGTTCGATTACTTTTCGGCGTGCTTCTTCAAAGGTGAGCATTCCAGCTTACGCAAGGCACCCAACGAAAGGGTACCCCCCATCACGAGTCACGAGTCGGCAATCACTTCTGTTCACAGCCATTTCGACAGTAATGTCCCGGCCGGCACAATCGTGGCCTCGCGCTCCGGCCCCGTCGAAATCATCCCAATCTCGACTTGCAGAAAATCGGAAATAAACCGCAAGTACTCCAGCGCCGCTTTCGGCAGCTTCTGGCCGTCCTTCGCTCCGTAAGTGGAAACATTCCATCCCGGCAGCGTCTTGTATTCCGGAGTGACGTGCTCGTACTCTTCCGCCAGCGCTGGCATTTCGTTTAGAGGCTTCCCTTTGTATTTGTAGCCGATGCACACTTGAATTTCGCGCTGCGTGTCGAACACATCCAGCTTGGTGATCACCAGCGAATCAATCCCGTTGATCATTTTCGCGTAGCGCAGCACTTGCAAGTCCAGCCAGCCGCAACGCCTTGGCCGCCCGGTCACTGCGCCAAATTCGTTCCCGCGGTCGCGCACTTCCTTCGCATCCAGGTCGGGCATCTCCGTTGGAAACGGCCCGCCGCCCACACGCGTGGTGTAGGCCTTGGAAACTCCCAGCACATGTTTGATTTTCGTAGGCGGCACGCCCACGCCCGTGGCCGCGCCGCCGGAGGTCGCGCTCGAGGAAGTCACAAACGGATACGTTCCGTGGTCGATGTCCAGCATCGTGCCTTGCGCACCTTCAAAGAGCACGGACTTCCCTTCCGCTAGTGCGCCATTCAACAGCTCCGCGGTATCGCAGATGTAGCCGCGAATCTTTTCGCCCAGTTGCAACGTTTGCTCCACTTCCTGCGAGAAGTCGATGTTTGCTCCGTACGCGCCCTTGGCCAAACGGTTCTTCTCCGCGACCACATGGGCTGCTTTTTTCCGAAACAGCTGCGGATCGAGCAGATCGCACATGCGCAGGCCGCGCCGCGCCATCTTGTCTTCGTAAGCCGGTCCGATGCCCCGCGAAGTGGTGCCGATTTTGTTGGCGCCGCGCGCAATTTCCGCCGCTTTGTCCAATTCGCGATGATAAGGAAAAATCAAGTGCGCGCGGTTGCTCACGTGCAAGCGCCCGTTTACGTCGATGCCCGCTTTGCAAAGCGTTTCAATTTCCGCTACCAGCGCCGCGGGATCGACCACCACACCCGTCCCGATCACCGCGTGTCGATTCGGACGCAGAATTCCGCACGGGATGAGCTGGAGCACGAACCGGTCTTTTCCAATGATGACTGTGTGGCCCGCGTTGTGGCCACCGGCAACGCGCGCGATGTAATCGAAGGAGCCGGAGAGATAGTCGACGACCTTGCCCTTCCCTTCATCTCCCCACTGCGCGCCGAC
>DATDNK010000498.1:0-2776 GCA_036518275.1 Candidatus Acidiferrum sp.
ATGGGAACTTGGGAAATGGAGCAAGCCCAAGGCACAATCCACCACGCGTTAGTCACCAGCAAGGTTCACATACAAATGGGTTTTCGGACGGGAGACCTGAATGCCATCACTCACGGTTGAAACACCGGATGAGCTGAAGAATTACGTTGGGAAAGAAATTGGCGTGAGCGAGTGGCTGCTTGTGACGCAAGAGCGAATCAATCAATTTGCGGACGCAACCGAAGACCGGCAATGGATTCACGTGGATCAGGAACGCGCCAAGCGAGAATCCCCGTATAAACAAACGATCGCTCACGGATTCCTGACGCTCTCGCTCATCAGCCGGCTCATCAAGGACGTGGTTCGAATCAGCGGCGGCACGCGGCTGGCCATCAATTACGGCCTGAATCGCGTGCGCTTTCCTTGGCCGGTGCGCGTAGGCTCAAAAATTCGGGGGCGCTTCACTTTGCTGAGCTTGAAGGATCTTGGAGAAGCGCAAGAAGCTGTTTTTGCTTGCTCGGTGGAATGCGAAGGAACCACCAAACCGTGCTGTGTGGCGGAGTGGATTGCGCGGTACTACAAATAACGAGCGGAGGCGGGACGATTTGATTTTTGCTGGACGTCTGAAAAGGACTCGTCGCTAGATTTTCCCTGATTGCGCGCTCTGCAAGGAATGACGCAAGAGAGTGCGCACCACTTCCGGCATGACGGCAAAACGCGCATCCTTCGTTAACCCAACGTGATAGCGGTAATAAATCTGTTGCACGATGACCGCGACCTTGAAGCGCGCAAAGACCAAATAGAAAACCATATTCGAAACGTCGCGGCCAGTCGTTTGCGCGTAGCGCTGGACGAGTTCATCCCGCTTCATGCTTCCGGGATAGTTGGTCGGCCCCCAGCGGAGTTTTTGAAGATCTTCTGAGTCTTCAGCTTCCACCCAGTAGGCAAGCGTGCTTGCCAGATCGCTAAGGGGGTCGCCAAGTGTGCACATTTCCCAATCCAAGACGCCAATGATTTTGGTGAGATCGTTGGAGTCGAGAATGACATTGTCGAATTTGTAGTCGTTGTGAATCAGAGTGGAGTAGCTCGAAGCGGGCAGGTTCCGCTGCATCCATTCGGAGAGCTGCGCAACCTCCACGAGGTCGTGGGTTTTAGACCCATGGTAGCGTTCGATCCAGCCGCGAACCTGGCGTTCAAGGTAGCCCTGAGGCTTGCCGAGATCCCCAAGGCCGATCGCTGCATAATCGATGCTGTGGAGACGAGCGAGATTGTCGATAAGAGACTCGCAGAGCTTGTGAGCTGTTCCTGGAGCGAACGGAAGACCCGAAGGAGGATCCTTGCGAAGAATGATTCCGCCGATAGGTTCCATCAAATAAAAGGGAGCGCCGAGGATGGAAGAATCGTCGCAGTAGAGGAGAACCTTGGGAGCTGGCGGATAGGCATCGTGAAGCTTAGACAGGACATGGAACTCGCGCCCCATGTCATGTGCCGATTTGACCTTACTGCCGAAGGGGGGGCGGCGCAAAACCATTTCTCGATTTCCTACCTGGACGCAATAGGTGAGATTCGAATGACCGCTGGGAAATTGCGAGACGCTTAAATGTTCTCCTTCAGCAGGGAAATGCGAGCGCAGGAAAGGCTCGAGTTTGGCGAGGTCGAGCTCCTCCCCGTGACGAATGGAAGTAGGTTTATCGCGGAAGTCGGTCATGTTCACCTATTGCTTTGTGCCTACCTGTACGTGAGCAATGATTCGTCGTCCAGATGAGGAAATGCATTAAAGGAGCTGAGCGTAAAACGATCCTTGGAGAATAAGAACTCACTGAAAGAGCAATTGCGGGGCATCCAGGCGATGCGCAAAGTATCTTGCGGGGAAAGATGCAACGCGCGCTGCAGCGCCACGCTTACGGGGCCACCCGAAGTGAAGATGGCCAAAATCTCGCCTTTGCGGGATTTCGCCAAAAATGCCGACAGTCCATGGTTCACGCGCGCGCAGAAGTGCGGCCAGGACTCCACATTCGGCAGCGAAATTTCTCCGTTGACCCAAATCGAGATCACGGCCTCGAAGAGGCGCTGGAAATTCATCCGTTTTGTGACGTCGTCGCCGGAGGATTGCAGGGCTTTGTGCAATTCGCGGACTCTATCGTTATGTGACAGCAGTTGCGGAAGACTTTGCGCGAGCACGGCTTCTCCCTGGAATTCATCGAACTGTTCGACAACGGCAGGAGAAGGAAAAGGGCGCCCCGCTTTTCGATACGCTTCGGCGACGAGTTGCGCGGTTTGCCGATGGCGTTGAGCTGGCCCCGTGCAAACGCGGTCAAAAACCACATTGCGTTGAGCCCAATATTCTCCAAGCAAACGAGCTTGTTTTTCTCCCGACGCGGAAAGTTGGTCGTAGTTTTGGGAAAGAAACGAAGCCTGCGCATGACGCACTAGAAATAGACGCCCCATCTCTCACCCAGAAAAGAATTCGCGTAAAGCATGAACATTATCTTCGTCACGGCACTGGGAATCACGGAAATCGGAAGATGCTCGAGGCGTCAGGCCGTGGCACGCTGTTCTTTGCTGTAGTCTGCGAAAGTCTTTCCCTGAGCAGCCAGTTGCTTCAGTAACGGCGCGGGCTCCCAAAGCTCGCCATGCTGTTTGTGAAATTCAAGAACACGATTGTAAACATTTTTTAGACCGACCGCGTCTGCGTACCACATCGGCCCGCCACGATGAGCCGGGAAGCCATAGCCGTTGATGTAAATGATGTCAATGTCTCCGGGGCGGAGCGCGTAGCCTTCTTCCAGGATGCGCG
>DATDNK010000499.1:0-6214 GCA_036518275.1 Candidatus Acidiferrum sp.
GTGCAACAAGCGCTGGACAGTTTTCGCCCGCAGATTCTTTTTTACGTGGGTGGCGCCGATCCCTACTGCGAAGATCAGCTTGGTGGGCTTTCGCTCACGAAAGAAGGCCTGAAAAAGCGCGACCGCAGCGTGTTCGAGGAAGCCCGCCGGCGGGGCATCCCCGTTACGACGACTTTGGCCGGTGGCTATGCGCGCCGCGTGGAAGATACGGTTCGCATTCACGTCAATACGATTCTCGCCGCCAGCGAGGTCGCACTCGCTTTTCCTCCGGCGTCCGCGGCGCGAAGCTGATACACTCCCGTTCGCAGATTTCCTGATCTAAAATTTCCAGAGGTGTGTTCATGAGTATTTTGCATCGCATCTGCCGTGTGCTTTTTGTCGCGTGCGCTGTCTGGTGGCTCTTGTGTCCTGCGGCGAAGCCGCAAGCTTCCGCGTCTGCAGCCAAGAAACTGAAGATCTACATTTCCGTGGATATGGAAGGCGTGGCGGGAGTGGTCACCGCAGATCAATTGGGTCCTGGTGGTTTTGAGTACGAGCGCTTCCGCCACTTCATGACCAACGAAACACTGGCTGCAGTAACCGCCGCCAATCAATCGGGGGCAACGGAGATCGTGGTGAGCGATTCGCACGGAAATGGAGAAAGCCTTCTGATCGATGAGTTTCCCAAGAATGTTCGAATCGTGCGTTCCTGGCCGCGCCATGGAGGAATGATGGCAGGCCTCGATTCGAGTTTCGATGCCGCGCTCTTCATTGGCTATCACGCTTCAACAACGAACATGCGCGGCGTGCGCGCGCACACTTTTTCCAGCGCGCATCTCACGCGCGTGTCGCTAAACGGCAACGCCGTCACCGAAGGCGAATTCAACGCCGCTTTTGCGGGTGCTCTAGGCGTGCCAGTAATTTTTGCTTCCGGGGACGATGCTGCAATGGAAGAACTGAAATCCCGGCTGGGAAACATTGAAACCGCCGAAACTAAAAAGAATTTGAGCTTTCATTCCGCTGAAACCCTGACTCCCGAAGCATCCTGCGAAAGAATCGGGGCTGGAGTGAAAGCCGCGCTCGCACGTCTGCATGATTTCAAGCCGTACGCAATCAAAACGCCGGTCACTCTGGAGATCAGCTTCAAGAACTACATGCCTGCTCAGATGTTGAGTTATCTGCGCATCGTGCAACGCGTGGATTCGCATACGATTCGCTTTGTCGGAAAAGACATGGCGGAAGTGTCCGACTTCGTCGACGTTGTGGACGGATACAGTCCGGATTTGGCGCCTTGATGGGATTCTCAGGGCGTGACTCCCGGTTGGCCCAGGGCACGCCGCACGGCCGCGGAAAGGTCGCGTTCAAATGTGTCCGGCTGGAAACCGTCTGAACGAAAAGCCATTTTGCCCTCGCGATCAACTACGATGACCGTGGGAAAAGAATTAACTGAATAAAGCCGATCGAGGCCATCGGCAAAGACGACTTCGGTAGCCAGCTTGTCTTTCTGCAAGTAGGGCGCAACTAAAGTTTCATCCTCATCACAATTTGCGGACAGAAATAGCACGTCGGGGAGGTTGTGATAGTCTGCGGCAACGTGGGCGAACTGCGGTTCGAGCGCGTGACAGGGCCCGCACCAGGTGGCCCAGAAATTCAAGACGACTATTTTTCCCTTTGTTTCTTTCAACGGGTAAGCGCTTCCAGTTGGAGCTTTGCGAAGGACGAAATCGGAAACTTCTTTGGCACCTTCATTGCGTGCAGCCTTCTTCAACGAAGGCCGGGTGACCGAGTCATAGATGCTCAGCAGATACTCACCCAAACCATTTTCGGATCCATGCGCGAGCCGCCAAACGTTGCCGATTTTCTTGCGAATGTCTTCTCGGCTGACGCTTCCGCTCTTTCCCTCCGCCAGAGCGAAAGCGCGCGCGTATTGCTGGATGGCGGTATTCAAGTCTTTCTGAAGTTCAGCGGTTTCGGCAAGTCGTTCCGCTGCGCTTGCCGTCGGAAAGATTTCATAGCTGATCTCCAGATCCTTTCGAGCGGAGTCGTAATCCTTTAATTTGAAATAGAGGTCGCCGCGCAGGAAATGCGTGTTTGCCAGGTCGCTCTTTCTCTGCAGCTCCCATTGTTCCACCGAGACTCGGGGCGAGCGTTCCGTGGAAGAGACATGCCCCACGAGATCCAGGATCCGCGTGGAGTAGCTGACCGCCCGGCGGAACCCCGCTTCGTTTTCCTGTCGCTCGAGGAGCTCAATAGCAAGCAGTAAGGTAGAAATATCATTGGGGTTCAGCGCCACCATGCGTTCGGCATAGTCTGCAGCGCGGACACTGTCCTTTAATTGAAGACTGGCTTCGACAAGAGCGCGGTAGATTCCAGTGCGGTTGGGATACTCCGGATACTTCTTGAGGAAACCTTCGAGATTGCGGACAAGCGCGGCGCGATCGCTTCCGGCATCATTGAGTGCGCGTTGCAGTTCTTCCTCGGGCAAAGGCTGTTTGATGGAGCCTTTGTCTTTGGAGCGGCTGGTGTTCGACGCGGCGGAAGCTGCCCCCTGGCTCTCCTGCGCTGGCGTAATAGTTCCTGCCAGTGCGGGCGAAGCGAGTACGCAGAGGCAGAGCGCTCCCACGGCGCAGGGTGAAGGGGCGAGAAACCGCATGCGGGGATTCTAAACGTACAACAGGAAATTGTCGCTAGGCTTCGATTCTCGGAGCAACGAGAATCGGGCAAGGCGCAGGAGCTATTTCGATCCGCTAATGTGAATTTCGCCGGAGGCGGTACGCACTTCCACTCGGCCGCCGCCAGTCCCTATGCGGGCTCGTAGACTATGCTTTCCTTGCTCTTCGATAACGATGGGAATATCCGTACGAATTTCGCCGGAGACAGCTTCCGCAGAGAGATGGAAGTTTGCGGAAGGTGGGACGCTGATTTGCACGCCCCCAGAGGCAGTCTTCAAATTCCAATAGCCCTGCGCGCCAGGGTTGCCTTGCACATAGACGCGACCGGAAGCGGCATGCGCCGTCACGTCATTCGCCGCATCCTGGATTTCCACTTCGCCGCTGGCCGTACTTCCTTCTACGCGGGCTCCGGGATGGGAAACACGAATGACGCCGGAGATTGCCTTAACGTGGACATCCCCTTTGACGTTGGAAACCGTGACATTACCGGAAGCGCTGGACACCTGAACATCACTGCCTACGTCATTGGCGGTGACGGAACCGCTGGCCGTGGAAAGCTGAGCGTCCCGATCAATCTTCTCGACGTTAATCGTCCCTGAAGCCGAGCGGACTTTCACGGGGCCACGCAGGTCGCGGATATTCTCTGCGCCGGAAGCAACACTGGCATCGACCTCAGTGTCGTGGGGGACTCGAATTTTGTAAGTGATGGAGACATTGCGCATCTGGGAAAAATCCTTGCCAATGCGAATCGTGTCCCCACGCTGCTCGACCGGGGGATTCGACACGATGTCGTCCAAACGCTTTTGTGGGTTTTCAAATCCGAAACCGGAGGCTCGGACTTCGCCTTGAATTGATACTGTTCCCGCCGGTCCTTCCGCGATGTCCACATCGCCGGACGCATTGCTAAGCTCCAGTCGAATCGGGCCAGACACGGTGAAAGTGCGCGCGAAGTTTCCATTGACGCCGGGGCCCGTGTAACAGCCTGCAAAGGCAGCAGCGGCAGCGAAGAGCGCTAAGGAACTGCCAAGTTTGCGATAGCGCGCCATTCCTCCTCCAAAGAACCCTTAACAACCACTCGGATGTTCCACTAATAGCTACGCAAAAACAACGGATTATGTTCCTGAGGCTGCCTTACCGGATGGCTGCGCAGGGCGAGCAAGAGTTTCATTCAGAGACCCCTGGCGATATCCCTGCAGATCCAGGGTAACGTAAGCGAAGCCGGCAGCCTTGAGGCGTTGCGCAATGGCCGTTGTCATTTCTGCTGAAAGCGCGCGATGCATCTCCTCCCGGGAGATTTCCACCCGCGCGAGATTGTCATGGATGCGCACGCGAAATTGGCGGAAGCCCAATTCGCGAAGCGCGGCTTCCCCACGCTCGACGAGCGCGAGGCGTTCAGGAGTCACTTCCGTTCCATAGGGAACTCGAGAAGCGAGGCAGGCGGAGGCGGGGCGATCCCATGTGGGCAGATTGGCACGGCGTGAGAGCATGCGAATTTCCGACTTTGCGAGGCCGACATCGAGGAGCGGCGTAAGAACTTCATGTTCCGTGGCAGCCCGATGACCGGGGCGAAAATCCAGGGTGTCGTCGGCGTTTACGCCGTAGGTGACCGCGGCAACCCCGCGGGAGTGCGCCAGACTGTCGAGCACAGAAAACAGTTCATCTTTGCAGAAATAGCAACGATCGGACTGGTTTGCGCGGTACGCGGGATTTTCCATCTCGTGCGTTTCGATGAACTCGTGGCGAAGCGTCAGCTTTCTCACCAACTGTTCGACAATCTCTCGGTCGTGCGCGGAAAAGCTGGGAGAGAGGGCCGTGACCGACAGAACGCGGTCGCCGAGAGCACGGTTCGCGGCCCACGCCAGATAAGCGGAATCCGCGCCCCCGGAAAGCGCGACGATGAGCGAAGGAATTTCGGCGAGATGCGAGAGGAGAAGGTCTTCCTTCTCTTCCGGCGAATGAGCTGATTGCTCTCCATTGCGAATTTGAATGAGCGTTTTCATGTCAGCGGTGAGTATATCGCAGAGTTTCACTTTCGATGCGGGAAGCGATGCTTGTCAGATTCATTTGAAATCGAGAAGCACGTCCACTGTTCCGTCGCTATTGGTCTGCAGCCAATGACCGGGAGTTTCATAGTGTAGCGGCAATTCCCCGAAAATTTGCTCCCGATGCCGTTGCAGCTTGGTCAGAACCTCTTCGTATTTCGTTTTGTCGAAAATATCGCCTTGCGGGATCGGCCACGCCTCATGCAATTTTTTTTCAGCTGCAGGTGAAAGGCCGGTAAGCACCATTTTGCCGAAGCGATACTGCAGCCCTTCGTGAATCTTCACGGAATACGAAACTGTTTGCGCCGATTCGTCAAAAGCCGGGACCGGATCGACTTTCGCGTCGAGATAGCCGTGATGGCCAAGTTCTTCTCGCACGCGGTCCCAGCCTGCTTCGATTTTCATGCCATCGGCAACATCGCCGGCTTTCAACCCCACGTCGCCGTTCAAAGTGAACTCGGACACCGTTACATTGCCTGTCCAATGAACTTCTTTCCAGTGATAGACGGGGCCCGGATCGATGGGAACAAATACCGGGATTTGCTCGGGCAATTTCGGACCGGGTTTGCCTGTTAGACGAATTTCCGGCGGGCCTAACTTAGCGTGCAAGCAACCTTTGCTAAGGTAAACCGGCCGGATCGCTTCGGTAAGGAACAAATCGATCGCCAGCCTTGAATACGGTTTGCCGACAATTTCGGTAAGGTGCTGCTGAACGACTTTGGAAGCGAGGAGGGAAGCGTCGCTAAACTCCAGCTTTTCAATTTGCAGCGCCGGGCCTTGCACCTTGAAAAGTTGAATGGTGCCTTCTCCGCTGGGGTTGCCGGCAACTTCGTGCTCGAGTGTAACCTGCATGCCGTGGGAGGCAATTAGTTCTTTGATTGCGTCTGCTGCTTGTTCTACGGTTCCACCGGCCTCGGGCAGAGTGCCATCGAAGAAGGGAAGTTTCGCGCGAATAGCGTCTGCAAGCTCCGAGTCTGCGAACCAGGGAATGTTGTCGAAATAGGCGGGGATTCGCGGAGATTCTTCGACATGGTAGGTGACAACCACTCCGGTGCGAGTCTCAAAATTGTAGCTGACTTTGGAAAAAAGTCCGGTCTGTATAAGCTTGTCAGCGGCAGCTTGCAAATCGGCGCGGCCGACCTGTGAGCCGACGGCGAGGCCGGTCAAAGCCGCTATCTGTGCTTCCGATAAATGTTTTTGTCCAACCACGCGAACTTCGCGCAGCGCTGCCGTAGCGGCATCCGGGGTTTGTGCAGGTATCGGACAAGCTGCCGGTAGCAAGAGCAGCAGTAAACAGCCGAACCTCGGTCGAAAATTGCGCCGCATGGATTTATTTTAGCCAAACCTCATTTTAGCTAGACTTCTCGGCCATTACTCAACGGTGACAGATTTCGCGAGATTGCGCGGCTGGTCGACGTCGCAACCGCGGCGCACGGCAATGTGATAGGCCAGCAGTTGCAGCGGGATGATCTCGAGCAAAGGCGCAAGTAATTCCGGCGCGGGCGGAAGCTCGATGATGTG
>DATDNK010000500.1:0-4781 GCA_036518275.1 Candidatus Acidiferrum sp.
CGCAAAAGTGCAAATTTACCAAGCTCTGGACGGCCGGGTGTCGCTGTACTACGGCGACACCCGCCTGGATCATACTGCCGTGCCCCCAGGGTGACATTTTTATGTTGCCGTTAGGGTGACAAATTCACGTTGCTACAACACCATTGAATGCACAAGATGTAATCGAGTGGATCCCCCCTAAGGGCGATCCGGGCCGCTCCTTGCGCAAGCCTGCAACCCGCATGGTCTTCTCATGATCTCGTTGCACTTTGAGATTCGAGGTTTCCTACTGACAAGCTTTAGCTGAGACGAGTGGAGACATGCAGTGCCGCGGGCCCTTCAGATTGATACAATGAGCCGCCATGCCTACCAAACTGGCGCAGGTCTTGGAAGCCTTGGAGAGCGTTTATGGGCCGCAAAAGCTGGCAGGGCCCACAGACCCATACGAAATGATTATTTTCTTGAACTGCGGTTATCCCGCAAGTGATGGAAAGTGTGCGAAGGGCTTTGAAGCGCTAAAGCGAGAGGTTGGCGTGCAGCCCAAGAGGTTTTTGGCCGTTTCAGAGGCGAAGCTTGCTAAGTTGATGCGGCCGAACGTGATCATGCCCCAAGTCTGCGCGGAGCGGCTGAAGGAAATCGCGCGCAAAGTGAAGAACGAGTCTGGGGGATCCCTCAGAGCGATTCTGCAGAAGCACTTGAACGATGCTAAGAATCAACCGGAAAAGGGTGTTAAAGCAGCGAAGAAGGTGCTCCAGGAATTTCCTGTAATCGGAGAACCAAGCGCCGAAAAGATCCTGCTGTTTTCCGGGCTAGCGCCCGTTGCGGCCGTGCCCTCAGCATTCGTTGAGGTACCCATACGGCTGTTTATAGGCGAACCAGGAAAAAACTATGCCGCCGATTACAAGGCCGCAAGGGAGATCTTGGACAGGGAATTGCCGAAAACGTTTGCGGCGCGGCAAAGGGCTTATCTGCTGCTGAAGAAGCATGGACAGGAGGTCTGCAAGCATTCCAAGCCGAAATGCGAAGTGTGTCCCTTAACGGCGCAGTGCGCCTACCTTCAGGCGAAGGCGTCAGACAGTTACACCCAATGAGTACGGGCCTGCAGTTACAAAAAGAGCGCAAGAACCGGAGGATTAGCGCGGCGTTTCCTTGACTTGACGCTGACCCCTCTGAATAATGGTAAAGCATGAGCGTGCGCGCGGGAGGCGCTGAACAGATGTTTTTGGACGTCAAGGAATTGGCCGTCCGCAAGCTGCACATCCGCAAGACCTATGCGCCGGGCAGCATCGACTTCCATTCGGCCGAAATCAAACAGATTGAGCCGCTGGAAGTGACGGCCACCGCGGAGCTACTGGAAGGGCAGATTCGCGTCGAGGGCAACCTCGAAACAAAGGTCGAATTAGTCTGCGCGCGCTGCCTTGAGCCGGTCGCCGAGGAAGTGAGCAGCTCGTTTGACTTGTTCTATGCCCCGCTTCCGAAAGGCGCCAATCTCATCAAACACCGGGAAGACCGGCTGAAGGATGACGATACGGATATCGGCTTTTACGAAGGAGATGGCCTTTTCTTGGCGGACGTGTTGAAAGAGCAGGTGCTTCTGGCGCTTCCCATCAAGGCCATTTGCCAGAGCGATTGCCGGGGGCTGTGCCCGAATTGCGGCGCCAACCTGAACCATGAAGAGTGCCGTTGCGAGACCCACGCCACGGATCCCCGCCTGGCTTCTCTCGCACGCCTCAAGCAGGACTGGCTGAAAAAACAATAGCTTTTCGGGGCCCAAAGCCCTATATAATCCGCCCAATGCGGCGGGAACGAGGTGTAGTGTTATGCCTAACCCAAAACGGAGGCATTCGAAAAGACGGACCAGCAACCGGCGGGCGCACCATTTTCTGGCCAAGCCGGGACTGGGCAAGTGTCCGAATTGCCATGAAATGAAGCAGCCACACCAGGCGTGTCCGCATTGCGGCTACTATAAGGGCAAGGCCGTCCAAGCGTCGGCATAAGCTTTCGTTTCGCTGATTCTGCGGGAAAAATCCCATGATCACCATCGCCGTTGACGCCATGGGCGGGGACCATGCGCCACGTCCTGAAGTGGAAGGCAGTGTGCTGGCCGCACGCGAATTCAACGTACGCATTTTGCTTGTGGGACAGCCGAACGTGGTGCGTGCAGAGCTGGCCAGGAACGCGCCAGAGCCTAGCCTGCCCATTGAGATCGTGCCGGCCAGCGAGGTGATCGCCATGAATGATCACCCAGCGCAGGCGTTTCGGCGGAAGAAAGACAGTTCGGTGCACGTGGCCGCGCGTCTGGTCCGTGAGGCCAAGGCTGATGGCATGGTCAGCGCCGGAAATACCGGCGCGGTCATGACGGTGGCGCGCTTTCTGCTCGGAGCTCTCGAGTCCGTTGACCGCGTTGCCTTAGCCGCTCCTTTTCCCAACGCCAGGGGCGGCGTTTCCGTGCTGCTCGACGTAGGAGCCAATGTGGATTCCCGGCCCGAACATCTGCTGCAGTTCGCGGTGATGGGCGAGGTGTATTACCGCGCGGCGTTCGGCAACAGGCGCCCGCGGGTCGGCTTGCTTTCGGTGGGAGAGGAAGAAATCAAGGGTAACGTGCTGACGCGTGAAGTCTATACTTTGCTGAGGAAAAGCCCGGTTCATTTTGTGGGCAATGTGGAAGGCGGCGATCTTTTTTCCGGCATTGTGGATGTAATTGTGTGCGATGGTTTCGTCGGCAACATCGCCTTGAAGATTTGCGAGGGATTGGCGGTCTCGATCTTTGATTCGCTGAAGAAGTCAATGAAAAGCTCCCTTCTTTCTCAGGTCGGCGCCAAGCTTTCGCAAGGGGCGTTCAAAGGCTTGAAAAAGAAGATTGATTATACGGAGTACGGTGGCGCTCCTCTTCTTGGCGTGCGCGGCGTCTGCGTGATAGGCCATGGACGCTCGAATGCCAATGCTGTGAAAAACGCCATCCGCGTAGCCGCGGGACTCGCCCGCGCGCGCATCAACGAAAGAATCGAACAGGAGCTCTCCGCCACTGCGGTTCCCGCGTGACGGTGGCAGAGAGGAATCGGCCATGGGCAAAGTAGCATTTGTGTTTCCCGGACAAGCTTCGCAATATCCCGGCATGGGCAAGGAACTGGCGGAGAAGCATCCCGTCGCGAAAGCCGTTTTCGACGAAGCCGACAAGGCGCTTGGCTTTTCGATTTCCAAACTGTGCTTCGAAGGCACGGAAGAGGAGCTAAAGCTGACGGCCAATACGCAGCCGGCGATTCTGACTGTTTCGGTGGCTGCCTCTCGCGTGCTTGCAGAGAAAGGCCTGGAGCCGGATTTCGTGGCCGGCCATAGTCTTGGGGAGTACTCCGCGCTGGTCTGCGCCGGCTCGCTGAAGTTTGCGGACGCGGTGCAGCTCGTGCGCAAGCGTGGCACGTATATGCAGGATGCCGTGCCCCATGGTGTGGGCGCGATGGCGGCGATAATGGGTTTGTCGCATGCGGTTGTCGTGGACGTTTGCAAGCGCGCCGCGGATGGCGAGGTCTGCGCTCCGGCTAACTTAAATTCGCCGGAGCAGACCGTGATTTCCGGGCACGCGGGCGCGGTAAAGCGCGCTGTCGAACTGGCTTCTCAGGCGGGGGCGAAACGCGCTGTCATCTTGCAGGTTTCTGCGCCGTTTCACTCTGCATTGATGGCGCCCATGCAGGAGAAGCTCGAACAGGATTTGCGCGGCGCGGAATTTTCGAATTTGCGCGTGCCGCTTGCCACGAATGTGGACGCGGACACCATCACGACAGGAGCGGAAGCGCGCGAGGCGTTGATTCGCCAGGTTTCCATGCCGGTGCGCTGGGAAGAGTCCGTACGGCTGCTGATTGATGAGGGCGTGAACACTTTTGTGGAAGTGGGGCCGGGCCGCGTGCTGATCGGTTTGCTCCGGCAAATCGAGCGTTCCGCGGGGGCTCTGAACGTCGAGGACGAAAGAAGCCTCGCTGCCACAGTTGAAAAAATTGGGGCGGCACGCTCGGATGCTGCATGAGGGTGAGTTCTAAGTCTTAAGTCATAAGTTTTAAGTTTTAAGTAAGGAAAAGACCCTGAGAGAGACGTACGAGGTGAAGCAAGAGTCCGGAGTTCTCGTGGGCAGGAAAACACTGTTGGAGCCCGGAGTCTCGCCCTTTTTCTTTTCTTTACTTAGAACTTAAGACTTATAACTTAGGACTTTCTGCAGAATGTTCAGCCTGAAAGACAAAGTAGCGTTGGTTACCGGCGCGTCGCAAGGCATCGGGCGCGACACCGCTTTGGCGCTCGCCGAAGCGGGAGCCAAAGTTGCCGTTGCGGCGCGCAATGAAGAAAAGCTCGCCGCGCTGGCGAAGGATATTGTCGCGGCGGGCGGCCAAGCGTTCGCTGTGAAGATGGACGTCGCTGACGCGGAGCAGGTCAAGGCTGGATTCAAAGCCGTCGTCGAGAAATTCGGCCGCCTCGATATTCTGGTGAATAACGCAGCGATTACCCGCGACGGCTTGGCCCTGCGTATGAAGCAGGATGATTGGGACGCCGTGATTCGTACCAACCTGACCGGTGCGCACTTCTGCATTCAGCAAGCTCTTGCCACAATGATGCGAGCCCGGGCGGGCCGCATCATCAATATCGCCTCAGTGGTCGCGCAAATGGGGAACGCGGGCCAGGCGAATTACGTCGCCGCAAAGGCCGGGCTGATCGGGCTGACCAAAGCCATCGCCATGGAAATCGCGTCGCGCAATATCACTGTAAATGCCGTTGCACCGGGCTTCATCGAAACGCCGATGACCGATGTGCTTTCCGGC
>DATDNK010000501.1:0-4316 GCA_036518275.1 Candidatus Acidiferrum sp.
CGTAGGGGCGAGGCTTGCCTCGCCCGCTGCTGCATCAGCAGCAAACTCTGCCACCACCTCGCAATTCAACCATAATGTGCCAGCTGAAGGGGCTTTCATCCCCGCCGCCGATCTAAAGCCTCTCTACGACTTCACCGTTGACTGCCAAGCCTGTCAGGCGAAACTCACGGCCGCCCAAGGCAACCTTGCTGACGAAAAAGCTAAGACCGCAGCGCTCACCAAAGAGCGCGACGACGCCCTGCGCATTGCCAGGGGGGGCACCGCTTGGCGCCGTGTCACCCGCGCCGCCAAGTGGTTCCTCCTTGGTGCCGCCGCTGGCGCGGTCGTGGCTAAAGCGCATTAAACGCCCGCCAGCGTCTCCAAAACGGCACACTGATCCCGCCTGCTTGCGGATTCTGTATACATTTGAGATATAATCCGGCCAACCAAGATGCTCACCTCAGGCACCCTTCATGTCTGCTAGTGAAGCACCCATCAACCCCGAAGGGTCACGCCTTCACGACAAGAAGCTCGTTTCCTGGAAGGAGATTGCCTCCTATCTTGGCCGTGAGGTACGCACCGTCCAGCGCTGGGAACAAACCGAAGCGCTTCCCGTCCATCGCCACGAGCACCAGAAGCGCTCCACGGTTTACGCCTACGCCAGCGAACTGGACGAATGGTTCAAGAAGCGCCAGCCTAAAGACGATCCCGTAGCCGACGCGGCCTTCGAGCCCGAACCTGACGTTGCTGACGTTTCTTCAGAATCCGAGAACGGCAGCACGAATCTAACGACTCAACCGGTCGTCGGCGCAGATAACAACTCCACGGATTTACGAGCGCAAGTTCCACCTCCGGCGCCAAAGCACCGGCTTGCGATTGTCTTCATTGCCGCCGCCGCGATTCTCATTGTCGCTTTCGCGGGTTGGCGCTTGCTCTTTTCGGGAGCTTTCGCGCAGAAAAAAATCCGCCTCGTAGTCATTCCATTCACGAATCTCAGCGGCGACCCCAAGCAGGACTACTTCAGTGCCGGCCTTACCGACGAAATGATTACGCGCCTGGGCAGTCTTGATCCGCAACACCTTGGCGTAATTGCCGCCACCTCTTCCAGTGCGCTTGCCGGGAAGCCCATCGCCGAAATTGGCCGCGCCCTTAACGTCAAATATGCCTTGGAAGGCAGCGTGCGCCGCGACGCAAACCGCGTGCGCATCGACGTGCAGCTCATTCAGGTAAGCGATCAAACGCACATTTGGACCGACAAGTACGACCGAGACCTCAACGACATCCTTCGCGTTCAGGACGAAGTCGGCGCTGCCGTGGCGGACAAGATTAGCCTCGCGTTGAACCCGTCGCCTGCAGAGCCCGGCACCTCTGCGGCAAAGCGCATCGTGAATCCCGAAGCCTACGACGCCTACCTTCGCGGTCGTTTCTACTGGACCAATCGCGCCGACATGCACAAGAGCATCGAAGCCTATCAGCAGGCCATTCAAAAAGATCCGCAATACGCACTCGCTTATGCCGGACTTGCCAGCTCCTACGCCTTGCTCGGGCAAGTGCCTTACGATGACTTAGCGCCCTCGGATGCTAAGCCTAAAGCCCGCGAAGCTGCCAAGCGCGCCTTGGAGCTCGATCCTGAGCTTGCCGAAGCTCACGCTGTTCTCGGCAACGTCGCCTTCAGCTACGACTGGAATTTCGATCTCGCGGAGCGGGAATTTCAGCGCGCCATCGCTCTGGGCCCCAACAATCCCATTTCTCATCTCTGGTTCGGTCACTACTGCCTTGTGCGTAATCGCCTGCCGCAGGCGCTCGAGGAGAACTCCCGTACACTCGAGCTCGACCCAGTTTCGCCGCTCTTCAATACCGTACGCGCGGAGATTGAATACAACTCACGAAACTACGACTCTGCGATCGCCCAGGGCCTTCGCACCGCCGAGCAGTACCCGACCTACTGGCTGGCCTATATTTGGCTCGGCTCCGCGTATCGCGAGAAGAAAATGTATGCCGAGGCTTTGCAGCAGTTTTCCAAGGGACGGCAACTCTCGGGCGACCATCCCGTCATGATTGCCTTGTACGGACACGCGCTGGGCGTCTCTGGCGACGCCGCGGGCGCTCGCAAGGCGCTGACGGATCTCGAGCACTTGGCTCAGTCTCGTTATGTGTCTCCGCTTTACTTCGCTATGGTCAGTTTGGGCCTCGGTGAAAACCGCACGGCACTCGATTGGCTCGACAAGGCTTACAAAGAACGCACCGACCGCCTCGTTTACCTCAGTGCCGAGCCTATGGCCGACCCGTTGCGCTCCGACCCACGCTTCACTCAGTTACTTCATAAGATCGGCGTTCAGTAGCGGCGGCTTTATGCTGGTGCGTTTTCTAGGTTGATCCCCACAGATGGTCTTTTGGTGGGCTCAGCGCCATGCTGCGCACGAAACCCCAGCACAGAAGTTGCAGTCCAGCAACGTAGCTCACCAAGCCTCTCAGGTCCAAAAAGCCGCCGACTAGAGCCGGAGCCATATCAACGTTGAAAAGCACCACCGGAAGAAAAAGCAGAATCAGCCAGGAGAAATCGGGCATACGCGGTGTCGCACTCCCTTCGTAACCTCTGAACGACAGCCGCACCCACAGGGCTAGCGGAAGAAGCCACAAAATGAGCCAGAGGCAGAACAGCGTCCAATGTTGAACGCGCGTGTTCTCTGATGACAGGCCCAGCCAGCCGAAGTTGAGGTCCGTCGCCGAATAGATCGCGAGGAAGCTGCTCAGTCCGGTTAACCCGGTCCACAGGCGCGATGGTCTCGAGACGGAGGGCCGGAATCCCTTGCCGAACATCGCAATGATCGCCGTCGCCGCAAGGCCCAGAGCGATCATGTAGACCGCGCGCCCCAAAAGCGCCTTGGTGAGTTGGATAGCCCCGATGCCGCCAGTCACTTCGCTAATAGAAGTAACCCACGACTCCCTGCCGCGCAGAAATGCGAGACCGGTTGGACCGTCACCGATGGGCAAGAACAAACTGGCTAAAACGAGAACTACTCCTGCGCCGATCAGCACGCCAGGGTGCAGCCAACCTGCCACACCCAGAAACCATCTCCTGATACGCTGGCTGAGCTTCTCCAGCCACTGCGCTTTGCTGCTGGCGTTCCCTTCAGCCAGCGGCGCAGTTTGCTCGCAGGCGAACGAGAGACACAGTAAAATGAAGCAAAACTCGAGCAAAACATAAAGAGCAGCCCAAATCCGGTCCCCCTCCTTCCAGCCCTCTCTTCCTGTGATCGCCAGCGGCAGCAAATACAGGACCACAGCGAGAACGAGGAGCGGTGTTGAGTCGCTTAATGTCGGCGGGGCTTTGCCAACGGGGTCTCCGCCAGCCTGACGATCCCTCAGAATAAAAACTGCAGCTAAGCAGTAAAACACCGCGGGAAACAAATAATTCATAGCAGGACCGAGAACCCTGAACGCATCGTCTGCGTGGGAATCGATCGGGTGCCAGGCCCAAAGTCCGAAGTAGGCCACGCCGAAGATCAGTAATACAACCCGGGGCATCGAGTAAGAAAAACGCATGGTCAACGTCATCCTCCGCCCGATAAAAGTTCTGCAAGCCTCTCGAGCGATCAGAAATCCGGAATCACCGGCTGCAACTTCACGCCCATGGGGATTGTGCTGTAGATAGCGTCGACGCCCAGCGAAGTGAAGAAGTTCCAATCCGCCGGCGTGTTCGCCGGATCCGCGAACGCTCGCATTCCCAGCGAATGCGCCGCTCCGACAAACTCTGCGCCACTGCCCGGTTGCTCTTGCTCCGCCGCTGCAAAGAAATCCATCTCGCCTCCGACCACGCGAACGCCGGTAACGAGCCCGGTGATCAGAAACTGCGTCGGCGAAGCGTAACCCGGCAAACGGTAGATCGGCCCAATTTCCGCCCACGTAAGCCCGAACGAAATCTTCTTGTTAATGATGGTCACCGGCAATCCGGTCACCGCTTGCACTTGCGCCGGCGTCAACAGCTGGACGCCATCGAGGTCCAGCTCGCGCGGAATCTCCGGCGCCGCCTGTTGCGCCAGATAAAGCAGCGCGGGCGAGAACGAATCGAACATCACGCGGTCGGCAAACTGCGCCTTCCGTATTTCATTGACCGCGGCCGACACTAACGGTTGCTCAAAGTCATCCCCGGGATCGCAGTGCGGCGAAAACGCCTTCAACTCGACAATCAAAATGCCGCCTAGGTCGTCACCGGCCCGGTTGTTGAACTCGCGCGCCACATTAATAATCTGCCGCAGCTCTGGCACGTACGGCAGGCGTGCCTGAAGCTGGTCGATCGTCAACGAATGAATGCACGTGAAGTCGCTCAGAAAATC
>DATDNK010000502.1:0-3602 GCA_036518275.1 Candidatus Acidiferrum sp.
CGCGAGCAAGCTGACGAGTTTTCCTTGGATTCGCATAAGAAGGCTCTCGCAGCCATTACCGCTTGCCATTTCAAAGAAGAGACTTTTCCCGTCGAAGTCAAAATCACTTCGCTTCCAAACGGCAACGGCGCGTCGTCTAAACCGAAGTTCGCCTCGGTCAAACCAGCGACACAAACGTTCACATTCTCAACCGACGAAGGCCCTCGCGCAGATACCTCGCTTGACGCGCTGGCCAAACTCAAGCCCGCGTTTCATGTAAAAGGTACCGTGACCGCGGGAAACAGTTCGCAGATGAGCGACGGCGCAGCGGCAGCTGTAGTTATGAGCGACGCGCGCGCCAAATCCCTTGGTGCGAAGCCGCTCGCACGCTTTGTGGCTTATGCGACCGCAGGCGTACTCCCCGAAGAATTCGGTATCGGCCCGGTCGCCGCCATTCCCAAGGCTTTGAAACTCGCTGGCCTCTCGTTGAATGACATCGCGGTCATCGAACTTAACGAGGCGTTCGCAGCGCAATCGCTCGCGGTCATCCAGCAAGCTGGGCTTGATCCCGCGAAGGTCAATCCCAACGGCGGAGCAATCGCACTCGGCCATCCGCTCGGCTGCACCGGCGCAAAACTCACCGCCAGCATCCTTCGCGAATTGCAGCGCCGCAACGCGCGTTACGGCCTGGTCACGATGTGCATTGGAGGTGGCATGGGCGCAGCCGGCATCCTCGAACGCCTCGTGTGAGATTTCGATGCGGCCCAATTCAATCTCCGTCATTCCGAGCGAAGCGAGGAATCTCTCTTACGCATTTATCAGTGGTCGACGGACGAGAATCGTTCTCACGTTGACTCTGCTTCCTCTGGTTTGCGCAATCAGTGCCAATGTCCAGGAGCCGGTTCCGCTCGGGCGGGGAAACATGCCCGGCGAGCCGCATCATCATCTGAAGATTGAAAACGAATATGTCCGCGTGTACTACGTCGAAGTCCCTCCGCACGAAGCGACCCAGCTTCACCAGCACGACCACGACTATATTTACGTTTCGCTTGGTCCCTCCGACGTCGTCAACGCCATCCTGAACAAGCCTGAAATTCATCTTCAGCTCAAGGACGGCGAAACGCACTTCACGCGCGGCGGTTTCGCGCACGTCGCTCAAAACCTAGCCGACACTCCCTTCCGCAACATCACCGTCGAACTGCTGAAGCCCCAAGGTGACGCCCACAATTTGTGCTCGCAGTTTATTTTGAGTGATTCGCTAGGAAAGTGTGACCAGCCGAAACCGAACTACTTTTCCGTCAAGCATGAGTTCGAAACCTCAGAATGCTTAGTGGAGCTGGTACAACTTAGTCCGAGAATGGATCTTACGCTGCACGCGAAGGAGTTGCGCTTTCACTCTCTGCTAATTCCTCTTGGGTATTCTCAGATCAGAGTGGCTGCAAAAGGTAAGCCCGGCAAGCAAGTCACAGGAGGCGAAGTGACGTGGATTGATACTACTAATGCGCAGTTTATCAATGAGCGCAGCACTGTCGCTGGGTTTCTTCTGGTGAGCTTCAAAGACACAGAGTCACGCTTAGGACCGTAGATGAATCTTTGGACCACTCAGAGGCCGAAACGTAGAGGACGCGGTCGGCGGCGATGGCGATGCACCGGCGGCCGTCAATGATGAAGGAGACGGGGTTGGCGCCAATCGCGCCGCCAGTTTGGAAGTCCCACAACGGTTTCCCCGTGCGCGCATCGAGCGCATAGAAATTGCCTTCGTCGGAGCCAGAAAAAACGAGGCCTCCTGCCGTGGGTAGCACGCCGGCCCACGGCGGCGAATGCAGCTTGAACTCCCATCGCAGCTCTCCGGACTCGGCCTGCAATGCTTTGATTGCGCCCCACGCGTCATCGGGAGGCAATTCGTCTTCGCCGCCGCCTGGAACAAATGTCCCGACCCTGTAGGGCGTGTAAATGGGAATGATGCGCAGGGAAAGAGTAGCGGTCGAATCCACGGGCTGTCAATTGTCGCCGGTTGGAACGTTTTGCCTTGACTGGTGTCTAAGAATGGTGTGTAATATGGCGTAATACGACATGTCGTTGGAGGACATATGGAAGTCAGCGAGCCAGTCCTGCTCATCCTGCTGAGTCTGGCGGAACATCCCCGCCACGGCTACGCAATCTTGCAGGACGCCGAGCGAATGAGCGACGGCCGCGTGCGGCTGAGTACTGGCACTCTGTACGGCGCGCTGGCCCGGTTGCTCGACGAGAAATGGATTGAGCGCTTCAAGGAACAAGATAGTTCGCGCGGCAAACAAGCGTACCGGCTGACCGCGGCCGGACGCCGGAACCTCCAAACGGAAGTGGCCCGCATGAGGCGGCTCACGCGCGTGGCTGGGCTGCGTGTGGCGCGGAAGGAGACGTAACCCATGCTCGCGTTCTACCGGGCGCTCCTCCACCTTTATCCCGCCGCATACCGCTGCGAGTTTGGCGGCGAGATGATGGACGTTCTCCAAGAGGTGCAAGCGGAAAAACGAAAGAAGGGCGCGCTGGCGTTGCTTTTTTCCGGCGCGCATGAGACGGGCGGGCTGGTATTTGGCGCAGTGCGGGAACGCTTCTACAAGCTCACAGGTTCATACGATAGCGGGATCTTTTCTCTTAGAAGGAGGTTCGCGATGAAGTCTGAATTCCGGTTTCCAAAGTCCACGGTGGGTTTGATGGTTGTGATTCTGGCGGCCGTTCTGTTTACGATTGAGAAGGCCAAGGCCGTCTCGGCTTCGATCCCCCATGCCAATCCGCCTGTCGGACACATTGAGCCCTCCCAAATTACGGTTCTGCCCTCGCTCTTAATCACCATGCTCAGCGCTGTCGTGATCGGAGTGATCGGCTGGGGCATTCTGTATGCCCTGCGGCGCACGGGGGTTCAACAGCTTTCGGAGATGAATCCGGCAGCGAACCAGCGCGGCGGTGAGTGAGCACTCCGCGGCTTCCGCGTCGGGCTAGGTAAATTAGAGAGCAAGCCGGGATTCCTCGTCGCTTCGCTCTTCGGAATGACAAATTACCGAAGGGATTACTAAGATTTGTTCTTCCAGAGGCCGACGGTGTTGCCTTCCAGATCCTGCATCCAGGCAAACGTGCCGGTGGGGATGTCTATAGGACCGACGAGCGTCTTGGCGCCCAGCGCTTTTGCTTTCTCCAGATACGCGGCGACGTCATCCACGCCCACGTAGAAAATCGTGTAGTGCTGCGGTTCGTGGCCAAGAGCGGTGATGTGGCCGTCAATGCCGCCCTTTTCTGCCGCGATCATCGCTGCGGGACCCATCGCTTCGATTTTCCAGTCGAAGAGTTTTCTGTAGAACTCCTGCGTTTTGGCGCTGTCTCGGCAACCGATTTCGAAATGGACGACAGGGTGTGACATGGGTTGGCCTCCTGTTTGATGGTCTGGCAAATTTGGAGCAAAAGAATTTTGGTGCTCTCCGGACTCTGGTTTTGCGAACGGCGGAAGAGTCAGCGCAGCGGCTGTACCAGCACTCAAGTTGATGAACGTTCTTCTGCGCATGATTCCCTCCGCTGAGAAGAATGGTGCGCGCAATGTATCACATGCTCGGTGAAATTTGTCGTTAAGCAGGCGAGTTGGATTCAAC
>DATDNK010000503.1:0-11581 GCA_036518275.1 Candidatus Acidiferrum sp.
ACCTCGAAATGGATTTGCGTGCTGGTGCTGATTCCTTTCACCGGTCTGTATGTGACGCTTGGCGGACTTTGGGGCGTTTTGTGGACAGACCTTTTTCAGTTTGTATTGAAGATGGCCATCGTCATCGGGATTGCCTGGTACGCGGTGGACGCCGTTGGAGGAATGCACGAGCTGCTCGATAAGCTTCATGCCATGAGCGTTGCGGCGGGACCGACGGCCAGCGACCCCACGAAGTTCTTGCCGGATTTTTCGCGGCCGTTCACGTTTCAGGCAACGTGGGCTCTTCCGGTGATTACGTTCGCGGTGTTTCTTGGGGTGCAGTGGTGGGCGTTTTGGTATCCGGGAGCAGAACCCGGCGGGGGCGGGTATATTGCCCAACGCATTTTCAGCGCGCGAGACGAGCGCAACGGCCTGCTGTCCGTGTTGTGGTACAACGTTGCGCATTACGCTCTGCGCCCTTGGCCGTGGATACTGGCAGCGTTAGCGGTGATCGTTCTTTATCCCGGCCTCGCGCAACCAGAGCCGGCGTATATGCGCATTGTGGCGGAACACGTTCCGCACGCGCTGCGCGGTTTGGTGTTTGCGGGATTCCTTGCGGCGTTTATGTCGACTGTCGCCACGCAACTGAATTGGGGCGCGTCGTATCTCGTCGCGGATTTTTACCGGCGCTTCGTGAAGCGCGACGGAACGGAACAACATTACGTGGTGATATCGCGCCTGGCTACCGTGGTTCTTGTAATTATCTCCGCCTACGTGGCCGCACAGCTGGGCTCGATTGTGGCAGGATGGGAGATTGTGCTCACCATCGGCGCGGGCACAGGAGGCGTGTACTTGCTGCGGTGGTATTGGTGGCGAATCAACGCGTGGAGCGAAATCGCGGCCATGGCCACGGCCATTGCCGTGACCGCGGTGCTTTCGTTGACGAAACCCTTTTCGGGCGACACCGTCGTGCTGTTCGCGAAGACCTCGCTCGCCACCACGGCGGTGACTTCGCTGGTGTGGATTGTCGTGACCTTCCTGACGAAGCCGGAAAGGGAAGATGTGCTGGTGAAATTCTACCGGAAGGTGCGGCCGCATGTTGCAGGTTGGCAACCGGTCGCGCGTTTGGTGCAGGACGTTCCGCAAACGCGCGACCTGGGGCGCAACCTGCTCTCGTGGGCGCTAGGCTGCGGCATGGTCTACCTGGCGCTGTTTGGTTCGGGGAAGATGCTGCTAGGAAGACCGGGACTCGGATTCGTGCTGCTGGTGTTTGCGGCAATTTGCGCTGCGCTGCTTTCCCGCTTGATGCCGCGCGCGAAGGAGTGGAACGCGGATTGAGATGGCGGATTCCACTCAACCGGCCGTCACAGGGAAGGGCACGCACAATGCAGTGCTTGCCGGATTCCTGGGCTGGACGTTCGACGCCTTCGATTTTTTCATTCTGACGTTTGTCCTCGCCCCCATAGCCAAAGAATTTGGCAAGACGCTTCCAGACCTTGCTCTGACCATTACAGCGAGCCTGGCCACGCGATGGATCGGGGCGATCCTGTTCGGAGCGATTGCCGACCGCTATGGCCGGCGGATTCCGCTGATTGTCAACATCTTGTACTACTCGTTGATAGAAGTTTTGTCGGGGCTTGCGCCGAATTATAGGGTCTTCATGGTTCTGCGCCTGCTTTATGGAATCGGCATGGGAGGCGAGTGGGGTGTTGGCGCGTCCCTGACGATGGAATCCGTGCCGGCACGGTGGCGTGGTTTTATTTCCGGATTGTTGCAGGAAGGCTACGCGCTTGGATTTGTGCTGGCCGCGGGAGCGTACCGGTTTGTTTATCCGCACTGGGGATGGCGGCCGCTCTTTTTTGTCGGGGGATTGCCCGCGCTACTCACGCTTTTTGTGCGGGCAAAAGTGAAAGAGCCGGAGGCCTGGCACCGTTCACGCACGGATTGGATGAGTTACCGCAGAGCGATTTTTGGGAATTGGAAGCGCTTTGTGTATCTGGTTGCGCTCATGGGAATGATGAATTTCATTTCGCACGGCACGCAGGACATGTATCCAACGTATTTGCAGCAGCAGCGGGCCTTCAGTCCGCAGAGAACCTCGGACATCACGGCATTTACCATGTTCGGCGCAATCCTGGGCGGACTGGCGTTTGGGTATTTCTCCGACCATCGAGGGCGGCGCCGCGCGATGGTGACGGCGGTGGTTCTGGGAGCGCTGCTGATTCCGCTATGGGTCTTTGCACCGAACCTCCCATTGATTCTGGCGGGAGGGTTCCTGATGCAATTTATGGTGCAAGGCGCGTGGGGAGTGATTCCTGCGCACATCAACGAACTGTCGCCGGACGCGTTGCGCGGCTTTTTCCCGGGTTTGGCGTATCAATTCGGCGTGTTGATCGCTTCCGGCAGCGCGTATTTCGAGGCGCGCATGGCGCATTCCATGAGTTACGGAGCAGCCATGGGGCTCTTCGCGCTGATCGTCCTAGTTGCCGGTGCGATTGTGGTGTGGTTCGGCCCCGAAGACCACCGCATCGAATTTGGAAGGGCAGCTCCTTCGGGTCTTAAAACGACGGTTCCTTAATGCGATTCAACCGGAGCCTTCTTATTTTACGTTCACCACTGGACGCCCGGATAGAGGCTTGGAATCCGGAATCCGCGATAGACAAACCATCCAGTCACCTGCATTTGCCACACCGTAACGGGCGCGGGGGTCTGGGTCACTTCGAAAATGGCGGAGTGCCGCACCGGTCCCGGGAGACCGCACTCATCAAACTCGATGTTCCCGTTTTCCAGGCGCCGGGCTGAACCAGCAAAGGTGGAGAACAAGGGAAGGGTATCCACCCACTCTAAGGTGACGGTTTTGGAGTCCTCGTCGAGATGAAAAATGACGACGCGGCTATAGCAGTTCGTACTGCCGCCGCAAACATCCCCGTTCGCATCCAACACGCGAGAGTTTCCGTTGTCGAACAGGAGGGCGTCGAAGGCGTCGTCATGTTCCTTGCGGTTTTCCGGCCGCTGTCCATGATGGCGGTCCCGGCTGTCCTCGTCTGCCGGGCGAATTACATTAAAGTCGTGCTGCGCGTATTGCCAGTCTATGGGGGAGATTCCGTCGACGAGCGTGAAGTCGCCTTGGTAGCCCAATCTCCACAGAACATCGCCCGAGCCCTTTCCATCGTTGTAGTCAATCTTTATGACCCAGCTTTGATGCCGCATCGAGACGATCAGGGAACGATCGGCCGGCGAATACACAACCGTATTTGAATGGGTCCAGTCCGGAAACCCGATGGGATGCCGATTTACATCCAGATGGTCAAAAGCGGACCAAAGCCAAACGGGATTGCGATTCTGGTCAAGGTCGATCACGACGTCGCCCAGCACGTTTATGCCGCTGGGATAGCCGGCGACGTTGGGAACGAATTTGCTCATCGCAGCCAGTACGACCAGGTGGCCATTGGGAAGAACCGCGAAATCGTGGTGGGTGCCGACAACGGTGACGTTACAGCCCACGCAGGTTGCTGCGCCCAGCGCCTTGTTCAAATCATTTGCAGTCATTTGCCAGATGACGTTTCCGGCAAGATCTACTTCCTGCAAAATGGAGTTTTCACCATCCAGGTTTGAAGCTTCTCGGTAGTTCAACAGGAAATGACCATTGGGAAGCAGTTTCACAGGATCCAATCCGGGGGCCTTGAGGGGCAGACCTGGGTCGTAGTACCAAATCACATTTCCGTCCAAGTCCGCGACGATGGCATCGATTCCATTAGGCACGACGGGCAGGGTGGCATCGATCAATTCCACGCCGGGCTGCGGCACCTGCTCTGGCACTGTTTCAGCGGTGATTGTTGGCAGCCGGCCGCTGGGAATATCGCCGGTAGTAAACGTGTGATCGCTATCAAAGATCAGGCGGCCATCGGCCAGTGTCACTTGGGCGCGCATGTGATAGAGGGTATTCGCGCGCATTCCGGCGACGAGGATGTCAACTTCGCCCCCGCCCGGCGGAGCCTTTTGTTCAGAGGTTTCTCGGCCGTAATTCTCGTCGGTTCCGAACTGGATTTGCACAGTGGAGCCGGGAGGGGCAAGAAGAGCGTATTGGGCAACGAGCGGATGCTTCGTCGGCGTGACACTCCCTTCCGGGAGAGCCGTAATCAAATTGGTCTTGGACCGTGGCCCTTCCAGTCTTGGGGCAGCTGTGATTAGGTATGCCTGAGGTGCCGAGGCTCCCGGCGGGAGATGCAATTCTCCAGAACAGGTTGTTGCGATGCCGCAAACAATGACGCACACCGGAGCTTTCCAACGTAATGCGGATACTCTCATGGCCTGGTTCCTTACTGCCGGTCTGCTTCCCGTTGCTATCTTTGGCTTTTCAGGCTGAGGATCGCCCGGCGATTTCCTCGACTTTTGTAAGGGAAAGAGAACGAAAATCAGGCACGACATAACTAGCTCCGGCATCCAGCAGGGCGGAAGCGCGGCCGGCAGCGGCGATTCCCACGCAGGTCATGCCGGCAGCTCTCGCTGCCTTTACCCCGGAGAAAGCATCTTCGAACGCTACCAAATCGGATGGATTTATTTGCAAGCCTTCGGCTGCTTTGAGGAAAACCGCGGGATTGGGCTTACCATCCTTTACTTCGTCGCCGGTAACCACCACTTGAAAATGTTTGCTTAAATCGAGTTGCTGCAGGAGAAAGGCGATGCGGCTTCTGCTTCCCGAGCTGGCAATACCCAGCGCAAGATTTGCGCTCTCAAGGTCCTCCATCAAATCTAAAAATCCGTGTACGGTTTGTACTCCCGCTGATTCTTCCCGGAAATACTGTTCTTTTCGTTGTCCGAACTCTATTAGGGCGTCAGCGTTCAAGTCGCCCAGAATGTGCCGCAGAATGTCGTCGCGTTTTCTTCCGTCCATCACAAATTCCAAATCTTCTTCAGAGGTGGTGATTCCTACCGATTGGAGGAGCTTCTTCCATGCGCGTTTGTGAACAGGATGGCTGTCGACGATGACTCCATCGAAGTCGAAAACCACTCCTCTAAGCATGGGACTCACTTTGGCTGGCTTGCGAGAGGCCGGGCCAGGTCTTCTGTGCGGTCCGGTAAGTCTCCAGCGTTCCGATATCCATGAGGAAATCCTGAATGCGGTACGCCGCCATGCGGCCGGCAAGCAGCGGCAGAACATGAAGCCCAAGATCGACCGGACTCGAGTCCGGAATTGCGTCCAATAGAGCCGGTGTGGCTAACATTAGTCCCGAGAAGGCTAGATTCCCGGCCGGGATTCGTGGCTTCTCGATAAAACTGCAAACTACACCCCGCTCATCGACCTGGACGATGCCGCATTGGGATGGGTTTGGCACGCGATAAACGCCGATGGTGGCAATCTGAGCACGGCTTTCATGAAATGCCAGCATTTGATGCAGATTCGTCGTGGTGAGCACATCCGCGTAGAGCACCCAGAACGCGTTCTCTTTTCCGACCCAATCCCGGTTCGCGAGAATCGTTCCCGCACTGCCGAGAAGCTCCGGCTCCTCGAACAGCCGGACGCGCAAGCCATCTTTGTTTTCTTCGATGAATGTACGAACAGCCGGGCCATGCGCGTGAACGTTGACTAGAACTTCGTTGATGCCGTGCTGGCGGCACAGCTCAAACCAAATTTTCAACATGGGCGTGCTCCGAACGGGCAAAAGACACTTTGGGGTGGTTTCGGTCAGCGGCTTAAGCCGGGTTCCAAGGCCGCCGGCGAGAAGGAACGCTTTCATCAGCAGCGCTTAGCTTGAGGCGTTTCTGGCAAGGCTTTATCCGGAATTCTTTGCCAAAAAGTGGGCATGGTTCCCTGATTTAGCCGCAACAGGAGCAAAGGTCCAGCGCATCCCGCCGTTGCGATCTCCGTCGATGAATGGATCATTGGCTACCACTTGAGCTCCCTGAAAGTCGAACTCGAAGCCCATCTCACGCGCACCCATGCTCGTGAGGGTTTCACGCACTTTCTGGTGGTGTTGCCGCTCGCAGAACAGCAAAAGGAAGCCGCCGCCCCCGGCGCCAGTAATTTTGCCGCCCAGCGCGCCGCCGCGTAAGGCGGCTTCGTACATCTCATTGATTCGATCGTTGGAGATCTTGGAGGAGAGGCGCTTTTTGCTTTGCCAACCCTTGTGAAGCAGCAGGCCAAAGTCCCGGAATTCTCCAGCGCGTAACGCTGCCTTTGTCGGTTCCACCAATTCCCGGATTTCGTGCAAGTACTCGGCCGTATTGGTGTCTGTTCGGCGTGCGGATTTGTCTTGCTCCTCGAGAATCGTCCAGGAGTGATGGGATGCCCCAGTGAAAAATAACAGCAAGCTAGATTGCAGTTCCTGAACAAGTTCCGGCTCGAGGTTTAGCGGTTCAACCAACGCGGTGCCGTCTTGGCAGAAGGAAATCAAATTCAAACCGCCAAATGCCGAGGCGTACTCGTCCTGCTTGCCGACCGGCCGGCCCAAAATGTTCCGGGCAATGTGGAAGGCGCGTTCGGCAAGCTCATATTTCGAAATGGTGTCATGACGGTAGGTCGCCAGCATCTTTGTCAGATTCACGCAAACCGTGGCGGAAGAGCCCAGTCCGGTTCCCGGCGGAATTTCCGATGCCAAAAAAAGATTCGCAGACAAATCGCAGCCGAACTCTTTCAGAACCGCCAGAGGGATCTCCAGAGGATTACCGCGGACGTCCATTCGCGCAATGTCTTTCCAGGTTTCGATGACGCGAAGGTCTGCTGAGATGATTTGGATTTTTCCGTCATCTCGTTTCTCCAGCACGGTATAGAAGTGCTTGTTGATGGCGGCGCTCACGACTGCCCCGCCGAATCGCTCGTAATAGGAGGGAAGGTCCGTTCCACCGCCCGCAAAGCTGATGCGGACCGGGCTACGAACGATTAGCATTGGCAATCTCCCGGCCGACATACTCGCGCGCCCCGGTGCGAAAACTCATGAACGGTTCAGAGGGAGGTTCCCGGCGCAAGCCGCGAAATAGCAAGGTCCACACAGTCTGCAAGATCAGACTGAGGTCCAAAAACAGCGACCAGTTGAGGATGTACTGCAAATCGAAACGAGCTTTATCTTCGGAGGAATGGTACTCGCGAAGCCCGTGAACCTGCGCGAGTCCGGTTATGCCCCCTCGGACCTTCAGCCGTTGCCGGTGCCAATCGGAGTAATGCTTCAGCCGTTCGGCAGATTCGGGTCTGGGACCCACGAGCGACATGTCACCGCGGAGCACGTTCCAAAGTTGCGGCAGTTCGGTGAGACTCCACCGGACCAGAAACCGCTCGTAGTTCTCTGGATTAGGCGCGTGGCGGTCGACGTTCAGGCGCCACATTTGAAAAGGGAGCCCATCTTTGCCGCAACGCAGTTCGGCCCGAAAGGACTTTCCCTTTTTGATGTAGACAACCATCGCGGCAAGCAGCAGCAGGGGAGAAATCAATAACAGGATTCCCACACTCAGTACGAAGTCCATCACTCGCTTGAGTGCAGAACTCGCGCCAACGAGTTTGTGCTCGCGAAGCGATAGCAGAGGAAGTCCGTCAATCTCCAGCAATTCTGCTTTTGAAACGTATAGGTCGTACGAGTGAGGAACCAGATAAACCTGAATGGAGGCCTTTTGGCATTCGGCAATCAGTTTCCGTACTTCCGCACTGTTTGGCTGGCCCAGCGCGACAACAAGCTTCTTAATTCTATGTTCGGCCAAGAGATCCAAAAGCTGCAGAGTCTTAACGGAGGTGAAGCCATTTCCCAGAGAATTCGCGGATCCGTTGGAAGTGTTAGGCTCATCGTTGAACAGAAATCCAATCACTTGGAAAGACAGCTCCGGGTGGGACGCAATTTTGCCGGCAAGCTCCTGCGCTACCTGCCCGTTTCCCAGAATCACACAGCGATTTTCCCCACCATTCTTCACCCCGATTGAAGCGAGAGAACGCGCGAGTACGCGGATTGCCACGAGCCCCGGGATCAAGAAAAAGGCAAAGTAAATCAGAACCAGCCGGGAATAGTAATGTTGTGTGAGAAAAGCGGTGGCGAACACGACGACCATCAAGAGCGCATCCGCGACAACGAGCTTGGAAAGAATCGCCGGCAGATGCCAGCCGCCTTTGAACCCGTCAAGATCCATTTCAAAGTAAAAGAAGGTCCATGCAACCGTTGCGGTGAGGACCATGACGGAATACTCCTGGATGTGCGCGCTCAAACCTGGGCCTTGGCTGAGGCCCACGTAACGCAACCTTATGGCAACAGCGAGCGCGCCAAACACGCAAAACAAATCTGCTACCAGGATCCCCTTGCGGAAGTTTTGAATGTTCATATTGGGCTCAGAAATGGTTTCGAATCGTACTGAACTAAGCGGGGGCCGACGCGGTCATTGCACGCCGCGCAAGCCGGCTATACACGATGCGGAAAATCGAATGGGCCATCGCCACGTGCAGGTCTTCGATGATTTGCATGTTGTTGGATGGAACAATCAGGCAAACGTCACACAAGGCTTTCATCTTTCCGCCCTGAAAGCCCGAAATGCCCACGGTGATGGCTCCGGCGCTCCGCGCGACATGCAGAGCTTTCAACACATTCTTGGAATTTCCGCTTCCGCTAATCGCAAAGGCCACGTCGTGCGGCTGCACGAAATTGCGCAATTGTTCCGAGAAGATTTCTTCGTAACTGGCATCGTTTGCCCAGGCGGTTATTGTTGGGAGATTATCGGTCAAGGCCAGCGCGCGAAACCGCTTTCCGCCATTGCAATGAGCTGTGCCTTTGCCCAAATCGCAGGCAAGATGCGACGCCAGCGAGGCGCTACCGCCATTTCCAAAGAAGTACACCGTTTGTCCAGCCTCGTAAGCGGCTACCAGGGTTTCGGCAATACGATCCACGCCGTCGTGAGGGATCCTTGTGGCCACGCGCTGTAGCTCCTCGAAATATTGTTTTGCATTCAGAATCTCGGTCATTTCGCTCATCACGCCCCTCCAAAGAGCAGAACATCGTTTGCGATTTCGTCAGGCCTGTGAAAATGGATTGGCTTGTCTGGCCGCTGCTGGCACAAGTTCGGAAGGAGGGGATTTCCGAAAACTTGCGCTCAGCAGGTGATGTAAAGCCTATCCCGCGACTGCTGTTTGTGAAGCGGGAATTCGTTCTCGTGCTTTCAAATACGCTTGCAAAGCAACATCGATGGGCTGCATTTGGTCCAGGCCCAGGGCTTGCAACCGCCGGTTTTCCAAAACGGAATAGCGAGGGCGAGGGGCAAGCGAAGGCATCTCGCGCGAAGGCACGGGGATGACGTTCACCTGCATCCCTGCATAATGGAAGATTTTATTTGCAAATTCGAACCATGAATAATCTCCATGATCGCTGGCGTGATAAATGCCGTAGTGCTTTGTGCGGATCAATGCAAGTGTCTGCTTGGCTAGACTTTCTGTGGACGTCTGGGCCATCCGCAGGTCGTTTACCACGCGAACCTCGCCTTTTTGGCTTCCCAGCCGAAGCATGGTCTCCACAAAGTTGCCGCGTTTCACGCGGCTGCCCATCAAGCCATACAACCCGGAAGTTCGAATGATGAAGTGGTTGGGAAGAACCGTCTGCAGGAGTTGCTCTCCGGCAACCTTTGTGACTCCAAAAACACTGCGGGGGCAGGGAGGATCGCCTTCTCCGTACGGCCTTCCCGACTCTCCGTCAAAGACATAGTCCGAGCTGAAGTGCACGACCGCTGCTCCGAGGTCTCCGGCGGCAAGCGCCAAGTCGCGCACCGCAATGGCGTTCACTGCGAAACTCCGCTCCGGATTGGTTTCGCATTCGTCGACCGGGTGGAATACCGAGCAGTTGATAATGACCTCGGGATGATGCAGTGCAAGCTTGTTCCACAGGTTCGCGCGGTCCGTGATATCCAGATCGTTGTGGGAAAGGACGACGACCTTTTCGTTCGCGTCGCGCAAAACACGTGCCAAATCGGAACCCACTTGCCCAGTTCCGCCAATGATTACGATTTGCATGCCACCGCGCTCCTTTGCCGCGAAGCCGCTGCGCGAAGTTCCCTCAGTTGCTCGGGGTTGAGGTGGAAAACCGACTCTCCGTAACCGAGCCGCGTCCTGGTCTCTTCCAACAGGTCGAGCCAGCGAATGTTGTGGAAGGCTGGGTCGTCAGGGTCGTGAAAGGCCCCATCACGGATTTTCTTGACTAGGTCTTCCACCGTCTGCTCGACGGTGACCTTCGGCGTAAAATTCAATTGCCGGGCGATTTTTGTTGCCGATGCCTGACAACTGCGCAAGTTTCGATAGTTGTAATCCGGACGAATTTCGCAGCGGATGCCCATTTCCGCCAGTTTGTGCTGGACGCGTAGGGCAAGCTCGGAGATGCGGTAATTTCCGTTGGTGACGTTGAAGATTTCGCCGCTTATCTTCTCCGCGGAAGCCTCCAGCATCAGTTGGTAAGCGGCCGCGGCATCCTCGATGCTGAGCAGCGGTCTCCACATTTCGCCGCCATTGTGAAGAACCAGTTGGCCCGTTTGCAGTGCATTCAACGTGAAGGCGTTTACCACCAGGTCGAAGCGCATCCTTGGCGAGTAGCCGTAAACTGAGCCTTTCCGCAGGACCACCGGAGCAAATCCTTCGCCGGCCATCGCGAGGATTTTTTTCTCCGCCTCGCGCTTGGTGATGGAATAGATGCGGAAGGGTTCTACTGGAAAATCTTCGGCATGCAAGATGTCTTTGTCCGGATGTCCGGCCCCAACGTCGTAGATCGAACCGGAGGAGGCTTGGATGAAGCGGCGGACGCCTTTCTCTTTTGCCAGCGCGGCAAGTTCCACCGCCGCCTTAAAATTGATTTCCTGATTGGCTTCGGGACGATATTCCGCTGCCGGTTCCGTTGAAAGCCCGGCGAGATTGATGATGGCGGAGACTCCCTCGAGCAACCCGGGCGGAATAGAACGGATGTCCCCTTCGACCACTTCAATCCGTTCGCGAATGTCGCGCAACCCCGCATCGCCGTAGAACATGACATCGAAGATGCGAACGCGGTAGCCCGACTCGAACAGCGTGGGTACCAATCGGCAGCCAATGTAGCCTGCGCCACCGGTAACTAGGACACAAGGTCCTGCGTGATTTCCTGTCATTTCTTTCCCCTTCTTCTGTTGTTCGGATTGTGGATTGCGTGGATCCGGCGCCTGCTCTTACCGCCCCAGACTCTGTACCCGCGGATACTGAAAGCAATCGGAAACAGGCGACTTCAACCATTGCGCCAGCGGTATGGCCTTGCGGTCGCGCTCAGAAATCTGCGGATCGGCGATTGGCCACTGGATTCCAATATCAGGGTCATCAAATCGAATGGCGATGTCGGTCTGGGCGTTGTACACGCTGGTGGTCTTGTATTGCACTTCCGCACAATCTGAAAGCACGCAGAGACCCCTTGCAAAACTTGCCGGCGCCCACATCCACTTCTTGTTTTCCGCGGAGAGTTCGGTTCCCCACCATTTCCCAAGGGTGGACGAGCCTTTACGGAGATCCACGGCAACTAGAAATGCTTTGCCGTACGTGACGCGCATGAGCTTGCCCATCGGGGGGTCATATTGAAAGTGCAGCCCGCGTAGCACGCCCTGCTTGGAGCGCGAGTGATTGTCCTGAACGAAA
>DATDNK010000504.1:0-2058 GCA_036518275.1 Candidatus Acidiferrum sp.
CGACAAGAATCAGCCATCCCCGGCGCCGCAGAAATGCCACCGTCGCGTTTTCTTCGTACAGAAAGCGCGCCCACGTCTCGAAAATATCTTGCAGCGGTCCCATTCTATTTTTTGCGCCGGCATTGAGGCACACTCCGGCCGCGCGCCATTCTACTTGAACCGGGAATCCGTACCCTCAGAATTTACGCGGGCAATACTGCTGGCTTCGGTGGATAGTCAGCACTCCGCCAAGGAGGCAGGTTCTCTTACTTTGACACCTGGTCTTCGCCCAGGCGCTTGAGGCGGTCGCGCAGGCGGCGCTGCAACGGCAGCGGCGTGTTGGGATTGAAGGCGACGAGGTACCACAGCGGCTGGCTGCGATCGCGGCTTAGCCACGCCAGCGTCGGCGCATCGGCGTTCGGGTGACGCGCAACGTTTTCGCGAATCGCACCATAAGGATGCTTTGCCAGCTTGCCCAGCGTTTTGGCATTGGCGCGCGGATGCTCGCTGATCAGCCGCAGTAAATAAAAATCTTCCGCCGGCGCCTGCTTCGCCAGTTTTTCCAGCATTTCTGGCTTGGCATCCGAGCTCAGCACCAGCCCGATTTTTTCATCCCACGCCACGTTAATCTGATTCAATTCCCGCGTGCGCGCGTGGATCAGCTCTTCCAGGATACGCCGTTCCTGCTGCCGGCGCGCGATCGGAAGATCCGTTCCCTCCAACGAATCAAGAACACGAAGAAGGTGCTGCCGCTCCCCAAAGACAATCTGGGAGGTCCGCGAGACCATCCCTTTTTCCTTCTCCTTGTGCTGCACCAGGTCGGAACGTCGCATCGTTTGGTTGCTCCACACCGGTTCCCCAGGGCTTTTTGGAGAATCGATTGTCTGCGTCAACATTCGGGTCCTGCCACACGCCATGCAAGTGAGGGCTGACTTGTGGCTCCAGCGAATTATCTTCCGCAGGAGGGATGGGGTAAAGTTTGGTAGAGGCCTGTGTGCCCGAAGTGCCACTCCGGTTCCTTTAGCTGCTGGGCAGGATGGCGGTCGCATCACAGGGGTCATGCGCGTCCTGCAAATTACATCTTCAACGAGGGAAAGCGAATGTCAGCGTTTCAAGAGCTTAAAGAAGAACTGGAGCACTACGAGCAGATGTTCGGCCGGGAGCGCGGGCGCTTGGCGGTGTCGCTGGACCGCATCACCAACGCCCTGGTGCTGGCGGGACAGCACGGCGTGTATTGCACGAGCCAGCGCAACCCCGCCGTACCGGCAATGGATTTGCGCATGATTCATCAGGAATTGGTTCACGCGAAAGAGCTGGTGCAGTCGGTGATGGAAGAATTGCGCAAAGCAAAAGAGCAGCCGGGAACCTAAACGCAGATTCTTCTTTCTCAAACCGCCGCGTCAAACTGGCGCTGAACTTGCCCCGCCAAACCGGCCTTCCTGTCCACTTCCTTTTGCCAGATTGCGACACTCTTGAGAGTGTCATCCCGAGCGTAGCAAGGGATCTGCTTTTGAATAGCGAACTCTTTCACTCAGGCTGGAGAAAGGGGTTCAGTTCCCGCTCGCGGCCAATCGTCGTCATAGGCCCGTGGCCCGGATGCACAATCGTCTCGTCCGGCAGATGCATCAATTTGTCGCGCAGCGAGTCCATAATTTCTTCCATCGAGCCGCCCCACAGGTCTGTGCGGCCGATACTCCCGGCAAAAAGCGTATCGCCGGCAAGCAGTTGCGGGACGCGAATTCCCACTTTTTCGCTTTCCTCGTCATCTTCCGGGCTCTCTTCGTCTTCCGTTACGTCTGTTTTTGCGTCCTTGTCGGTCAAAGAGATTTTGCCGGCATCGTGCGGAAGATATAGTGAAACGCTTCCCGGGGTGTGTCCCGGGGTGTGAATCACATGCGCTTCGAGCGATCCCCAGCGGAGTACGTCGCCTTCCTTCAACAATTGATCCACTTCTGTCAAATCCGGCGGTAGGACTCCCAGAAAAGAGGCCTGCATATCCATGGCTTGATAAAGCGGCAAATCGTCGCGGTGCATCAGGACGGGCGCGCCGGTATATTGGTGCAGCTTGCTCAAGCCGCC
>DATDNK010000505.1:0-5150 GCA_036518275.1 Candidatus Acidiferrum sp.
TGAGAGCAGTCTGTGTTTGTTGATGAAGCCAAAATTTATGTGAAGGCCGGGAATGGCGGGAACGGCTGTATGGCGTTTCGCCGGGAGAAATACGTTCCCCGCGGGGGACCGTCGGGAGGAGACGGCGGCAATGGCGGCAGCGTGTATCTGGAAGCGAATCCCAACGACAACACGCTGCTACGCTACCGCTACAATCGCGAATTTAAGGCCGACCGCGGGCGGCACGGCGAGGGTTCGAACTGCACGGGGCATTCCGGCGAAGATTTGATATTGCAAGTGCCGGTGGGCACGCTGGCGATGGACGATCAGACGGGAGAGAGGATCGCCGATCTGGCCGCGCCGGGACAGCGCATCCTCGTCGCGCACGGCGGCCGCGGCGGGCGCGGGAATCAACATTTCGCCAAGCCCTGGCATCAGGCGCCGCGCGAGCATGAAGACGGTTCCCCGGGTGAAGAGCGCCATCTTCGGCTGGAATTGAAGCTTTTGGCGGACGTCGGGCTCGTCGGTTTTCCGAACGCGGGCAAGTCCACGCTGATTTCCGTGATTTCCGCAGCGAGGCCGAAGATTGCCAATTATCCGTTCACAACGCTGGAGCCGAGTCTTGGCGTGGTAAACGCGAACGGAGGCGCCGGAAAAGAAGGGAGGGAAATCGGGCGGACGTTTGTCGTCGCGGACTTGCCGGGACTCATCGAGGGAGCGCACTTAGGCGCGGGCCTCGGCATTCGCTTTTTGCGGCACGTGGAGCGCACGCGTCTGCTCGTCCATCTGATTGATACCAGCGATGCCAACACCGATGACCCGGTGCATGCGTTCGAAGTCATTAATGGCGAGCTGGCGGCTTTCAGCGAATCGCTGACGCAAAAACCGATGATTGTGGTCGCCACCAAGCTGGATGCCACAACCGATCGCACGCGGCTGGAGGCACTGCGTGTTTATTGCAAGGAGCACAGCCTCGAATTCCATTCCATTTCCGCTGTGGCAGGAGAAGGCGTGAAACAACTCGTCCGCTCCATCGCAGACGCTCTGGACAAGATCCCTCGCGCGAGCCTTGATTCCAATGCAGGTGACGAGAGCGTGCCAGCGCGAATTGAAGTTGACCGTTCCGCCCGCCGTGCTATCGAAGACGGCAATTCATGAGAAAATCGGTAATAGAACCTGTTTGGGAGGCGCATTGACGACAGCGCAGGCGCACCGCACCGCCGCGAAACTTCATCCTCGCCGCATCGCCCTGTTCGGCGGCTCTTTCGACCCCATTCACAGCGGACATCTTGGCGTGGCGCGCGCCGCGGACCGGCGCTTCAATTTCGACGAAATTCATTTCATCCCGGCGAGCCGGCCGCCGCACAAGCTCAAGCAGCACCTCGCGCCGTTTCCCCATCGCTTCGCGATGGTGGCGCTGGCGTGCACGGAGCATCCGCACTTTGTGCCTTCGCTAGCGGAAGCAGGCGAGGATTTCAGTGGCACGCAGCTGCATTATTCGGTGGATACCGTCCGTTACTTCCGCCATGTCTATCATGGCGATGGCGACCGCATTTTTTTTATCATCGGCGCGGACGCGTTCCTCGACATTCCCATGTGGAAGGAGTATGAAACGCTGCTCGGCCTGTGTGATTTCATCATCGCCAACCGCCCCGGCATCCGCGCCGAAGCTCTTAGCCTGGTGATTCCCCCGGACCTGCTGGGCCGTCCCGACGGCAGGCGAGAAGCGGGCAACGGGAACCCTTCGCAGGTTGTAGCGCATCTTCACCGCACGGCTGTGTACCTGCTCGAAAACGTATCGAGCGACGTCTCCGCGACAGATATTCGCCGGCGCGCGCAAAGGGGGCAGTCCATCCACGGGCTTGTTTCCGGGCGCGTCGAGGAATACATTCTCAAACAAGGCCTATACCGTTGACTTTGACATTCGAATCCTTGCCGCAAGTCGTACGCGCCGCTGTTCAAGCCGCCCAAGAGAAGAAAGCCTCAGGCATCGTTGTGCTGGATCTGAGCGGAGCGAGCACGTTCACGGATTACTTCGTTATTTGCACCGGCTTCAGCACGCCGCAGGTGCAGGCCATCTGCACGGAAATCGAAGAGCAGTTGTATAAGCAAATGGCGCGGTCGGTGCGGCACCGCGAAGGCTACCGTTCGGCGGATTGGGCGCTGCTGGATTTCGGCGGCTTCATCGTGCACGTCTTTAGCGAGCAGGCGCGGCGCTACTACGACCTGGAGCGGTTGTGGCGGATGGCGCCAAAACTGGAAATCCCCGACGCGCCAGAAGGCTTCTCCGCCGCGGAAGCGGGAGACGGCGCTGCTTTCCCACACGAGCCTTATTCCGAAGAACGGATTTCGAGCCGCGGGCACAGCGGCCGTTCGCGGACATGACCACCGCGCGCTTGCCGTGGATCACGAAAGATCCGGCCTCGCTGCGCTTGTTAGAACTTGCCGAAAAAGTGGCCGTCGCGCCAACGACGCTTCTCATCACCGGGGAGAGCGGAACCGGCAAAGATCATCTCGCGCGCTTGATTCATGAACTCGGGCCGCGCCGCGACGCTCCTTACCTGAAAATTGACTGCGCGAGCTTGCCGCCACAACTTGTCGAAAGCGAACTTTTCGGCCATGAGCGCGGTGCCTTCACCGGCGCCGTGGAGAGAAAGCTGGGGCGCTTCGAATTGGGTGGCAACGGGACGATTGTCCTCGACGAAGTAGCCGCGCTCTCGCCTAACGCGCAGAGCAAGCTGCTCCGCGTTTTGCAGGAGCGCGCGTTCGAACGCCTCGGCGGGACAGAGACGCTGCGGATCGAAGCGCGAATCATTGCGCTGACCAATGTGGACCTCCCTGCGGCCGTCAAAGCAGGGAGCTTCCGCGAGGATTTGTATTTTCGTTTGAACGTGGTGACGCTTACGGTTCCGCCGCTGCGCGAACGCCGCGCCGATATTCTGCCGCTGGCGGAGCATTTGTTGAGCGGGCTTCGCGCGGCCCATGGGCGCCCCAACGCGCAATTGAGCGAGTCCGCGCGCCGCGTGCTTGCGGCCTACGCCTGGCCGGGAAACGTCCGCGAACTGAGGAACGCCCTCGAACACGCCGTTGTCTTTTCCGGTGTTGGCCGAGGCGTGACGGCAACGGGATCGGATGTTTTGGAACCGGACAATTTTCCCCAGACGGTCCGCGGAGCCGCCCCTGGTGCCGCGAGCCCTGTTGCGGGGCTGCGCTCTATCGAGGAGGTCGAGCGCGAAGTCATTGCGGCAACGCTCGAGGCCACTCATTATCAGATCAGCCGTTCG
Organism: Candidatus Acidiferrum sp.; assembly: GCA_036518275.1. Taxonomy (GTDB): domain Bacteria; phylum Acidobacteriota; class Terriglobia; order Acidiferrales; family UBA7541; genus Acidiferrum. The sequence goes on from DATDNK010000505.1 coordinate 3,264, forward strand.
GCTGAAATCCTTGGCATCAGCCGGAAAACGTTGCTGGAGAAGCGGAAGAAGTATGGGCTGAAATGAAAATGGAAATTGGAAAGTAGAAATTGGAAAATAGAAGAGAAATTCCCTTCCTTACTTAAGACTGAACACGTTGACGAGTTAAAGCTCCCATGCGCCTGCAACTGCTCATGATTGGCAAAACGCGCCGCGCCGAAATGAGCGCGCTCCTCGACGATTATGCGAACCGGATTCGGCGCGCCTGTCCCATCGAAATCCTCGAGGTTCGTGATGCTGAGGCAGCGCTCAAGAAACTTGACGCCGATCGCGCGGCCACGGCGGTTCTCCTCGATGCAGGCGGAAGAACAATCGATTCGAATGCGCTCGCCAGGTGGTTAGGAGAGCTTCGCGACCGCGGCACGCGCCAGGTGATTTTTGTTTGTGGAAACGCCGGGGGTTTTCCTGAGTCGCTGCGCGAGCGCATTCCACAAAAGCTTTCGCTCAGCGCCATGACGCTTTCGCACGAGCTAGCCCGCGTGGTGCTTGCCGAGCAGCTTTATCGCGCTTTCGCCATTCTCTCCGGCAGCCCCTACCCGAAATAGCCTAGCTGGTGTACAACCTTAGCTGCCATGCCCATGCGCGTTATTCCCGACGAGAACCAGCCTTCCGCAGCGATTGAGATTCCCCTCGAAAAGCCGCTGCCCGACTACGATTTGGAAGAGCTTGAGAAGCCCACGCCCCGCGATATAGACGGCATTTTGGTCACTCAGGGTTTTCGCGACCTGGTGGACGACGCGCGCGGCATCCTGACCGAGTTGATCGCCGCTCCTCTTCCCGAGCGCCATGTGGACGAGGAGGTTCTTGAAATCGACATGACGCCTCGGCCTCATCCACTCGAAATTACGCAACTTACAGGCGCCATCTGTCCGACCGAGGATGAAGTTTACCGTCCGGGGCTGTGGATTGTTTTGTTCGATCCGGTAGCACGGCCAAGGTATTCGCTTCCAGAGGCCACACTGCGGCGCATCTCCAGCATCGCCACGGAATTAGTGAAGCGATTGCAGCTGGTTTGACGCTTGGCACAACGCTGCGCACACTTTTTTCTCCGTTACCCGCCAAAAGGAAACAATGGCTGAAGAAAAAGGATTGCTCATCGTTTACACCGGCCCGGGTAAGGGCAAGACGACTTGCGCGCTGGGCACGGCTTTCCGCGCCGTGGGGCAGGGCCTGCGCGTCTTGATGGTTCAGTTCATCAAGGGCTCGTGGCATTACGGCGAACTTGACGCCGCCAAAATGCTGGGCGACGACACGTTCGAGATTCGCCCTATGGGCCGCGGCTTCGTGAAAATTGGAGGCGCAGAGACCGATCCCGAGGACATCAAGCTGGCGCGCGAATGCTGGCAGGCCGGCCGCGACGCCATTTACAGCGGCAAGTACGATTTGGTGGTGCTCGACGAAATCAATTACACCATCAGCTACAAAATGCTGGATGCCGACGAGGTCGTCGAGGCGCTAAAAAACCGCCCGGAGCGCGTCCACGTGATTTGCACCGGGCGCAACGCGCATCCCAAGCTCATTGAGCTAGCCGACTTGGTAACGGAGATGCGCGAGGTGAAACATCCCTACACGAAAGGTATACTGGCTCAGCGAGGAATCGACTACTAGAACCAGAAGTTAGAGGTTAGAAAGACACTTAAGTCCTGCGTTGGCAATTTCAGAGACTCCGTACGGAAGATTGATAACAGAGGACTGACTGCAGCCGTTATGGCTTGGTTCAAACGCGAAAAGAAATCGATCGAGCAGACTACGCCGCCCGAAGAGCGCCGGGTGCGTACCGAGGGCTTGTGGGTCAAGTGCGAATCCTGCCGCACCATCGTCTTTCGCAAGGACCTCGAAGCTAATCTC
>DATDNK010000506.1:0-3683 GCA_036518275.1 Candidatus Acidiferrum sp.
GCCAGGAATTTCAAGATGCCGAGGTTCACCGAGGGATGAAAGCGCAGGCCGCCCTTGTAGGGGCCGATGGCGCTGTTCATTTCAATCCTGAACCCGCGATTCACGTGCACGCGGCCGATATCATCGAGCCAAGGTACGCGAAACATAATTAGGCGTTCGGGCTCCACAAGGCGCTCCAGAATGCGCGCATCCTGAAATTCCGGATGCTTCTGTAGCGCCAGGCGCAAGGAGTCGAAAGCTTCCTGGACTGCCTGGTGAAATTCCGGCTCCGCAGGATTTTTTTCCCGGACGCGAGCCATTACTTCTTCAACGTAACCGCCCGGAACCTTTGTTTCCGGCGGATGCAACACTAGACTGCCCATAGAGTTCCTCCGCCCTGCAAGAATCGTCCTGCGGTGCTGCTTATATGGGATATTCCGCGGATCGAAGACTGGCAGGGAATTTGAGACAAAAACTCTTCTCTTTGTTCCGGCACAGGACACCGCCGGCGGTCCGTCCGCCCGCTCTCTCCTCAATTTGCTACTGCGTTCCTATTGCGCGGCTGCTACCGTCAACTCTGATTGCTCGTGCTCGAGCCGGCGCAACAACTCTTCCTCGAAAGCGATGTGAGCACGCAACGCCGCCAACAACAGCTCTCCTTTTTGGACGAGGTCGCCGGTAAAAGAAGAAGTGGTGAATTCCATTTCTCTCCGAAACTCATAGTTGTCCCGGTAAAGCTGGAAATGCTCATCCTTCAAGCGCTCGCGGTCGGCCGGAGAAGCAAACCGGAAGAGAGGCTCCTCGGGATCATCCTCTTCTTTATGGCAGTGCTCCCAGATTTCGACGATCTTTCCTTCCATGGCCTGCAACTGGCGCAGGCCCGTGCAGCGGGTATCACAATCATCGCTGGCAGCCAATTGCAGCGCTTCTTCCCAGATGCTCAGAAACTCCAGAATGTCGGCATGTTCCTCGTGTGCTTCCTGGAATGCTCGGTGTAGGTCCATGCGTTCCTCCCCCGATTTGCCCTCGGATGCCGCGGTTCTTCACTCCCGGCATTTTCAAGGGGATGAAACCGCAGCTTGACACACAGCTCAAGGTGTTACTGTTCGGAGTGATTTAAGCATCTGTCGTGCCACCGCGCAGAGCTTAGGAGGCAGTTGCGCCTTTCCCTCGGTCTAGCTATCTCCCTTAGTGCGAGATGTTTACGCGGAAAGAGAGGTCTAGGGGCACCTACGAAACACTTGCTGTGGCTGGGGTGCGGCACAGTCTCTGGATTTGCCCCAAGGAGTTGGGGAATCTCGCGCACTTCTGGTGATGGGGAGCTGAGGTGGAAGTTCTAGAACTGGTTGACGATTCGTCCGGAACTTCCTTTGATTCGAATGCTTCCCTTGACAGCTTGCGGCAGACAAGGTTTATTCCAGACCAACGCTCGCTAGAGTGATACCTTAGAAATCCTTCGAGGGGCGAACCATGCGCAGAATCAAGTTGGTTATTCTTCTTGCGAGCTTCGTGCTGGCTCTGCATGCACAAGCCCAGACCGCACCGGTTGTCAACGAGCACCGGCCACGCGCACGCGAGATCGGAATTCATCCCGGTGTCTACGATCCAGGACCAAAGAATGCCATCACCGATGTGGCGGGCGTGCTGGTCGGGCAGGTCACCATCATCGACGGCGGGAACGTTCGCACCGGTGTTACCGCAATCCTTCCTCATGGCGGAAACATTTTTCAGGAAAAAGTGGCGGGAGCAGTCTTTGTCTACAACGCTTTCGGCAAACTCATCGGATCCACGCAAGTGAATGAGCTCGGCCAAATCGAAACGCCCATAGTGCTTACCAACACACTTAGCGTTTGGAAAGCTGCTGCCGCTGTGGCGGGCTGGACGCTGGCACAGCCAGGAAATGAAAACGTTCACAGTGTGAATCCCCTCGTGGGAGAGACGAACGATGGCTGGCTCAACGACATTCGCGGGTTCCACGTCAAGGCGGAAGACATTAAGCGCGCAATCCGTGAGGCCAACAGCGGGCCGGTTGAAGAAGGCTCAGTTGGCGCGGCCGAGGGAACGATTGCGTTCGGGTGGAAAGGAGGAATCGGAACAAGTTCGCGGCGCCTCTCCGAAAAAGAGGGCGGCTACATGATTGGCGTGCTGGTGCAGACGAATTTCGGCGGCCATCTTACCATCGCGGGAGCTCCGATCTGGAAGGAGCTGCGTCCGACACAGGAAACGAGCAAGAACGATGCGTTCCCGCGAAATGAGGCAGACGGCTCCTGCATGATCGTAGTGGCTACCGATGCGCCCCTTGATTCCCGTCAACTGCGGCGGCTTGCCGCGCGCGTGATCATTGGAATGGCCCGAGCAGGCTCGACCGGCAGCAACGGCAGCGGCGATTTTGTCATCGCTTTCTCGACGGCCAATCGCATCGCGGTCGGCGCTGCACGCGGCGCTGTGCTTTCATTGCTTGGCGAGGATGCCCTCTCACCGCTGTTTGAGGCCGCTGCGGACGCGACCGAAGAGTCGATTGACGACTCCTTGCTGAAAGCGCAGACCGTGCGCGGCCGCGACGGACATACCGCCGAGGCCATTCCCATTGACCGGTTGCGAGAGATTCTGGCAAAGCCATCCTGGCAGCCACCGCGTTGACGCGATGAAAAGATTCGCCTCCGTCTGATACCTACTCGTACCCGCCACCGCTGAGAAAGGGTCGGTTGCCGCGTGCAAGGCGAGGTGCCATAATTTCACTTCAAACGGAAGACTTGCGCGTTTGCGTGAAAAGAAATTGCGCGCCGTGCAGGCCGGAGGTTGCTAGGGGGCTTTATGGCATTGCGCGATAGATGGATCGAAAAACGGGAAGCAACAGCGGCAGCCTTCAACGGCAGCCGCAACATGTCGCAGATGCATTTTGCACGCCAGGGCGTCATCACCGAGGAAATAGAGTATGTTGCCAGGCGCGAAAAGCTCGAACCGGAACTCGTTCGCGGGGAAGTCGCCCGCGGCCGCATGATCATTCCGGCCAATGTGAATCACCGAAACCTCGAGCCGATGGCCATCGGCATCGCCAGCAAGTGCAAAATCAATGCCAACATCGGCAATTCCGCCACTAGCTCGAACATCGACGAGGAACTCAAGAAGCTCCACCACGCCGTCCACTACGGCGCGGACACCGTGATGGACCTTTCCACCGGCGGCAACATTCCTGAGATTCGCAAGGCCATCATTGACGCGTCCCCCGTGCCCGTGGGAACGGTTCCCGTGTACGAAGCAATTTCCCGCGTCCGCCGCCCCGAAGACCTGAGCTTTGCGCTGATGCTCGAAGTCATCGAGGAGCAAGCTGAGCAAGGCGTCGATTACATGACTATCCATGCCGGTGTGATGCGCGAGCACGTGCCGTTCGTGCGCAAGCGCATTACAGGAATCGTGAGCCGCGGCGGCTCGCTGATGGCTCATTGGATGGAGCATCACAAGAAGCAGAATTTTCTCTACGAGAATTTCGACGAAATTTGCAAAGTCTTCAAAGAACACGACGTAAGCTTTTCGCTCGGCGACGGCTTGCGCCCCGGCTGCATCGCGGACGCTAGTGACGAAGCGCAGTTCGCTGAATTGAAGGTTCTGGGCGAACTGACCAAGAAGGCTTGGGAGCATGATGTTCAGGTGATGATCGAAGGCCCAGGCCACATTCCCATGGACAAAATCAAGGAGCAGGTGGA
>DATDNK010000507.1:0-5059 GCA_036518275.1 Candidatus Acidiferrum sp.
TCGCACTGGGGGCAGCCGCGACTGAACATCGTTAGCAAGTCGTCATGTACGGGAACGCAGTTCCTGCATGCCGTGGGCGCGGCCGAGGCCACTTTATATTACCAAGGACGTGCGAAGGCGCTTGCGCATGCAAAGAAAGCGCCGCTCGGGCAATACGTTCGGCATGAAAACGACGAGATTGTGTATGTTTCCGGCGGCGACGGAGCGACCAGCGAAGGCGAATTCTGGGAATCGCTGAACGTCGCGTGCGCGAAAAAGCTGCCACTGCTGTATCTCATCGAAGACAACGGTTACGCCATCTCTGTGCCCGTCGAAGTGCAGACTGCAGGGGGCAGCATTTCAAAATTGCTGCGCGGATTCCCGGGGCTGCATATCGCCGAATGTGATGGCACAGATCCCTTTGAAAGCTACGCGGTTTGCAAAGAGGCCGCGCAATACTGCCGGGACCGGCGCGGGCCGGCGCTGATACACGCCCACGTAACGCGTCCGTACTCTCATTCTCTATCGGACGACGAAAAACTGTACAAGGCGCCCGAAGAGCGCGAAGAAGAAGCGCGCCGCGATCCGGTTTCCAAGATGGCGTTGAGTTTGGTGCGCGACGGGATTCTGGATCAAAAGCAAATCGAGAGCCTGGAAGCCGAAGTGGACGAGGAAGTCCGCGCCGCGGCCGATCAAGCGCTTGCTGCCGAGCAACCGGCCATTGATTCCGTTCTTACCAATGTGTATTCGCCGGAGATCGATCCGACTGCGGTGACGTTTGAAGCGCAACCGCATTTTCACAACGCGCCAAAAACTATGGTCGAGATGGTCGCGCTCACCCTTTCCGATGAAATGGCGCGCGACGAACGCATCGTCGTGTTTGGCGAGGACGTGGCCGACGCCAGCCGCGAAGAGAACCTGAAGCAGGTGAAAGGGAAGGGGGGAGTCTTCAAGGCGACCTCGGGGCTGCAGCGAAAATACGGTCATGACCGCGTGTTTAATTCGCCGCTGGCAGAGGCCAGCATTGTAGGGCGGGCCATCGGCATGGCCGTGCGCGGGTTGAAGCCGGTCGCGGAGATTCAGTTTTTTGACTACATCTGGCCAGCGATGATGCAGATTCGCGACGAATTGTGCGTGATGCGCTGGCGTTCCAATGGAGCGTTCAAGGCTCCCGTTGTGCTGCGGGTGCCCATCGGCGGCTACTTGACCGGCGGCGGTGTGTATCACAGCCAGAGTGGCGAATCGATGTTTACGCACTGCCCTGGATTGCGCGTGGTGATGCCTTCGACGGCGCTGGATGTCGCAGGACTGCTGCGCACGGCGATTCGCTGTGATGACCCGGTGATGTTCCTCGAGCATAAGCATCTGTACCGGCAACCGTACAACCGGTCGGAGAATCCAGGGCCGGATTTCACGATTCCATTTGGCAAGGCGCGCGTGGTGAAGGAAGGAAGCGACCTAAGCATCATCACCTACGGCGCCGTGGTGCACCGCGCGGAAGTGGCCGCGGCGCAGCTCCAGCGCGATGGGATCAATGTCGAGATTCTCGACCTGCGGTCACTCTCTCCGTACGATTGGGAAGCGATCTCCGAAACCGTTCATAAGACACACCGCGTGATCGTGGCCTACGAGGATATGTTGAGCTGGGGATACGGTGCGGAAATCGCGGCGCGCATTGCGGACCAGTTGTTCGACGAACTGGACGCCCCCGTCAAGCGCGTGGCGGCCATGGACACTTTCTGCGCCTATCAGCCGAAGCTCGAAGACGTAATCCTCCCGCAGGTGGGCCACATTGCTACTGCCGTAAAGCAGCTTCTGGAATACTGAGACGGCCGGGTTTAAACTACCTCCTAGGAACCCTTAGGAAACTATTTGCCCATGATTTTCGTATTTAATAATGGAACGCAGAAAATGCGTTCTGCGAGGGTTAATCCATGATTTGCCCGAATTGCCAAAAAGACATCGCGATTGGCTCGAAGTTCTGCTACAACTGCGGCGCCAAGCAACCGGAGACGCCCGCGCCAGGTCTTTCACCGCAAACCGGCGGCCACAAGAGACTGATGCGTTCGTCCACGGACAAGAAAATCGCCGGAGTGTGCGCAGGTCTCGCCGATTACTTTGACATGGATCCCACGATCATTCGTGTGCTCTGGCTGATTGCCGTTCTTTGTTTTGGCACCGGCTTGCTCGTTTATGTCATTCTCTGGATTGTGCTGCCCGTGGCGCCCGGGGGCGTGATTCCTACGTCAGCCGCGACCGCGCCATAAACTCTGTTGGTTCTGCTGACCGCATCTTCGCAGGCGGCAGAGGTGTTTTCAGTTCTGAATGCCCATCTGGGTCAGGAAGAACGCGTAATCAAACGCACTATCCCTTAGCCGGTCATAGCGCCCCGAAGCACCGCCGTGGCCACCGGGATCCATTTTTGTTTTCAGAATAAGCAAGTTGTGGTCCTTGCGCACCGCGCGCATTTTCGCTACGTATTTGGCGGGCTCCCAATACATCACCTGGCTGTCGTTAAATGAGGTTCGCACCAGGATGTTGGGATACGGTTTGTTCTCGATGTTGTCGTAAGGCGAATACGTGATCATGTAATCGAAGGCTGGCTTTTCCTTCGGATTGCCCCACTCCTCAAACTCCGGCACGGTCAACGGAATCGTCTCATCCAGCATGGTGTTCATTACGTCCACGAAAGGAACTCCCACCAGAGCCGCGTGAAACAAATCCGGCCGCATGTTCAGGACTGCGCCCATGAGCAAGCCACCAGCACTGCGGCCCTCAATAGCCAGGCGATCTTTCGAGCCGTATCCCTGGCCTACGAGGTATTCGGCGCAGGCGATGAAGTCCGTGAATGTATTTCTCTTGTGCATCATGCGGCCATCGTCGTGCCACGCCTTGCCCATTTCCCCGCCGCCGCGAATGTGCGCAACGGCAACAACCACACCGCGGTCGACCATGCTGAATAAATTGGAATTGAAGCCGATGTCGTAAGGCGCTCCGTACGAACCGTAACCGGTGAGGTAGATCGGCCCTTTTCCATCGAGCTTGGCGCCTTTCAAGTGCAACACGGAGATCGGTACCTTCACGCCATCGGACGCTGTTGCCTGAAGGCGCTCCACTTGATAGCGCGCTCGGTCATAACCGCCGGGCACTTCTTTTTGCTTCAGGAGCGTCGAAGTGCCGCTTGCCATGTCGTATTCGAACACCGATTGCGGCGTGATGAACGACTGGTAGCCGTAGCGGAATTTCGCAGTGTCAAATTCGCGATTAGCGTAGGGATAGCTCACGTAAGCGGGCTCAGGTAATTCGACATGACGGCATTCGTTCGTGTTCAGGTCACAGACACGCATCTGTGGCAACCCTTTTTCGCGCTCGTACAAGACGTAATAGTTCTTGAAAAAGTCGGTGTCTTCGAGCATGACACCGGCGCGATTCGGAACCACCTCCTGCCAGTTCTTTTTCCCAGGATCGGAAGCAGGCGCCTTCACCAGCCGGAAATTGCGTCCCGTGTCGTTCACGCGAATATAAAACGAATTGCCGTTGTGATCCGGGTAGTACTCGACGTCCTGCTTCCGCGGCTCCAGAACTTTCCACTCCGCCATCGGCTGGTCCGCGGGAATGTAGCGGGCCTCTGTCGTGGTGTGACTGGCGCTAAAAATGGTGAGGTACGCTTTGCTTCGGCTCTTGCCCGTATATACATCGAAGCGCTCGTCCTTTTCCTCGTAGATTGGCGTATCGCTTCCGGTTGTCCCCACGGTGTGCCGGTACGCGCGATATGACCGCTTTGTCGTTTCATCCTCAACCGTGTAGAAAATCGTCTTGTTGTCGTTGGCCCAGGCGATGGAATCGACTCGCTCAGCATGGTCCGGCAGAATTTTTCCCGTGCGCAAATCTTTCACAGCCAAAGTAAATTGCCGGAAGCCGGTGTTGTCCGTCGTGTAGGCCAGGAGGTTGCCATCGTCGCTGACTTCAAACGCGCCGAGCGACATGAACGCCTGCCCTTTCGCAAGTTCATTCACGTCCAGAATCACTTCTTCCAGCGCGTCCATGCTGCCCTTCCGGCGGCAGCGGATGGGATACTGTTTGCCTGCTTCGGTGCGCACGTAGTAAAAGTAGCCGCCTTCCTTGTATGGGACCTCCACGTCCGTTTCCTTGATGCGGCTCAGCATCTCGTCGTAGAGCTTTTTCTGCAAAGCCTCGGTGGGTTTCATCACTGCGTCGGTGTAAGCGTTTTCAGCTTCGAGATAGGCCTTCACTTCGGGGTTCTTTTTGTCGCGCATCCAGAAATAATTGTCCACTAGCTTGTGGCCATTGATCCCCGTGACTTTCGGGACTTTTTTCGCCACCGGCGGCGCAGGCAGGGACGCGGAATCATCCGCCGCAGGCAACTGCAATTCGGAAGCGAACAGCAGCGCCGCGAAGACCTGCGATACAGGTAGAACGAAGTGCGTGAAAAGTTTGTTCATCGGGATGTCCTTCCAGGATTTGCGAAACCGTGAATTTTACTCCAAGTCTTTGGACGAAAGCCCGCTAAGGATTCGGCAGGGAATTCGTTATTAATTCAAATCTCTTCCAACCGCCCTACTTACCTTTGCCTTCGAATAACGGCTGATCCAGCGAAAAAGCTCCCGCCCCGACCGTTGCCAATGTGAAGCAAGCCATCGCCAGCGCAAGCGGGAATTCGTATTCGTGTACCGCTAGGTAGCCTTTGCTGCTGTGCACTTTCCAGATCGCCACGCTCATTTCCACGGCCAGCAGCAGCGCGGCCGGCCTCGCAAACAGTCCCAGCACCAATAGTACCGCGCCAAAGACTTCCAGTACGCCCGAGATATAGACGAAGTATCCCGGCAGGCCGTGCTGCACGAAAAACTCCTGCACGCCCCCGCCCATGTGTGCCAGCTTGGGGTAGCCGTGAGCGAAAAAGATGATGCCTAGCGCGATGCGCAGCAACAGCAGCCCAAACGGCTGCAGAACATTCAGGGACTTCATCAAAAAAGGACCTCCGGGAAACGTTTTCCAGCTGCTATCTCTTGGAAGCTGCCGCATTTTAGCAGAAAAGCTGCGCGCCCATCGGCATCTCCGG
>DATDNK010000508.1:0-19634 GCA_036518275.1 Candidatus Acidiferrum sp.
GGCTTTGTGGAAATTGGCGTCAACAAAGGCAACGCGGCCCGCACGCTTGGCCTCAACCGCGGCACCGCCGTCGTCCTCACGAAATAATTACAGATTTCTTCATTTAGTTAGAGTTTTCACCGCCGCGAAGATGTTTTTGCCAAAGTTGCCAGATTTCAGAAGCAATTTCCTTGTACCGCTCTTGTGAACCAGCGGAGGAGTCAAACCAGCGAACAAATTCTTCGTGTACCACTTTGTGGACATCTTCGCGGGAACGACAACTGGACAATCGGGGCAAAATGGTTTCCGCTTCAGTTTCATATTCATCTGGATTGACTTCGAAATTTATCCCTATGGGGTCATGACGATAGAGGACCGCGGAGATGGAATCGAGCAACGCTCCATACTCCGCCTTGAGGCGGCGACGGTTTTCTAGAATTTGATCTCGTGTTCTGCTCATGCCACTACGCTGAGGGATGCTTCAAAATCGCGGCCAAAGCATGCAGGCGAGTCGAGTCCGCAGGGCTCTTCGCCGAGGCGGCATCTTTTTCCAACGACGGCGCCATGCCCTTCAACTTCGCTACCTTGCTCTTGCTCAGGTGCGAACTCTCCGCACTCTGGATTGCTGCGCGCAGGGATGAGATTCGTCCCGTTGGCAACGCCTGTGACCGCTCCAATTGATCCACGTAGGCTTTGGCCACGACCAACTTGGCAGGCCATTCGATCTTTTGCTGGTTCTGCACATTCAACTCAGACACCTGAACAGTCTTGGCCGCGTCGATTTCGTTTTGCGTCAGAGACTTGGTCGGCGTGAGTTCAAAGACATCGAGGCCGCGCGCGATTTCCGAGCCATAGATGTAGCCGTTGTACCAATAGGCCGACCACTCGCCGCCCAGCACCAGCATCTTTGGATCAATCGGGCCGCGGTCGAAGTAAGCAATCTCGACAGGGTGTTCCGCATCGGTGAAGTCCATCACGGAGACGCCGCCTTGATACCAGCCCTGCACTTCGATATCGCGGCCGGGGACGGGAATCAGCGAGCCGTTGTGCGCCACGCAGTTTGAGGTGTCAGGTTGGGCGGCGGGCATCTTGTAGTAGTTCGCGAAGGTCAGCTTGTCGTCCTTGAGATGGAAGATGGCATCTGCGCCCCACTTGTTGGGGTCGTTGGCGCGGCAACGCGCACCCAGGCCGCCGCCCCACTCGTCCGTGAAAACGACTTTGTCGCCGCTGTTCGAGAACGAGGCGGAATGCCAGTAGGAATAGTTGGGATCGTTGACGGCATCGAGACGCTTTGGATGAACGGGGTCTTTGACGTCGAGGATAATTCCGTTGCCGGAGCACGCGCCGGCAGCCAAGCCGATCGCCGAGTACACAGTGATGTCATGGCACTGGTCGGTCTCCTTCGGCTTCTGCGCGCCTTTCTTGCCGTGCGTGCCGGCGCTGAGCAAGCTGTTGATGGCGCCAGTTCGCGCATCCATGAACACGCGAGGGCTATTGACGACTTTGGCGTTCTGCGGCTCAGCCACAGGAACTTGGATGACATCGATCCGGAACAACGCGGTGTTAGGATCCTTATCCGGCGCTTCTCCTGAACAGCCGGGCAGTTCCTCAGGCTGACGCACGAACGACGTGCCTGAAACGTAGATGTATACGTTGACTTTGTCGCTCGGATCGAGCACCAGAGTATGCGTGTGCGAGCCGCGGCATGTCTGCACCGCCGCCACTTGCTTCGGATTGCGAATGTCGGAAATGTCGAAGATGCGCACGCCGCGGAAGCGGTCCTTTTGCGCCGCCGGAATGCGTTCCTTTTTCTCTTTCGGCTTGTCTTTATCCGTCTCCTGCGCTGCGGGTGGCGGAGGCTCCGGCGGAAATCCCTGAACGCCGCAATCCAAGCGCCCATTGGGCATCTCCACGGACATGAACATCAGGTTTTTGTAAACCGAGACGTCCCCTTGCCCGCCGGGGCAAACCATCGAAGTCAGCACTTTTGCGTTTGCCGGATTGGAGATGTCATAGATATTCATGCCATAAAAATTTCCCTGGAAGAGGTGGTTGCCCTGGAACGCCAAGTCTGAGTTCCCGAAAGCGAGCTGGGCGATTGGCAGACGCATTTCCTTGGGTAGCTTCTCAATCATTCTGCCGATGCCCAGCTGTCCGATCACCTTCTGCACTTTCGGATCATCGGGATCCGACGCGCCCAGTTGAAAGGCATCGGGCTTTTTGAGCAGCAATAGGTGCTTGAGGCCCAGCGAAGCTTCGCCGGCATCATAGAGGCCCGGGGTTAGCTTCGCACGCGGATCGTTCACGTCGGAGCCGGTCATGCCCGGCGGCAGGGCCGGAGCAGGTTCGGGAGCGAAGGGATTGTTGTCCTCTTCGTCCTCCTTCGCTTTGTCCGCGTCCTTGTCCTGATCTTTAGCTTTGTCTTTGTCCGCAGCTTGCTGGGCCGGAGGAGGAGCTCCCTGCTTTGATGTTTGTGTTTGTGCCTGCGCATGCAGTCCCTTCACGCCGAAACACAAGAAGATCGCGGCCACTGCGAGACAAAAAGCCTTGGACGAAAGAAAAGCGGCGGCAAGCCGCCGCACTCCAAAAGATATATCGACCACTCGGTTCATCGCTTCTCCTCCAACGATTTTTTGTCCAGCATCTCTTGCATGATCCTGATCTCGGCCCTTTGCCCCGTATCCACGTCCGTTGCGAAGTTAAACAGTTCGGCGTCCTGCCCCGCGCCCGCGGTGTCGAACAAATCCTTAACCATGGTCAGCGCACCATTATGGTGCTGAATCATACGAGTCAGAAACAAGCGGTCAAACTCATCGCCTTTGGCCTTGCGCAGGGCATCCATTTGCTCGGGAGTGAGCATTCCGGGCATAAGATGCATCGACGCGTGCGACATGTCCATGCCCTGCATTGTCCCGCCCGCCGTCGAAGAGCTTGCGATGGAAAGCGATTCTCCACGGGCCGCCAGCCATCGCTTCATGAACTTGATTTCGTCCGACTGGGAGCGACTGATGCGGGCACCGAGCAAATGCAGATCCTTGTTTTCCGTGTGCGAAGCAATCAGCGCGGTCATCTCGACGGCTTGGGCATGATGCATGATCATGCCCTGCATGAACTCTACGTCGGCTGGCGACGCTGGCGGCAGCGTACCCTTCGTTGACAGCGGCAGCGTTCTGCTCGGCTTGCCCGGCGCACCCGGCTGCACCACAATTGGTTTCCCCGAATTCGCCTGCTGTGCCTTCGCAGCCGGCCCCAAAAGAATGATCGTGGGCAAAACAGCTTCTACAATCAGCAGGCCAACAAAACGGAGAGATGTGACAGTCATTTTCACGACGGAAGTCGCAGCATAGACCAGAAATACGAGCAATAGCAACGTTTACAAGGTGATAGCAGGCGCTTTCCAAGATTGGCTTGAGATATTGTAAGGGGCGAAGAGAGCGGCCCCACCTTATGCAAAAGCGCAAAAGGTGGTCACCCGGACCTAGGCTGCTGATTTAGGGTGGGCGGCGATGGCTTAGCGCGTCGCCCCCACGCGCACGACCTCGCCAAGCTGGATGGACTGCAAAGCAAGGAGGCAAGCGGGGATGTGAGGGAGAATGTCGCCAACACGATTCGAACTTGCCCGAATCAGAAGCACGGCAATATTAGTTTTCGCAAGGTTCTGCTGATACGGCAGCCCCTTGTCCAGGGTGATTAAGACTTGAAACTTGCGCTGCGCGAGGTGCAAGAGTTCTCCATTGGTTTTGCCCGCTAGACCTGCCTCGTGAACTGTAGAACAGGAGTGCCCTTCCACAGTGAAATTACGCTTCAGGCGTCTGGGAACACACTCGTCCAGCAGAAGGTTCATTCCAGGTGCGCGATGACAAGCGCCTTCGCTTCTTCAAGCGCGGAGATGGCGGCTTCCCTAGTGACCGTGGGGAAGTCATCGAGAAACTCGTCCAGCGTTTGGCCACCTTCCAGATAATCGAGGAGAGCCTGAAAAGGGACCCGAGTGTGCGCGAAAACGGGCTCGCCGCCGAGGATATTCGGATTCTTGATGATTACGCTGGAGGCCACGATGGAGTTCTCCCAACACGAGTCTAGCAACAATGCAAGCATTGAGAAAGAGTCTAGCGAAAGGCAGCCTCACGCTTGCAAACCCCGCAAGCATGGGCCACCAGGAGTTCTTCGCAGATCGATGGTCGGCGATGTCGTTAGGGGCTGCCACCCGCCTGTCAAGCAAGGTAGGTGCTGTGGCACGCTTCAGCTCCACTGAGAGACAATGGCCGGATGAGTAGTTCAGCCAGTAACTCGCCGACGCCAATTTTGGAGTTGGAGTCTCCACTCCCGAAGAAACTCCGATTGGACCATCTGACTTGGCGCCAAGCACTATTGATCGTTGGTCTTCCCTTTGTTGCGGTTTTTTTGATTGTCCTGACTGCCCTTGTGCTTATTGATAGCAATCCCGCTCTCGCCGGGATCTTCAGGTATATCGGAACGAAGTTTGACAACTTCTTTAATGGAAGCAGTGGCCAAAGTCCTCTGTTATTGTTCTCTTCCTACTTTCTTGCTCTGTTCCTAGTCATAGCGATCCACGAACTCGGCCACGTTGCAGCAGGTCTTGCTGTCGGTTTTCAGTTTCAGAGAGTTAGGATCGGGCCGCTTACTTTGGCCAAATCGCCGCATGGACTGAAATTCAGTTTTCAGCGAATCTCCGAACTCGACGGCATTGCACTGATGAGTATCCGACAACTGCAAAAACTCCGGCGGAATTTTGCCATCTACATTGCGGCCGGTCCACTTGCGAATCTTTTTTCAGTACTGTGCCTCTGGCCGCTCCTCGCTAGCCAGCTATCTAGTCGGTTGCCAAATACAATTCGGCAATCGCTTGAGGTTTTCGCCGCACTCTCTATCTTCGTAGCTTCCGCCAATTTGACTCCCTACCGGCGTCGCAACGGAATGTTCACGGACGGGGCCCGATTACTGAGCTTTGTTACGTCCAAAGTGAAAACCACGCGCTTGCTATCTATCGTCGCCTTGAAGATGCAAACAGACTCCGGGGTCCGCCTTAGAGAATTGAAGCGAACCTGGATTGCTCACTCCTGTGCCATCCCCGATCAATCACTGGATGCACTGCAGGCCTTCTGGATTGCCTACCTTGTTGACAATGACCGCAAGGACGCCGAGCAGGCAGCGCAAAATCTGGAGAAATGTCTGGAGCGCTTCGGAATTGCTTCGCCGGGATTCCAAAAACTCCTTTTGATGGAAGCCGCAATTTTCCAAGCTTGGTTTCGTAATGACGAGAAGAAAGCTAAATGCTGGTCTCAAAAATCTGAATCCTACGCTGCAGCACCTTTCCTGAATCAACTCCGCCTGACGATCTGCTTACATTGGGCGGGGCGCAGATATGACGAACTCTCTTCTGCCTGGAAGAAAGGATGCATTTACATTGAAGCCCTTCCTGCATCCCAGTGAAAGGCCGCATGATGGACAGCTGGCTTGAATGGAAAAACGAGATGGATACGAAACGGGCAGCCCGGGAAAGCCTGCAGCCCTTAGCGATGTCCCAGGAGATTGAAGGAGAGCAGGGCGATCATGACGGCGAGGGCGGGAAAGACGACCATGCGGGGCGCGATAGAAGGGGCGAGAAGGCAGAGGTGGAGAACTAAAGGCAGCTTACCAGGGGATGGTTTGGATTCAAGGAACGGGCGGGGCAAGCCCCGCCCCTACAAGCAGCCGCGAAGATTTTCCTAGGCGGCGGCTGGGGCCGGTTGCTTCCGCTTGTGCCAGTAACCCAAGGCCGCGAACAGCAGGACGGCAGGCACGCCGGTCAGTCCGCAGACGATAAAGAAAATGCCGTAGGCGTGAATGAGGCCGTGTGAAGCGCTCAGGCTTTCGACCGCAGCGCCGGAAAATCCCTTCAAGATCTTTCCCAGCCAGGCATACGTGGAACTCAAGAGCGCATACTGCGTGGCGGTGTATCCCAGATTGGTGAGACTCGACATGTACGCGACAAGCGCAACGCCGGCAAAGCTGAGGCTGAAATTGTCGCCTACCATGACGAGAGCGAAGAGGCGAATGCTCAAACCAGCGAACGCGAGAGTCGCAAATGCGGCAGTCGCGGCTGCCTGCAAAATACCCCCGATGATGAGCGCGCGCATATAGCCGAGTTTCAGCGAACAGAATCCACCCGTGGCGATGCCGCAAAACGTGGCGATAAGCCCGATGGAGCCGCGCACCGCTCCGACCGTTTGCTTCGTAAGGCCGAGGTCGTGGTAGTAGGGATTCGCCATCGGACCCATCATGAAGTCCGGCAAGCGGTAGAGGCTGATGGCCGCTAACATCACAAGGGCGAGCCAGCCATGTGCGCGGAAGAAAGCGATGAACGGTCCTACAACCGCGTCGAAGAAACGGCGCCAAAGCGGCGCTTCGCGCTTTTCATTCATCACCGCATTCGCGCGCTCGGGTTCCTTCGCAAACCAAGTGGCGATCATTCCAACGGCCATACACACACCGTAGATACCGTAGGACATGCGCCAGCCCACGGCCGCGGCGAGGATGAGGATCAGGGAATCCGTGGTCAGGAGCGCCACGCGGTAGCTGAACTGATAGGCAGACGCGAGGAGGCCTTGTTCATCGTTGTCCTCTGCCGATTCAATTCGCCAGGCGTCAACGACAATGTCCTGTGTGGATGAGGCAAGCGCAACGACGAGCGCAAAAGCCACAAGCTGGCCTAGCCCGGCTTTCGTGCCAGTTCCGCCCATGGCAACCAGCGCTAGCCCGACGGCGATCTGCGAGAACATCATCCATCCGCGGCGATGTCCAAGGCGTTTGAACCACGGCAAGTCGAGGCGATCGATCAAGGGGGCCCACAGAAACTTCAGCGAATAGGCAAGACCTACCCAGGAAGAAAAACCGATCCACGTCAGGGAGGTGTGTTCATCGCGCAGCCAGTAGCCGAACGTATTACCCACCAGATAAAAGGGAAGGCCTGAAGAAAATCCGAGCAGCAACATCGTCAAGGTTTTGGGGCGCAGGTAATCGGCGAGCCGGTGCTTTTGGGGACTCACATTTTCATTGTGTGCGGGAGCCTCACGAAACTCAACGCTCATACCACCGAATCTTGTCCATCCCGACACTCTACCGAGTGTCACCAATCATTCTGAGCGAGCACACCCTCCGACAGCGGTCGGGGGGCTGGCCGCGCCGGTCGGCGGCGCAAACGAGAAGTTCTAGAAACACAAAGTGTAAATTCGCACGCTACGAGTTCCCAGAAGAAGACTTCGGCACGTTGGTAAGTTGGAGAATGGCGTCGGCGGCACTCGAAGGCTTGGCCTCTGTTTTGCTATCCGTTTCCGGCGCGCGGACGCGTTGAATCTTCACGCGGGCCACGCGCTTGCCATCCATTTCGACGACGGAAAAGCGGAGATTGCCAAAATCAAAGCTCTCGCCGCCCTTGGGAATGAAACCGAGTTGATCGAGCACAAAACCGCCAACAGTGGCGTAAGCAGGATCTTCCGGCAAGGTGATGTTGTATTGTGCGTCGAGGTCGCGAACGTTGGAAGCGGCATCAAAAATCATCGCGCCATCGGCGAGCGGAAGCGGCTTTTCTTCGACGTCAAATTCGTCGTGAATCTCGCCGACCATCTGTTCGACGATGTCTTCGATGGTGACGAGACCGAGAATGCTCCCGAATTCGTCCACGACCATGGCCAGGCCGACACGCCGGGTGCGGAGTTCGAGAAGCAACTCGCTGGCGGGTTTGGTTTCTGGAACGATGAGCACTTCGCGCAGGACGCGCCGCAAATCGAACGGGGGAGCGGGAACGTTTTCCTCGAGGCGGCGCTCGCGATCGAGAAGAACCCACATCATGTCCTTGATATGCACGAAACCGAGGACGTGGTCGAGAGAGCCGCGGTAAACGGGCAGGCGCGAACGCTGCGTGGTGGCGAAGGCGCGCATTACCTCATCAAGAGTGGATTCGATAGGCAGCGTATGCATATCCGGCCGCGGCACCATGATTTCGCGGACTTGGATTTGCGAGAGCTCGATGGCGCTGAGTATGAATTTTTCTTCTCCGGGAGCGAGGAGGCCGCGCTCGCGAGCCTGCTGAATCTGGATTTGCAGCTCTTCGGTGGAGTGCGCAACACCGTGAACCGGAGGTACCGAAATTCCCAGAGCTTTCACGATGGCGCCGGACACGCCGTCCAGAAAATTGATTGCCCAACGGAAGGTGTTGAGGAACCAACGAAAAGGAACGGCCACGAGCAGAGCGATACGTTCCGCGCGCGCAAGGCTCACCGTCTTGGGAACGAGTTCGCCGAGGACCACGTGAAGCACGCTGAGCAGGGCGAACGCGCCAGCTAATGCGAACGCATGAGCCAGCAAAACGGTGTAGGTTCCCGGCTTGCCAGGCCAAAGCCCCTCGAATTCCTTTGCCAGCGTGATTTCGCCGAGGGCCCCGATGGCCAGGCTGGTCAAGGTGATTCCGAATTGAACGCCGGAGACAACACGGTGCAGGTCGCTCAGCAGGCTTTCGACAACGCGAGCGCGCACGCTGCCTCGGGCAACGAGCTGGCGGATGCGCGACAAGCGCACCGCGACGAGCGAAAATTCCGTCGCGGCAAAAAAACCGTTGAGCGCGACCAACGCCAACACGCCGATGAGACGCACAACGAACATCGTTCAACCTTTCCGCTATTTGGCTGCTCTTGAGATTGTAACAGGGCCGATGAGGGATGATGGCGAAGGTGTTTCGATGGAAACAGGAATAGCCAAGTGGGTAAGGGCCATCCAGCAGGCAGCGTTTTTTCTGAAAATGCAATCAGAATGGAATGGGAGAGGGTTGACACGCGGGTGCCGGAATTTTTAGGATATTGTTTCACTGCAACGCATTCAGTGAACTTTCGGCAGTTCTTTGGCCGTTCGAGTTTGGAAGTTTTCTCCAAATTGAAAAAATTATGATTAAAGTAAGCGAGCTTACAAAAAGATACGCACGCACTACGGCTGTCGACCACATCTCGTTCGAGGTCGAGAAGGGCCAAATCGTGGGCTTTCTCGGGCCGAACGGAGCCGGCAAGACCACCACAATGCGCATGCTGACGTGCTTCCTGCCGCCCACTTCGGGGGCAGCGTCGGTGGCTGGTTTTGACGTTCTCGAGCAGCCGATGGAAGTAAAAAAGCGCATCGGGTATTTGCCCGAGGCGCCACCGCTGTATCAAGAGATGCGCACCATGGAATACCTGATGTTTGTCGGAAGGCTGAAGGGGTTGTCAGGGGCGGAGTTGAAGCAGCGCGTCGAGTCGGCGTGCGAACGGTGCGCAATTACGGACGTCAAGGAAAGGCTCCTGGGAAAGCTTTCCAAGGGCTACCGGCAGCGCGTGGGCCTGGCGCAAGCGATTCTGCACAATCCGGACGTGCTGATTCTCGACGAGCCCACGGCAGGGTTAGACCCGAAACAGATTAACGAGACAAGGGATCTGATCAAGAGCCTAGCCGGCGACCACACCATTATTCTGAGCACGCACATCCTGCCGGAAGTGGAGCAAACGTGCGAGCAAGTGATCATCATCAGCAAGGGGAAGGTGGTGGCGACGGATTCCGTGAGCAACCTGCGAGCACGGGGGCGCGGAGCGGAATCGGTCCTGGTGGAAGTCGGGTCTCGAGACGGAGCGCTGGATATTGGGGCAGTCCGCGAGCAGTTGGAGAAGGTCAGCGGAGTGAGCCGGGTCACATTCAAGGAAAAACGCCAGAACGGAAGCACGTTTGAGGTGGAGAACCGCAAAGGCACTTTCACGCGCGGCGACCTGGCGCGCGCGATCGTGCAAGCCGGCTGGGACCTGAATGCGTTGCGGCCCGCGTCGGTGAGCTTGGAAGAAGTTTTCCTCCAACTGACGCGTGAGCAGTCGGAGACGCCGGTGGAAAAACCAAAGGCAAAGGAAGCAGCACAATGAGAAACATTTGGATTATTTGCCGGAAGGAGTTACGCAGCTATTTTGTATCACCCATCGGATACGCGGTGATCGCTCTGTTTGCGTTAATTTTCGGACTGGTTTTCTACGTAGCGTCACGCGATTTCGTGAATTACACGTTCCGGGCCCAAATGATGGGAGGCGGTGGGCCCTCCAACGTGAATGAGCAAATCATACGCCCGATTCTGGGCTTTGCCGGGACGGTGTCGCTGTTTCTGATACCAATGATCACGATGCGGCTGTTTGCGGAAGAAAAACGCAATGGCACGATCGAATTGCTTCTGACATCGCCAGTCGAAGATATTGGGATTGTGCTGGGCAAATGGCTGGGTGCGCTGTTGCTTTATGTGTGCGCACTAGGAACGTCTTTGCTCACCGTTGCGCTGCTGTTCTTCTGGGGGAAGCCGGATTGGAAGCCTGTAGCGGTGGCCTACCTGGGCTTGTTATTGCAAGGCGCTTGTTTGCTGGCCCTGGGAGCGTTTATTTCGTCACTGACCAGCAATCAGATCATCGCCGGGGCGATTACCTTTTTTGCGAGCCTCATGCTCTACATGCTGAGCTGGTTTACAAACTTCGCGGACTCGCGGTTTTCAAAAGTTCTTAACTATTTGTCGATAATCACGCACTTGGAGAACTTCAGCAAAGGCCTCGTGGATTTGAAGGATGTCGTTTTTTACGTCTCTTTCATTTTCTTTGCGCTTTTCCTGATCTTACGACAAATGGAATCCCTGCGGTGGAGATCGTAAATGGCGCTTGCCTGGTTGAAAGCAAGACAGACGAAATACTCGGCCTTTGCATTTTTGTATATCGTCGTTGTTGTTGGAGTGCTGGTCTTTGTCAATGTTTTTGCGGACCGCTATAACAAGTCTTACGACTCAACTGCCAACAAGCAGTTCAGCCTTTCTGAGCAGACCATCAAGATTGTGAAGGGCCTGAAAACGGACACGGAACTCACCTATTTCGGTTCTGATTTCACCGAAGCGCGAGATACGCTGGAGCGCTACTCCAGCCTCTCGCCGAAAGTCCACGCGAGATATATCGATCCTGATCGAAAACCCCAGGAAGCCAGGGCCGCGGGATTCCGGTCCGACTCACCGGTGATCGTGGATAGGGGATCGCGGCGGGAAGGCGCCAAAAGCCTGACCGAAGAGGAAATCACAGCCGCGCTCATTCGTGCGACAAGGACCAGTGAGCGTACGGTGTGCGTGCTTTCCGCTGCAGGCGAGCATTCGGCAGACGAGCAGGACGGGCGAGGATACTCGGACCTCAAGGCGTTGCTCGAGCGGGAGAACTACAAAGTTCGCACGGAATCGCTGACGCCGAAAGGCGTGGAAGCCGGCAAGGCTCTAACGCTCGGCCCACAAGAGCCCGCGTCCAATGTGGAGATTGGTAAGGACTGCACGGTTCTTGTGATTGGTGGGCCGAAAAGCGATTACCCTGCTTCGGCAGTCTCGGCAATTGAAAAATATGTTGAAGGCGGCGGGCGGGCGCTCATTCTTCTCGACACCACTCTGCGTTTGGGAAGTTCAGAACCACCTAGTGAAAATGAAGAGCTCGACAAGGTGCTGACGAAGTGGGGGGTTACACCGGATAAAGACCTGGTTTTGGACTTGAGCGGCTTCGGGGGCCTGTTCAACTTGGGCCCGGAAGTTCCCTTCATCATCAGCTATGAGTCGCACGCCATCACACAACCACTGACAAGAATTCCGACTGCGTATCCCTTGGCCCGGTCTCTCGAAGTGAAATCCACTGATAAAACTACGGTCACAAAACTGGTTGACACTACTGACCGAAGTGTCGGTACGGACAACATTTCCCACGGCCGAGTCGATACAAGCAAGGGCAAGAAGGGCCCGCTGACACTGGCGGCGGCTGGCACTTACAACGGTTCGCCGCAGGGCCGGTTCGTAGTTGTAGGGACTTCGTACGCCGCAGAAAACAGCATTCTAGGTTCGCGGCAGCTCGGCAACCGAGATCTCTTCGTAAATATGGTGAACTGGCTCTCCTCGGACGAGGACCTGATTTCTATCCGGCCAAAATCGCGCGAAGACCGTCCCGTGAATCTCACTACGCAGCGGATGCAGGCGACGTTCTGGTTCGGTGTGGTGGTTTTGCCGCTTCTTGTTGTCGGAACCGGATTCTTCACCTGGTGGAAGAGGCGCTAGCAAATGAAGCAGGGTCGGCTACTAGCGGCGTCCGTTCTCCTGGCAATTTTCGCGGGCCTCTTCTGGTGGTTAAACAAAAGAGAAGCTTCGGCAACGAAACCGCCGGTCACACCTACACCAACGAAGATTGTTGATGTGCCGCAGGATCAGATCGAATCTCTCAGGATTGAAAAGCTGGGATCGGCGCCAATCGAACTGAAGCGGACTGGGGGCAAATGGTCGATCACGGGGCCAAAAGCTCTGCCTGCCGACCAAGACGCCGTGTCCAGTTTGGTTTCGACGTTCTCTTCGCTCAACGCCGACAAACTATTGGAAGACAAGCCGACAAGCGTCGACCAGTACGGACTGACGAAACCCTCACTTTCCGTGACGGCGACAAAGAAAGATGGAAAAGCGCTGAAACTCTTGTTTGGAGACGAGACCCCGACGAGCTCCGGCAGTTATGGGGAGCTGGCAAGCGACCCGCGAGTTTTCATCATCGCTAGCTATAACAAATCCACCCTGGACAAGAGCGAGAACGACCTGCGGGACAAGCGATTGCTGACGTTTGATTCGGACAAACTGAGCCGCGTGGAGCTGACCGCGAAGAAGGCAACTATCGAGTTCGGGCGGAACAAAGACCAGTGGCAAATCCTGAAGCCAAAGCCTTCGCGCGCGGATCAGTCGGCAGTGGGCGACCTCGTCCGGTCGCTGCATGACGCGAAGATGGAGCTAAGCGCAACTGAGGACGAGAAAAAGGATGTGAGCGCGTTCAACTCCGGGACGGCGGTCGCTACAGCTAAGGTGACTGATGTTGCGGGGACGCAAGAAATTCAGGTGCGCAAGAACAAGGATGATTATTACGCCAAATCCACCACGGTTGCGGGCGTGTACAAGGTCTTGTCCTCCCTGGGAACTTCGATGGACAAAGCCCTGGACGACTTTCGAAACAAGAAATTGTTCGATTTCGGATTCGTCGACCCGGAGAAAATTGAGATTCACGACGGGACGAAGAGCACGTTTCTCACGCGTAGCGGCTCGGATTGGTGGTCGAACGGCGTAAAGATGGATGAGGGCAACGTCGGCACGCTCGTTGCAGACATCCGCGCCTTAACGGCGACGAAATTCCCCGACAGCGGCTTCATGAAGCCTGCGATCGATCTCACGGTGACTTCCGACGATGGGAAACGCGTGGAAAAAGTTCTAGTCGCAAAGAGCGGCGACGGATATGTAGCCAAACGCGAGAATGAGCCGGCGCTCTATGAATTGAGCGCCGCTGCAATCAAGGATCTTCAGGATGCGGTCGCAGGATTGAAGCCCGCTCCGCCCCCCGCCCCACCTACCGCGGCGCCCAAGAAGAAATAGACAATGCGTTACCGAACACGGCTTCGTCACGGGAGCACTCGTATGCTGCTGCGTGAAACAAGCCGCACAGTGCTTCCCTGCTCAGGTTGCGCGCGCGATACCGGCTCCTCTAAACTGATTCTTCTTCATTTTGCCCGGGAGTAAAATTGCGAACTTTCGTCCGAGCCCTTTCCTGGATTTTGGGGTTCCTTGTCATTTTAGTCGGCGCAGTAGCATGGTGGTTTGTCTACCGGCCGCTTCCACAACTCGATGGAACTATTCCCCTTCCCGGACTTCAGCAGGAAGTCCCAGTGGAGCGCGACGGCTGGGGCGTGCCGCACGTCCGCGCGATGTCAGTGGAGGATGCGGCCGAAGCGCAAGGATACGTCATGGCCCAGGATCGCTTGTGGCAAATGGATTTGTTGCGGCGCGTAGCGCGGGGCCAACTTTCGGAGATTCTCGGCGAGAGGACCCTGCAAATTGACAAGGATTTCCGTACGCTCGGATTGGGGCGAGCGGCGGACCGTGAGGCCACGACTCTTGAGCCAGAACCGCGCAAGATTCTGGAAGCGTATGCCCGCGGCGTAAACAAATTCATCGAGCAGCATGAAGGCAACCTGCCACTGGAATTTTCGCTCCTTCGTTACAAGCCGCAGCCGTGGAAGCCGGCTGACACGCTGGCGATTTCCGGCTACATGTATCGTACCTTGGCGGACACGCGTGAACGCGAGATAAACCGTGCCAAAGTTGCCGAGCGCGCAGGCCCGGATCGCGCCAAGGATTTGTTTTCTCCGGAATCGCCCTTGGATCATTTCGTTGTGGGCGATCCCAACGTTCTCAATGACGGTTCGCAGCGCGCGGTGACAGATCCGAATGATGACGACGATGATGACGACATGCAGCCAGACACGGTTTTCAAGGCTGACCTTGCCAATCCAAAAGAAAGTGTTTCGGGGAGCAGAGCTCCCGACCTGACTTCGGCGCTGGCCCATTCGGTGGAGCAGTTCCTTGCGAAGTCCCAGAGCGATATTCGAGCCGGCCTCGGCAGCAACAATTGGGTGGTCAGCGGCGCGCACACCGTTACGGGAAAGCCGCTGCTGGCCAACGATACGCACCTCGAATTGATGATGCCTTCCGTCTGGTACGAAGTGCACGTCACGGCACCTGGTTGGAACGTCAAAGGTTTTACTTTGCCCGGCGCACCGATGGTGATTATCGGCCACAACGATCGCATTGCCTGGGGCTTCACTAACAATGGCGCGGACGTACTGGACCTTTACAGCGAAACCTTCAATCCAGCTTCACCGGATGAATACCGCGTGAAAGGCTCTTGGACGAAAGCGCAAATCATTGACGAAACGATTCGCGTCAAGGGGCGGCCTGACGTACACCTGCCCATCACCGTGACACGCCACGGGCCTATCGTGCATCAAGAAGGCGACAAAGGGTACGCGATGCGCTGGACCGCGACAGAATCCGGCGGGCTGGTTAACAGCTACAACTGGCTCGGCAAGGCACGCAACTGGAAAGAATTTCGCGACGCAATGAAGCGCGTCTGGGGGCCTGCACAAAATGCAGTGTATGCCGACGTGGAAGGCAATATCGGCTACATCATGGCGGCGCGCGTGCCCATTCGAAAGAAGGGGCACGGCGAAGTGCCCGAGCCGGGTGATACGGACGACTATGAGTGGACCGGCTACATTCCGTTCGAGCAGCTGCCGCAAGCGCTTAATCCGGAGAGCGGATTGATCGCCACTGCGAATGCTCGCGTCGTGGGACCAAATTACAAACCTTATTTGACCGACCGCTGGGAAGAACCGTACCGCACCGCGCGCATCTACGATTTGCTGCACGACCGGCACGATTTGCGAGTCGAGGACATGTTGAAAGTCCAGACGGATACTTATAGTTATCCACACGTGTTTCTCGCGGAGCAATTGCAGGCCGCTGCAAAAACAGCCAAGCCGAAAGACGCGCGCGCGCAGCAACTCATCGAAGGCTTAAAGGATTGGAATGGGATTGCCGATGCCAATTCGCCGGAGATTCCTTTTCTTCACGACGTGCGCCTTGCGGCGCTCAAACTGATCCTGGAACCGGTTCTTGGGGATGAGACCGGTCTCTACCAGTGGCGCAGCATGACATTTCTGCAGAAGACGCTCACGGATCGCCCTTCCAAGTGGCTGCCTGCCGCATACAAAAACTATGATGATCTGGTGGTTGCGGCCGCAGATCTCGCCGTGATGCGGCTTGCGGAAGATAGCAAGAGCGAGCGAGTCCAGGATTGGGCGTGGAAGAATTTCAATTCGCTGGACATGTTCCATCCGCTCGGACACGAAGGACTTTTGAAGACGTTTTTGAGCGTCACGGGCAAGCCGCAATCGGGGACCGTGTACAGCTTGCGAGCCGCGACGAAGACGCATGGGCCCGCGATGCGTTTTGTGGCCAATCCCGCAAACTGGGATGAATCCATTCTGTTGATCACTTCGGGCGAATCAGGCCAGCCGGGCAGCAGCCATTACTCTGACCAATTCTCCTATTGGTACGAGGGCAAGCCGATTCTTGCGCCGTTCAGCGATGCGGCAGAAGCCAAAGCGAAGAAGCATACGCTTACGCTTAAGCCGGGTTCGTGATCCCCCTTCGCATCTATGCCTGAACTACCCGAAGTGGAAGCAGTGGTACGCACACTGCGCCCGCTCGTTCAAAAGCAGCGCATCCGTTGTGTCCACGTCTTCCACCCGATTGCGGTGAAGCCACAGGCTGCGGCGCACGTTGTTCAGTTTGCGACGGGCCACAGCATTCAGCGAGTGGACCGCAAAGGCAAATATGTGATTCTTGCGCTGGACCGCGGCCTACTTACGCTGCACTTCCGGCTTGATGGCCAACTGGTTTGGTTTGTTGATCCGGCGGAACTTCTCGAACGCGGCAACGCCAAAGAAAACGGAGTTCACGTGGACGTGGCGTTCGAATTGGAAAATGGCGTGCTTGCATTCGCAGACAAGCGCCATTTTGGGCGCGTTCACGCGTGGGACCGTTTCGAAGACAGCTCTGGACTCGACTCACTCGGCATTGACGCGCTTTCCAAAGAGTTTACGATCGCGCGATTCCGCGAGTTGCTGTCGGCTTCCGTCCGTCCTTTGAAAGACTTCCTGCTGGACCAAACACGCGTCGCGGGCTTGGGGAATATTTATTCGTGCGAAGCGCTCTGGCAGGCGCGGCTGGACCCGCGGCGTCGCGCCAAGTCGTTAAAACCTGAAGAAGCCCACCGGCTGCACAAAGCAATTGTGTCGGTTCTTGAGCGTGCCTTAGAATGCTGCCTGCACCCGGCGCCGGACTTTCGCGATTCGCAATGGTGGTTTCAGGGACTGGAGGAGATTGTGCGCGCCTACGGCCGCGAAGGCGAACCCTGCCGCCGTTGCGGGGCGGCGATCCAGCGGATTGAACAAGGCGGCCGCTCGACATACTTCTGCCGGAAGTGCCAGAAATGAGCGAATGAAGACGAAAAGGTTCGGCTTGTGAACACACCTACACCCAAAAAGCCGGAAGCGCCGAAGAAGCCGGATTTCGAGCGCTCGCTTGCCCGGCTCGAAGAGGTTGTGCGGCGGCTGGAGAGCCCCCAGCTTTCCCTGGACGATGCCATGAAGTTGTTTGAAGAGGGTGTTGCATTGTCCCGCGAGTGCCAGAAACAACTTGAGGAAGCGGAAGGCCGCGTGGAGATTCTGCTCAAAAAGGCGGACGGCAAACTGACGGCAGAACCTTTCGATCCGGAACGCGAGGCGGAATCGTGACGCCTCGCACTCTCCTTGGCCGGGCGGTATCCATCTCCAGATGAAACTGTCTCCCTTTTTTGAAGAAGACCGCCTCGCTGTGGACGCTGCTCTCGAGCGACTGCTTCCACCTGAGGCCACGCAGCCTGCTTCCATTCACATGGCCATGCGCTACAGCGTCTTTGCCGGTGGGAAGCGCATGCGCCCGATTCTGTGCCTGGAAACGGCGCGCATTTTTGAGAGCGACGTCACGCCTGCGCTGCACCCTGCCTGCGCGCTCGAATTCATCCATACATATTCCTTGATCCATGATGATTTGCCCGCGCTGGACAACGACGATTTGCGACGGGGCAAGCCGACCTGCCACAAGAAGTTTGGCGAGGCGCTGGCAATTCTTGCTGGAGACGGGCTCCTGACATTAGCGTTCGAAACAATTGGAGCCACCCCCGTTCCTGCCGAGCGCCGGGCTGCGATCTTAAGCGAGGTCGCTGGCGCCGCCGGCACCGTCAACGGCATGGTCGGCGGGCAGGTAGCGGACATTGAAGCTGAGCGAAAGCCCGTCGATGCAAAAATGCTGGAATACATCCATCGTTCGAAGACGGCTGCGCTGATTCGGGCATCTGTGACTGCGGGCGCGTTGTGCGCTGGAGCGAGCCCCGATGGCGTCGCGCGGCTGCGCCGCTTTGGAGAGACGATTGGCTGGGCATTCCAGGTCACCGATGACATTCTCGATGTCGAAGAGTCATCAGCCGCCCTCGGAAAAACTGCCGGAAAAGATTTCGCGCAGCAAAAGGCCACGTATCCTTCATTCTACGGGCTTGAGCGCTCACATCAAATTGCCAACGAACTCGCGACAAAAGCCATTGCGGAGCTTTCACCTTATGCCGACCGCGCTTCGCGGCTCCGCGAAATTGCGGAATTCCTCGTCCTGCGTAGAACATAGCGCATCGGGTCACCAAATGAAGCAAAAACTAGTTTGGAAGCGCCTGGACGTTCTTCTTGTCGAGCGCGGCCTTGGCAAGTCACCAGAAGAAGCAGCGGCGATGATTCTTGCGGGCGAGGTGCAAGTGGACGGTATGTGCGCAGACAAAGCCGGTACGCTGTTCGCGAGCAACGCAAAAATCGCCGTTGTTAGCCGGCACCAAAAGTATGTCAGCCGGGGAGGATTCAAGCTCGAAGGGGCGCTCAAGTCCTTTTCCGTCGATCCTACAAAGCTGGTCTGTCTGGATGTCGGCTCCTCACACGGTGGTTTTACGGATTGTCTTCTTCAACATGGAGCCACCCGCATCTACGCTGTCGATGTAAATGTGGATCAGCTCGATTGGAAGCTGCGCCAGGATCCACGAGTCGTTCCAGTCAAGCGCAATGCGCGCGACCTGCAACCGCTAGATATCGCGGATCCGGTAGACCTTGTGACCATCGACGTCTCTTTCATTTCCGTTGAGAAGATTCTGCAACCGGCGGTGAAGCTTGCAAAGCCGGGCGCCATATTCTTGATTCTTATCAAGCCGCAGTTCGAATTGCCTCGCGGCCAGGTTGCCGAAGGCGGAATCGTGAAAACTAAGAGCCTGCGCGAGAAGGCTGTTCTGTTGGTGCAAAAGCACGCGCAGTCTCTCGGTTTGCGGCGTCTCACAGTCCGTCCCAGCCGTGTTACCGGCGCCGAAGGCAATCAGGAGTATTTTCTGCACGCACGTAAAAAGGCCTAGGGTAGAATCGCAGAGACTTATGCAGCCCGGCAAAACTTTTCAAACCATAGGCATTCTCTCCCGCCCTCGGCGGGAACAACTCTCCGTCGTCGTTCCACCGCTTTTGAAATGGCTCGAAGCGCGTGGGATTAAACCCCTCCTTGACGAAGAGACTGCAGCCGCTTTGCCGGCTGGTTCGAAGGGTCAGCCCCGCCCTGCCGTGGCGGATGCTTCGCAACTCCTGCTCGTTCTGGGCGGTGATGGCACGATGCTCGCGGCCGCACGTTTGGCTGCTCCGCGCAACATCCCCATTCTGCCGATTAACATGGGCAGCCTTGGATTTCTCACCAGCTTCACACGGGACGAGCTCTATCCTGCGCTCGAAGAAACGCTGGCTGGGCATTCGTCTATCAGCCAGCGCGTGATGCTTCAGGCCGAATTAGTTCGCGCAGGCTCTGTCATCGAAAGCCAAAACGCGCTGAATGACGTGGTCATCCACAAGGGTGCGCTGGCCCGCATGATTCAACTGGAGCTGAGCATCAATTCCGATTTCGTATGCCGTTATCGTGCCGACGGCTTGATTGTTTCCAGCCCCACTGGCTCAACGGCGTATTCCCTGTCCGCTGGCGGGCCAATTGTGCATCCCGCTGTCGAGGCTTTCATCATTACGCCCATCTGTCCCCACATGCTGAGCGATCGCCCGCTGGTGGTACGCGATTATTGTTGTGTCGAAGTCAAAATGAATGGCGATGCGGAGTCCGTCTATCTGAC
>DATDNK010000509.1:0-9193 GCA_036518275.1 Candidatus Acidiferrum sp.
TTTCCTGTTCGCGCTCGTAAACCAGCGACAGCACACCATTGTCCGGCGCAATGAAATACTGATTGCCTGCGCTCGCGAGGATCGGCCGGCGTTCCGTGCCGACGCCCGGGTCGACGACCACGACGTGCACCGTCTTCGGCGGAAAATAGAAATACGCTGAGCCAATCGCCAGTGCGCCGTCGAGCAGGTCAAAGGGCGTGACGTTATGCGTGATGTCAACGATGGTCACATCGGGATTGATCTTCAGGATCACGCCCTTCAGTGTGCCCACCAGGTGATCGTTCGTGCCATAGTCCGTCGTCAGGGTGATGATCGCGTTGGGCAAGGAGCTCTCTCGTCAGCAAAAGTTGCGCAACTCGCGCTTGCGAAATTCGCTGGTCGCGTTCGCAATGCGTAAAGTTGGCACGCGGCGCACACCATCGAGCCGCATCTTCTGACGCTAACGAATGCCGCCGCTGGCGTCAAGAATTCACACGTACCGCGCTTGTTCAATTGTCCACGTGCTTCGTGCCGTTTATGCGCAGCGGTTGGGCGCTCTGCGAAGCGACTTCTCAGACGTGCCCCTGCTCGGGGGCGCAGGCGTGCCACTCGGGGTCGGGATAGTGCGTGCGGCAGAACCACTGGCTGCAGCGCTCGCAATACTGCTGAGCGCCCTTATCGCACGGTTCATCCACGCGCGAAATTCCCTGACAGGTGTGTTCCTGAGGCTTTACAGCTGCTGTAGACATCAGTTCCTCCTCGGCAGCGTACTGCCAGGAAGGGGGTTGTCAGTGGGCAGGTTCCACGACACCCACTTTGTTCACTCCGCTGCAAGCAATATACACCCGTCCGTCAACTGTTGCAGCCATATTGCGCACGGTTCCGCCGCCGGAAGGAATGTTGGTGCGCGCCATAGCTTCTGTCTTGGGGTCGAAGCGGACCATGGTGTTCGGTTTGACCCCGGATTCGCTGTACCAAACCATGCCATCGGGCGTGATGGCAATGCCGTACGGCTGAGACTTCGCGCCACCCGGAGAGGGCCACATTTTCGCCGCGCCGGTCTTTGGATCGAGCCGGCCCAAATGGCCGCCTTGAAAGTCGGTGAAGTAAACGAGGTCGTGATCGTCAATAGCCAGCCTGCGCGGGCGCGCGCCTTCCGGCAGCGGATATTCACGGATTTCAGCAGTCTTGGGGTCGATGCTCCCGAGCTTGTTGGTGAAAAATTCGCAGAAGAAAGGTATGCCCTGGCTGTTGACCTGAATTCCATAAGGATGCGCATTCGCCGTCGGAACGGTTTTTAATTTGAGATCGCCGCTGCGAGGATCCAAGCGGCCGACAAAGTTGCCGACTTGCACGGTGAACCACAGGATCCCGTCGGAGTCGAAGACCAGGGAGTGAGGATCTTCTGCTTTCGCGTCGGGCATTTTGTATTCTTTGACTTCGCCAGTTTTGGTGTCGAGCTTGCCGATGTAGTGGGCGAAGTTTCCAGTGAACCAGATGTTGCCATCGGCGTCGGCAACGAGCCCATGTGGGCCGGAGTTGTCCACCCTCAAGGGAAATTCCTTGAACGCGCCGCTCGCAGGATCAAGGCGCCCGATCTTGTTCTGCATCTGCTCGGTGAACCACAGCGCGCCGTCCATGCCCACCGCCGGATCGTGCGGATGCGCGCCGCGGGTGGGAACATCCCATTCTTTGATAGTGACTTTGAGGTCGCTGACAGCAGTTCCCGGCGAGGCGCTGCGCGAGCTTAGGCTGACGGCTAATGCAAGAGCAGCGATCAGCAAGCCATAGATTATTCGGGCGGTCTGCATTCTTGGCATCATGGAATTGCCTCCCAGGATTACCCGCGCTCTATAGGCTTTGCGCCGGCCCAACGGACTCCAAGCTTAATCCTTTGAGACCGCTTCGAGAAGTAGGAGCGTCTTGTCTAGGCACTGCGGGATTGGATTTGAGCCTAGCGGACTCAATTCATGGAAATGAAAAAGCGGGAATCCCGAGAGGGAGCTCGGGATTTCCCGCTATGGTGTATCTCGCAGGAGTGGATGGAACTACGGTTTAGGCAGAGTGATGCTGGCGGCAATCACAACCTGATTGCGCGTCTGGTTGCGCAGGGCAAGAGCCTGTTCCTTTTCCTGGGCGGTCACCGGGAACTGCCTGCCCCGGGAGGCGTCGGCTCTCCAGACCTGGGCAAGAAAATAATGATCGCCATAGTGATGGAAAACCAGCCTGGATTGGACATGTTCTTCCTTCGGCGAGGCCGCAAACGAAATCAAAATCACCGCCGCGCTTCCATCCGTGCGTTGAATCAGAAGAGCAGGGGAATCACCAGCCGGTTTCTGAATCTGATACTCGCCTGCAGGGAGAGCTGTCTTCCCCGCCGTGAAGGTAAAGGGAACACTCACGCGGAGTTCCTGGGCGCGCACGGTCTGAGTCGCTGCCATCAAAGCCAGCGCCAGCATTCCTATCATTCTGAACAACGCCTTATTCATCGAATTCTCCTTGTCTATCGGTTTCAGTGCCGTGCCGTTTGCCCCCGTCTGATTCCCTCTGTCAGACTGGCCGTGCCCTGTCATGTCGCACACTTTGGCGTACTTTTTGATTTCTGACAATGCACCGCGGGTGAACTGCATCGCAACTCCAGGTGAACACCTAAGCCCTTGCAGGATAACGGACTTAGCACATGCGGGCGGGCTCGCGCACTCTCTTCTTTCGAGTGGTGCTATAACTTGCTGAAGAGGCAGCGGGATGGGGTGTTGCGAGGCAGCCCATCGTGGATTACGTGCGCTTCGACACTTACGAAGTGGATCTTCGCGCAGGGGAGTTATTTAAAGCCGGTCACAAGATCAGGCTCCAGGATCAGCCGTTTCAAATTCTGATAATGCTCCTGGAACGTCCGGGAGAAGTCGTAGCCCGCGAAGACCTGCGGAGCAAGCTGTGGCCGGCGGACACCTTTGTCGACTTCGATCATAGCCTCAACACCGCGATCAAGAAACTGCGCCAAGCGCTGAACGATGACAGCAAGAATCCGCAATTCATCGAAACTCTTCCCAAGCGGGGATACCGGTTTATCGGGCGGGTCGAACAAGCGGGCCCTCCGGCAGTTCCGGCAAAGAGTCTCGCAGCGTCCT
Organism: Candidatus Acidiferrum sp.; assembly: GCA_036518275.1. GTDB lineage: Bacteria > Acidobacteriota > Terriglobia > Acidiferrales > UBA7541 > Acidiferrum. The sequence continues at coordinate 3,108 of DATDNK010000509.1, forward strand.
CCTGGGTGGGGCAGGTAGGAGAGGTTGCGACAGGTAGCGAGGGCGCCTTCGCGCTGGTGTGCGTGGACGAGGAGGCAGCGGCGGAACGGGAAAAGCTGGATGCCGCGAACGACGACATAGGACTATCCCACTTAATTGCAGCCCGTAAGTTGCTCTTGGTGCCCAACGGCACACCCGTGCGAATCCTGGAAGTTCAGGAAGCGCTGTCTCGCTGCCTGGTTCGCGTTTTGGAAGGCGAACACTATGGGAAGACGGCCCTGATACCTCTCAGATGGCTAGCTGAATAGGACCAAGAACAGACTCTATTCTCGGGCTCGCTCGCTGAGCGAGAAAAACACACTCAGGGCATATACATCCATAGGTTGTTCAAGTTTCCGAGGAGTTCTCCACGCGCCGGAATCTTTCGCTCATTTCCCTTGACGACGATAAGCTGTAGAGTGTTGCTTTCGTGGCAGCCAGCCTCGAGGTGGTTTCGAGGATGCGAGGAACAACTAGCCGAAAGGCCGAAACGGCGCTGGAACGGGGGCGGCAAGGGCAGGGCGTGAACCGGGAAGAGGCGCTAGCGCTGGCAGAGACGGCTTCGCTTGAGGAATTGCTCGAAGCGGCGAGTGAGGTGCGCGAGCAAGGAAAAGGGAAGACCGTCAGCTTCTCGAAGAAAGTTTTCATTCCGCTGACGACGCTGTGCCGGGACTATTGTTCCTACTGCACCTTCAGGAAAGATCCGGGACAGCCTGGCGCACACTTCATGACCCCCGAGGAAGTGCTGGCGTTGGCCGAGCAGGGGCGCCGTGCCGGATGCAAGGAAGCGCTTTTCAGTTTGGGCGATCAGCCGGAGCGGATTTTTCCCGAAGCGCGAGAATTTCTGCAGCGGCAAGGTTTCAGCCGGACGCTTGATTATCTTGCAGCGATGTGTGAACTCGTGCTGGAGCGCACTGGGCTTTTGCCGCATGCGAATCCGGGCGTGATGGACGGCGAGGCACTCGATAAGCTGAAAGAGTCGAACGCCAGCGTTGGACTGATGCTCGAAAACATAGGCGTGCGGCTGATGCGCGATGGCTTGCCCCACGCGAATGCGCCGGACAAGGTTCCTGCGATGCGACTGCGAACGATGAAGGAAGCGGGGAAGCGCTCGATGGCGTTCACCACGGGAATTCTGATTGGAATCGGGGAAACGATGGAGGAGCGCATCGATTCGCTGCTTGCAATTCGGACGATGCACGAAAAGTACAGGCACATCCAGGAAGTGATTGTGCAGAATTTTCGCGCCAAGCCGGATATTCCTATGGCGCAGCACGGCGAACCTTCACTTGAAGAAATGCTGGGAACGCTGGCGATTGCGCGGCTGATTCTTGGCGCACGCATGAATCTGCAGGCGCCCCCGAATCTGAGTTATGACAATTTTCCGCGGCTGCTCGATGCTGGGATCAACGATTGGGGAGGAATTTCGCCAGTGACCAAGGATTTCATCAACCCAGAAGCAGCGTGGCCGCAAATTTCGCGCCTGCGCGCGAAAACCGAAGCGCGAGGATTTGTGCTACGCGAGAGACTCGCGCTTTATCCGGAATTTGTGGAGCGGAAGGAATTTGTTTCGCCGCGCGTCCGCGAGAAAATGAGGGCGCTCGCCGGAGCGGATGGTTTTGCAACAGATGAGAGCTCGCGCGCGCATTCGGCGGGGTAAACCCGCCGCTACATCGGCATCTCGGCGCCTCGCGCGCGTAGCAGAGGCTTTACGGCGCTACTCTTACTTGGGCGGCAGGCCAGTAAAGCGGATGCCGGCGGTATGGACTCTGTAGCGGACGTTGAGGCCAATCAGCAGCGCAGTGATGGACTCGACGATGCGCGCGTTTTCGAGTTTTCCGCCGTTCAAAGCGCGAGCGCCGGGTATTTTTGCCGCGAGTTCGCTAGCGACGCGTTTGGCTTCGTCGTCATCGCTGCAAACAAGAATGTCGCAATCGACCGGGCCTTCTTGTTCAAGCAATTCCGCGCTGAGATTATGGAACGCTGCAACGACCGGGACGGAAGTGGGAACCAATTCGCGAGTCTGTTGCGCCGCTGAGCCTTGCCAAACGCCCAAGATGCGCGATGGCGCGCCGCCGACGGCTGCCGCGAGCGGCACGGTCGTGTCGATGAGAATTTGCCCGGGCTTCCAATGAGGCTTCAGTTGTTTCAAGAGCGTAGCGTGACCGGAGAAGGGCACCGTCAACACGACGACTTCGCACTGCTGGACAGCGGTGGCATTGTCGGCGCTGTCGATCCTGGCATTCGAAGCTAGCCGATCGCGCAGAACCTTCGCGGTCTCCGCTGCGCGGTTGGCGTCGCGCGAACCGATGACGACATGCTCACTGGCGGCGGCCCAGCGCGCCGCGAGCCCTGTGCCTTCCGGCCCTGTCCCGCCAAGAATTGCAATCTTTCTGGTCATCGCTCACCTAATTTCACTCGCTGATGTTCATCCCATTTGGAACAAGGAACTGCTGACAATCTAGTGGGAACTGGCGAATTTTTGAAGCAAGTTTTTAAGTTGGCACTCTCTTGACACGCTTGCGCTGGCAGACTAGGCTGCAACGCAGTCCTTCCTTATTTTTGGGTTGGCGGGGGTGTGGAGTGAGCAGGAAGAGTTTTGTGCGCTTGCAGCCTGTTGTCGTATGTGCGCTATTGTGTCTCGCATTCTTTCACGTTTCCAATTCCTACGGGCAGGCGGTGAATGCAACGCTTTCCGGAAAAGTGGTCGACGCGTCCGGCGGAAGCATAGCAAAGGCTGCGGTGACGGCGACACACACGGCCACGGGATTCTCGCGCTCGGTTCAGGCCTCCGACGGCGGTGAGTACACGATCCCGGCACTTCCCGCGGGCGAATATTCCGTGTCTGCGGTGTTCACTGGGTTCGGGAAGCAGACAAAAACAATCACTCTGCAAGTTGGCCAAGCCGCGGAGCTGGACTTCAGCCTGACGCCGGGAAGCGTGGCGGAAAAAGTGGAAGTGGAGGCGACCTCGGAGCTTCAAGAGCCGACGCGAACGCAGGTCAGCACGGTCATCACGCAGAACCAGATTGTCGACCTCCCTGTGAACGGGCGCGAATTCATTGACTTTGCGTTGCTTTCGCCTGCGGTGGCGATTGGCGATACGACCTCGGGAAGCACCGACGTGATTGTCGAGCCGGTGACGAAGCTTTCGTTCGCTGGGCAGAACATTCACTACAATTTCATTGCGGTAGATGGCGCGGACGACATTTCGACGGCTTCGGGCATCCAGCGCGGGACGCCGCCGCAGGAATCGGTGCAGGAGTTCCGCGTCATCAACACAGACTATTCAACGGAATTCGGACGCGCGGTCGGCGGCATCGTGAACATCATCACGCGCAGCGGCACCAATGATTGGCACGGGACGCTGTACGAATACTTCCGCAACGACAAAATGGACGCCGTCAATTTGCTTCAGGCCACGGGCGCGCACACGCTGCGACAGAACCAGTTCGGCGGCGCGATTGGCGGGCCGATCCAGAAAGACAAGACGTTTCTGTATACGAACTACGAGCTGCAGCGGCGTGGCGAATCTCCGTTTTACAATTCGGCGGTTCTCAACAACATCACGTCGATTAACACGTTCAAGGCTAATTTTAATCTTCCCGCCGAACCGAATCTTGGCAGCGTCCTGCGCACGAACGATACTGATAATGGGTTTGTGCGGGTTGACCACAGCTTCAGCCCAGACGAACAATTGTTTGTCCGCTACTTCATCAACGACGGCCGATTGCTGAATCAATCGCCGCTCAATGACGGATTCGACCTGCCTTCGGCATTTAAGAACAATTTCTACCGCGATCAGTCAGTCGCCAGCACGCTGGCCTCCGTGCTCAATCCCAAGCTCCTCAACGAATTGCGCGTGCAGTTTGCGCGGCGATCCTTTGATTTCCCCACGGTAACAACGCAGCCCCACCTTGAGGTGTCCAATACTTTCACCACCGGAGTCAACAGAGGGAATCCAGATTTCTATCGTGAGTCGCGGTTTGAACTGGTGGACAACGTGACCCGAAGCTACGACAAGCACACAATCACCTTCGGCGGGAACTACAATTTTGTTAAAACCACTGAATCGTTCCCGCTCTTTTATCCCTTTGAGGGCGATTTTGGATGTATCTTTACCGCCCAATGTCCGTTTAGCCTGCAGGCAGGCGCCCCGTTTGTTCTGTTTTTCGAACGTTTCCAGGCCCCGAATTTTACGGAACCGACGTTTGATCCAGCTGTTTTCCAAGGAGGTAGGATTTCGTCCGCTATCCGCAATGAGGCGGAAGGAACTCTGAATCATAGCTACGATGGCCTGTACGTGCAGGACAGATGGCGAGCGACGAGCCGGCTTACGCTGAACGGGGGCTTGCGGTGGGAATGGGAAACGTGGCCATCGAATGTGTTGAGCACGCAATGGAAGAACTTCGATCCACGACTGGGCGTAGCGTACAACGTGGGCACAAAGCGCAATGTCGTTCTGCGCGCTGGTTTCGGGTTATTCCATGGAATGATCCCTGCGCCGCTACTTGCATGCCAGCTTCCTTCTTGCGGAGGGACAAATGGCAGGTATCCCGGGCGGCCTTTCGAGGATTCGCTGGATGCCAAAACGCGCCTTTTTGCTTTTGCCAGCGCGCCCAATATCACCTCAATCGCGCTGCAAGACATGCTCGGAGGAACGTATCCGGACGCCGCTCCCTTGGGTTTCTGCCCGGGCGGAACGGTTTCCGGTTGCGGGTTCTTTGGTGACGCGACCATCGTGCGCTTTGTCCAGCATCACCAGAATCCTTATGGAATTCAGGCAAGTATGGCCGTGGAATTCCAGCCGCTTCCGGATACAAGTGTCAGTATCAGCGGCTTGCATGTTCGCGGAGTGCATCTCGGAAGCTTTTTCAACGTGAATCAACCAGACCCCTCGGGACAAGCCACCTTACATGACTCGGAGGGCAGGTCGGGGATCAAGAATACCTACTTTGCAGCTCCGGGAATCCCCGGATCGCGCAGCGCAGCGCCAGGTTTTCCGACCTTGTACGCGGTTTACTTTGAGGCAACTTCGCGTTGGGATTCGCAATATGACGGGCTGCTAGTCAACGTAAACAAGAGGCTGGCGCGGAATTTTTCCTATGGCCTGAGCTATACGTGGTCGAAAACCATTGATGACGGGCCTAACCCCAGCTTTGTGCTGATACCGCAAGACAGTCAGAATTTCCGTGAGGAGCGTGCTCTGTCTTCGGACGATGTACGCAACCGTTTTGTGCTAAATGGAACGCTGACGACGCCGAATACCTGGAACGTTTTCGCACGGGATTTTCTGCTGGGAGCAATCGTGACCGTTCAATCGCCCCAGCGGTTCACAAAGTTTGCGGGGTTCGACGCGAACGGCGACATCTTTGGCAACAACGACCGCGTAGGAATCGAGCCGCGAAATACATTTGTCGGTGACAACTTCCGTACTTTTGACTTACGTCTTGCACGCAAATTTTCCTTCCGAGAGAAGCAGAGCTTAGAGTTCATCGCGGAAGCGTTCAATCTGTCGAATACTCTAAACGTGCGGTTCTTCAACACCGTTTACGGGGCCGCGGACTTTTGTCCCTTTAACGCAACGGCGCAAGGCTGCCCGGCCACGCCGTCCGGGTTCCTGGAGGGTTCACCAAATCCGCTCTATGGGACGCCGCGTGCGGTGAACAACCCGCGGCAGATTCAGTTGGCGGTGAAGTTCAACTTCTAGTTTGCCGTCTCACTGATATTGCAAGGTGAAAGCCCGTAGGGGCGGGGCCCTTCAGCTACGCTCAGCGTAAACAAGCCCCGCCCCTACGGGTCCTTCCCGAAGGACGAAGGATTTTTTTGGATGGCAGGCTCCTCAACAAGTGCGAATGTAACTGGCCTGAGCGCGGCCACGGCTGCGTTTGCGCCCATGAGTGCGCGGAGGCTGCTGGCGCTTGGGGGAATTGGGCTGATTCTAGTAGGGATGCTGGTCGGGGATATTTTTGCAGTTTTTGTTTTGCACGAGAATGCCGCGAAGGTGGGGGAGAGTCTCTCAGAGGCGGCGCACGCGGCGATGGCGGGTGACGCGAATGCGGCAAGTGC
>DATDNK010000510.1:0-2488 GCA_036518275.1 Candidatus Acidiferrum sp.
TCCAGACGCCATGCGATCGTCAGGTGTTAACAGCCGCAAAACAACTCCCATTCGCTTCCACTCGTACTGTTTACCGTACCGGTACAGATGGCCATATACGGCTGTACACGCGGACAGCTACGCTTTCCTGCACGTTAGGCCTGGTCCTCTTTCAGGCTTCCGCAGGTTTGAAACGATTCAAAGCGCAAGCCAGCTAATTCGCTTGGGAAAAGGAACGCAATGTCGGAAGCAAAAATTCGCCTCAGTGACGTCATGTCTCGCCTGGTGGTCGAGCATAGCGACGACATCATCAGCATCCGCGATGCGGATGGCCGCATCCGTTACACCAGCCCGTCGTTCCATCGGGTCATGGGCTACGCGCCGGAAGAAATGATTGGGGAGACAGGTTTCGATCTGCTCCACCCGGAAGACCGCTCTACGGTGGAGGATGCCATGGCGGAATTCTGGAAGACTCCCGGCGCGCGCGACTCGATTCAATATCGCGCCCGCCACGCCAACGGCTCCTGGGTGTCCATCGAAGTCGTTGCGTACAATCTTCTGGATCATCCGGTCATTCAGGGCGTGCTCATCAGCGGGCGGGACATCAGCAACCGCAAACGCGACGAAGCCGTGAAGGACCAGTTGATCTGGGAATTGCAGCAGGCACTCACTGGAGTAAACGCGCTGACGGGCGTCTTGCCGATTTGCGCCTCCTGCAAAAAAATCCAAAACGAAGAGGGGAACTGGCAGCAAATCGAAATGTACCTTCGCGAGCGCGCCCCGGTCGAGTTTTCCCACGGCATGTGCCCCGAGTGTACGCGCCTGTGGTTTCCGGAACAGGGCAAAAAATAGTCCGACTAATGGCCGGTCTAAGCCGAGAATTGTTTGGATTCCTGGTAGCTCAAGTTCGGGCGCTATTCTGTTAGAAAGACTACTGAGCGGGATGCTATTCTCTAATTCTCCGTGCAACTCCGTCTTATGGACAGACACGCGACGATTCTTACAACCTTAGCCGGAGCAATGGCACTCACGGCTTGGGCTCCGGTTATTCCCGGCCAGGAGCCTATCCGCGTTCAGGCCAAAGAAGTTCTTATCCCGGTTTTCGTCCTGGATGAGGGGCGGTTTCACGATCCGTTGCGCTCTCAGACCTTATTTCAGGCAGTCTTGGCAGGCGATGCGGCGCTCGTGGACCACCTTCTGGAAGAACCTGTAATTAGAGGCCTAGCTGCCGCTGATTTTCAAGTTTTATGTACCCCTCGTAAGCAACGATACTGAATTCAAGCCAACGAGCAACACGCTGTTCAAAGCACGCGAGAAGCTGTATGTTTATTTTGAGATACTTGAGCCACTGCGGGAGGGAACGCCACAGCCAACTGTCGAATTTCAAATTCGCATTGTTGACCTGAAGACCAGTGAGCCCAAAACTGATCCACAGCCAATAAGCGCGATGCCTTATTCAAAGACTGGCAGTTCGATTATTCTCGTCGGGCGGGGAATCAATATCAGCAAACTGCCCAAGGGCTCTTACCGACTGGACGTGCGGGCCACCGACTCGACAGGAGAAAGAACGGAGTGGCGATCTGTAAACTTCACAATCGAATAGATTCTCCTGAATCTTACGACGGTCGCCAGTATCCTTGAAATTGTGATGTTTTCTCTTCTTTGACCGGCCGTCTCATTTGTCGAGATGCCAAACTGGGCGGTTCCGGGCTTGGCACGGAATCCTTAAGGTTGCATGGCGCGGTCGATGAGGTTGGCGATTTGGTTGTGGAGGCTGGCGCGGTCCTGATCCTGCAAGTACATCATGTGGCCCGCGTTGTAGTAATCGAGCTTGATGTTTTTTTGTAGCGCTTCGGGCAGCCCCAGGTGCTCCATGGTGTGCTCCGTGGCGAAGAAAGGAGTCGCCAAGTCGTAATAGCCGTTTTCGACTTGCACCAGCAACTTGGGATTCGTGATCATCGCTTGCGCCAGGTCCTGATCCACGTTGGGCGCGCCGGGGAAGCCGAAGCGGCGCTGCTCGCGGCGCACCCAGTTCCAGCTGCCAAAAGCGTTTGCAGTGTTGTGATACACCTTGTCCTTCCCGAATTTCAGTTCATCGTGGTTATAGGAGTTAATGAGCGCAGTGAACGCGCCGCCGACGGCCGGGCCTTCGGGATCGCCTTGCGCGTTCTCTTCCAGCAAATCATGAGTGTAGCCAGTGAAGCGCGCGTCGATGCGCCCGGTGGTCAAGCCTTCTTTCCTCTGCAACTCCGCGCGGAACTGATTGAGATTCACGCGCAGGTCCGCTTTCATCAAGTAGTCTTCGCTCAAGCCCGTAAAATAAGAGACTCGTTTCGCCACCGCCGCTTTATCGGCTTGGGAAAGAGCCGCGCCCTTGTACAACGCCGCCGCGTAATCGCCCTGCGCGTATTTCCGCGCTTCTTCGATGAACGGCACAACGTCGGCGGGGCGGTCCTTCAGCACTTTGTGATACCACGCGACGGCAGCGTAGCTGGGCAAGTAGAAAATG
>DATDNK010000511.1:0-3782 GCA_036518275.1 Candidatus Acidiferrum sp.
GATGCACGTCGAGGTTCCCACCACGTTGACAATATCCTCGCTGCGGCAGCCCGCGCCGATGGCGTCCCAATGCGCGTCAAAAGCGCCCACAGGAATAGGAATGCCAGCCTTCAAGTTGAGCTGTTCCGCCCAATATGGCGAAAGACGGCCAGCAAGCTGATCCGAAGTCGCATACTCGCTGTCCAGTTTTTCACGCAGTCCTGCAAGCAAGGGATCTACTTTGACAAGGAATTTCTCCGGCGGTAGCCCGCCGAGCGAGGGGTTCCACATCCACTTGTGGCCCATCGCACATACGCTGCGCTTCACCCTCTTCGCGTCGTTTATCCCGCACAGCGTCGCCGCCACCATGTCGCAATGCTCGAAGGCCGAAACAAACTCGCCGCGCTTGCCAGGATTGTGCCGCAGCCAATGGAGCAGCTTCGAAAAACCCCATTCCGAGGAATACACGCCACCGCACCATTCGATGGCTTCGAGAGTTTCGCGCCGCGCGGCTTCTGTAATCTCCGCGGCTTCCGCCTTCGCGCGATGGTCGCACCAAAGGTAGTAATCATCGAGAGGTTGAAGATTCTTCCCAACAGGAATCACGGAAGAGCCTGTTGTGTCCAAGGCAATCGCCTTAACCTGATCGCCCGCGACTCCTGATTTTTGCAAAGCCTCCCGCGTAGCCGCGGCCAGCGCCCGCATGTGATCCGCATGAGATTGCGTGGCAAATTCCGGATCTTCGCGTTCGCGGTGGAGGGGATATTCGGCAACGGTGGAAGCGAGCAACCCACGCTCGCTATCCACCAGCGAAACGCGCACGCTCAAAGTCCCGAAATCAACTCCGGCAACAACAGCCACTATGCCCTCTCCGTTAAAATGCTGCGAACCTCTTCACCGCAGCAGCAGAAACACTCACGCCTGGTGATCCGGATAATATTTGATGCAATAGATCAGCCCTAGCACGACCAACAGCCCGCCCCACCACACCGGAGCATGCAAGTTTGCCAGCTCCACTCCTTGGGGCGGATGCGACCAGTCCACCACTCCGCTTACTAAGATTAGGAGTCCATAAATCAAGAACAGCACGCCCACAAAGAACCAGACTGGAATGATGTGATGTTTTTCGCTCATTTTTTCGGTCATGGGGCTCCTCACCAAAAAATAATTTGGAGAACCACGAAGGCAGCTAAGGCCGCCACTCCCCAAACCGCGGGCCGGTGCAACCAACTCGTATGCACCTCGCGAGGCACTTCTGTGAGGGCGTAAACCAAGCCTCGCAATTCCTCATCCGGTTTGGGTTTGGTTACCAACGTCACGAGCACGGTAATCACCACGCAAGTGACGGTGGCCCAAAGCGCCTGCCACATGGCCTGGGCGAGCGGTTGCGCGAGCGGCGAAAATGCAATCACCTTTATCGAACTCGGAACAAACTTCATCAACCCGAATAAAGTGACGGAAGTGATTACCCCTGCAAACAGTCCCCAAAATCCGGCGGCGCGGCTCGTACGTTTCCAAAGCATGCCGAGCACGACCGTGCCGAAAAGCGGCGCTATGAAGAAACCGAACAGCGCCTGCACGTAGTCCATCATGCTCTTGTTGTACTGGACCAGATACGCGGTCCCGATACTTACAAACAGCCCAATAATCGTGCACCACCGCCCCATCGACACGTAGTGCGTATCCGACGCATCTTTTCGTATATACGGCCGATAGATGTCATACGTCCAAACGGTGGCGAAAGCGCTGACGTTCCCAGCCATGCCTGCCATGAACCCTGCTACCAGCGCAGTGATTCCAAGCCCCAGCAGGCCCGGCCCGCAATAGCGCGCCAGCATGAGAGGCAGAACGTCATCGAATTTGAATTGTCCCGGCTGTGCCAGGTTTCCCGGAACCAGGTGAAAAGGCAAGACCGCGCGCCCGAGAAGCCCCGGAAGAATCACAATCAGAGGCACAGCCATTTTGAAGAAGGAACCAATAATGGGTGCCAGTTTTGCCGAACGCACATCCTTTGCCGAAAGCACACGCTGCACGACAAGAAAATCCGTTGTCCAATAGCCCATGGAAACCGATGCACCCAACCCGAACACAATCGCGATCCAGTGAACCCCCATAGGGTTGTTGCTAGCCGAGCTCATCGGCCCCCACATATGCGTGAAATCCTGGCCGGGGAAGTTCTGGTGAATCCGCGCAACCATTCCGCTCCATCCGCCTGTTTCAATTAGCCCAAGAATCGGAATGAGCAGCGCGCCAAACCAGATAAGGAAGAACTGCAACACCTCGCTGAAGATCGCCGAGAAAAGCCCCCCCGCGGCGACATACACGCCCACGGTGAGCGAAGAAACGATGATGCTGAAATGCAAATTCCATCCAAGCACGACTTCCATGACCACCGCCATTGCATACATGTTCACGCCCGACATGAGGATGGTCATGAACGCAAACGTGACGGCGCTCAGCGCGCTCGCTTCCGTCCCATACCGCAGCTTCAAATATCCCGGGACCGAATGCGTTTTCGAAATGTAGTAGAACGGCATCATCACGATGCCCAGGAACACCATGGCTGGTATCGCCCCGATCCAATACCAGTGCGCGGCCATGATGCCGTATTGATAGGCGTTGCCTGCCCAGCCCAGCAATTCCAGCGACCCAAGGTTCGCGGAAACAAACGCCAGCCCCGCTACCCACGCCGTCATTTCGCGCCCCGCCAAAAAGAAATCTTCGCCGGTCTTCGCAAACTTCTTCAGATAAAAACCGATCGCCAACACCAGAGCGAAATAAATCGCGATGATCGCAAGATCCACTCCTGACAGATGCACGAGCGTAGTGGGAGCGCTCACCACAATTGTGGCGATCATTTTTTCTCCTTAGCTTGCCCGTAGTAGGCGTCCTTGCCGTGCTTTCTCAGAAAATGTTTGTCGTGAAGAGAGCGTCCAATGGCGCCCGCCTGTGCATTGATGCCCAGAGTGAAATAAGCCATGCGCGCTACGGATTCCAGAATTACGGCGTTGTGCGCCGATGCCAGCGCATCACGCCCCCACGTGAAGGGACCATGATTCGCCACCAGAACCGCTGGAATCGCGGCGTAGTCGATATCCCGAAACGCGCGAACAATGGCGTGTCCCGTGTTCTCTTCGTAGTCCCTCGAGATCTCTGCATCCGTGAGTTCGGCTGTGACGGGAACGGGGCCACGGAAAGAATCCGCATGTGTCGTGCCGAAGCAAGGAATCGCGCGGCGCGCCTGCGCCCAAGCGGTCGCATACTCGGAATGCGTATGACTTACCCCCCCAATCCCTGGAAACGATTTGTAAAGGATCAAATGCGTCGGCAAATCCGAAGAAGGCCGCAGCCTGCCTTCCACGACCTTCCCGGTCATGTCCGTAACTACAAGATCCGCCGACTTCATCTTTCCGTAGGGAACGCCGCTAGGCTTGATGACCACAAGCTCTTTCTCTCGCGAGATGCCGCTGGCATTGCCAAACGTAAACAGGACCAGGCCCTTGCGAGCAAGCTCAAGGTTAGCTTCCAGAACCTCGCGGCGGAGACTAGGCAGCAGCATCGCTTCCGCAGGTCGGCTGCTGCAAGCGCAGCCCGTTAGGCTGAGAGTTTAATTCCGAGAACGCGTTTTTGCGGAAAGGTATGTAGCAAGTGTGGTCTGTGGCTAGCAGCGCGATTGGCCTAAGTTCCATGGTGACCGGCGATGTCCCCAAACGACGCAGGAAAATCCTGCGCGTGACAATATCACGCCGGAGCCACGCGTGCCAACTGCAAACGCTTGCAGAAAACCGCTTTTGGCGGCGTCA
>DATDNK010000512.1:0-13728 GCA_036518275.1 Candidatus Acidiferrum sp.
GACTGACGGGCTGGGAAAGTCTGCATCGAAACACCCCTTTTTGGCGCTAATGCGCAGGTTCTGCAACCGTTATCAAACAAGAATGGGACAGCAGTTGCTTTAAGTTACGAGTAGTAGTGACGCCAGAGCAATGCACGCTGCATTATCTGTTGATGACCAGCCAAGCCTCAGATAGGATTGAGGTTAAGTTCTGAGGTAACTGAGTCAAGCAAAGTTCGCAAAGCCCTCTTAGCCCCCTGGAGTAGTAACTGTGGCGGAAACGAAATCCGCATTGTCGCGTGGCGTTCTACGCTTTGGCGTCTTCCAGGCAAACCTTGTCGCGCGTGAGCTGCGCAAACACGGAGTGCGAGTCCGTTTGCCCGGCCAGCCCTTTTGCATTCTGTCTATGCTGCTGGAAAAGCCGGGAGAAATTGTTACTCGGGAAGAAATGCGGCAGCGGCTGTGGGCCTCCGACACGTTCGTGGATTTTGAACACAGCCTGAACAGCGCCATCAAGAAACTGCGCGCAGCACTAAATGATTCCCCAGAAAATTCTCGCTACATCGAAACGGTTCCCCGCGTCGGCTATCGCTTCGTAGCTCCTGTGAATGAAATCCTTACAGCGGAAAAGTCTGCTTCCACAACGTCCGCGGCAATCGCGGACGCACCAAGACCCGCCGACCTGCCAGCATCGCGCCATCGCAGCTGGATGCCTCTTTTGGGGATTTCTGCAATGCTGATCATAGTTCTGTCTAGCACCTTTGTGTGGTTGCGCTTACGAAACCATACGCAGCCGCGAGGTGAGACCGTCGGTGAAGTTCACACGGCCGTGTATGGATCTGAGGCGGCGAACTCCAACAACCAACCGCCTTCATCCTCCAAATCTGCCGAAGCCCATGACCTGTACCTCAAGGGCATGTACTTCTGGAACAAAAGAACCGTGCCGGGATTTGAGCAAGCCATCGAGTGTTTTCAGCAAGCTACGGCATTGGAGCCCAATTACGCTGCAGCTTATGCGGGACTCGCGAACTCTTATACGCTGCTCGTCGCCTATAATTCGGCTTCAGCAAACCTCTATATTCCTCAAGCCCGCGCCGCTGCTTTGCACGCCCTGGAATTGGACAGCAATCTCGCGGAAGGGCACACCGCGTTGGCTTTGATTCTCCAGAATCACGATTGGGACTGGCAAAACTCCGAAAAGGAGTTCCGCCGCGCTATCGAATTGAACCCCAACTATGCCACCGCTCACCAATGGTATGCCGAGCATTTGATGTGGCTGGGGCGCTTTGATGAGGCATTGGCCGAAAGCGAACGAGCGCAACAACTCGATCCTCTTTCGCTCATCATCGCTGCGGACCGCGGCGCGATTTTTTACTTCTCGCGGCAATATGACCGCGCCATCAAACAGTTTCGCGCCGTGTTGCAGAAGGACCCGAATTTTACACGCGCCACGCTTGTCACCTCTGCGTACGTAGAGAAGAAGATGTATGCCCAAGCACTCGGTGAAATGGAGACAATCCGCCGTCTTTATGGCGAAGGGTATTGGTATTGGTCCGAGGTGGCTTACATTTATGGACGCGCGGGCCAGCCGGAACGGGCCCGCCACGAAGTGGAGAGACTGGACAGGTTGAATAGAAAGGTGCCGGTTGACCCCGTAACAATGTTCTGGGCCCATCTCGGCGCGGGCGATAAGGAGGAGGCCTTGGCCGACTTGGAAAAGGTCGTGTCCGAACGCTTCAGCATGGCGACTACCCTCAAAGTCGAACCAGCCTTCGACCCATTGCGCAGCGACCCGCGCTTCCAGGATTTGCTGCGGCGCGTGGGCTTAGCTGATAACGCCACGACCGGGAAAGTACCCACAAACAAGTAAGATTCATCCAACACAAATCGAGAATGACGGCAAAGACCACTAACTCTCTGTCGTTATTTTGTAGAATCACTCCTTCTGAGGAATCCTCATGCCGCGAATCGTAAGAACGCTGTTCCTTGCTTGTCTAATCGCAACGCCGAGACTGGCCGGAGCGAGCACCCAGGAGCCCAAGGCGCTGCCGCAGGCGGACGAGCGTTACAAGGCGGACATTTTGCTCGTGGTGGCGCATCCAGATGACGAAGCCGCCGCAACGCCGTATCTCGCGCGGGCGCTCGATGAGCACAAGCGCATCGCCGTCATATTCAGCACGCGTGGCAGCAGCGGAGAAAACCAGGCCGGGGCAGAACAAGCCTCAGCGCTCGGCGCTGTGCGCGAAATCGAGGCGCGCAATGCTTTGACGACGTTCGGCATCAACAACGTATGGTTTCTCAGCGGAAAAGACACCGCTTCCCAAAACGTGTTGCTATCACTGGCACATTGGGATCATGCAGAGACCTTGGAAGAACTAGTCCGGCTGGTCCGCTTGACGCGCGCGGAAGTAATCCTTACTTTTCTGCCGGGGACCTTTATCGGAGAAGACCACGGTGACCATCAGGCTTGCGGCGTCCTGGCAACGGAAGCATTCGATCTAGCGGGCGATCCGACTGTGTTTCCGGAGCAGCTGGCCGGACCGGTGAAACGCCTCCCCCTCGAAAACCTCCGTCCGTGGCAGGTGAAGAAAATTTATTACTTTCCGGACGCCGACCGCGAGGATATTTTCCGCGGCAAAGGCCCGAGTTACTCGGTGAAGGAAGTCTCGAAGCTGAGTGGGAAGCCGTACTGGCGGATGGCGCTCGATGCTTTTCGCGCGCACCAGACGCAAGCGAAATCCTATCTCGACAAGATCGCGCAGATGGACGAAGCGCAAATCCAAAAGATGGCGGCCTCGGACGGCTGGACAGAAGATCAGCATTATGTCCTCGGGAAGTCTGTCGTGCGCGGCAGCGTGACGGGAGACATTTTTGAGGGTGTAACTGCGGGTGCGATTCCCTTCGCACGGCCAGAAATTACCCCAGAACCGTCAAGGCCGGATTTATCCGTCGAGCTCGGCGGGCCGTGGAGCTTTTATGCGGAATTCCGCCGAGCGCACGGGATTACCAATTTGCCTTATCCCGAGCCGCCCGAGATCGCTCTGCAAGGCCCCGGCACCTTGGTGATTCCGTTGTGGATTCGCAACCAAACCGCAAAACCGCAAGAAATCACACTATCTGCCACCCTGCCGACAGGCTGGACTGTAGAAAACGGCACCGGGAAATTCGTAGTCGCCGCGAAGCAGACGGCCGCCGCACGCGTGGAAGTGAGTCTGCCAGCGCCGGCTGAAAAGCCTCCCCCAAAAGCAGAGGCCCAGCAAGTTACGGTTCGCGCGGAGGCCAACGCGCAAGCCATTGGAGAAGTGAAGCTGCTGGTGGAACTGCGAAAACGCGCCCTCCCGCAATGAGGCGAATCAAGACTTTTTCTGCCGTGCGGCTTCCATGGTTTCCCACGTGCTTTCCGGCAGGAGCAGCAGGTCGTTGAATTCTCCTGCGCCGCGCAGCCATTGTCCTCCGTCAATCACCACACATTCGCCGTTGATATACTCCGCCATGTCGCTGAGGAGGAACGCCGCCAGGTTGGCCAATTCTTCGTGCCGTCCAAAGCGCTTCAGGGGGTGTTTATCTCTGCTGTGTTCTTCAAATTGTTTCGAAGGCATCAGGCGAGACCACGCGCCTTCGGTGGGAAACGGTCCGGGGGCGATGGCGTTGATTCGAATGTGATACTTGGCCCACTCCACAGCGAGCGAGGTGGTCATCGCCAACACTCCCGCCTTGGCACACGCGGAAGGTACGACGAAGCCCGAGCCGCAATTAGCTGCCGCATAAGTGGTCACGATGTTCAAAACATTTCCCCCAAGTTTTCGCGATATCCAGCGCTTGCCGAAGGCTTGTGTGCAATGAAACGAACCATTCAGCACGATACTCACAACCGCATTAAACGCGTTCGCAGAGAGTTTTTCCGTGCGCGCGATGAAGTTGCCGGCCGCATTGTTTACGAGCGTATTGATCTCGCCGAACTGCTGTTCCGCTTTAGCCGCCGCAGCTTCGACGGCGTTGTAATCGCGAACATCGCAGGTGGCGTACGCCGCAGCGCCACCGAGCCTGAGGATTTCTTCGCAGGTGTCACGAAGTGGCTCCTCGCGCCGGCCGACGAGAAACAGCCGCGCTCCCAATTCGGCAAACCGCAGAGCCATGGAGCGGCCAAGACCTGTTCCGCCGCCCGTTAGGAAAATGGCCCGGCCCTTGAGTAAGTCGCGCTGGAACACGTTTCACCGCCCTGCCCGGGTGACCTTGAAAAAACACCCAGTTCGAAGCGAGATTCTAGATGATTCGAACGAATCTGGCCCGCTTTTTCGCGAGGCCAACGAATCGATGCAGAGAGCGGCCAGTCGACACCACAAAAAAATGCGGGATGGAGCTCCTCAGCTCCATCCCGCCCGCTATGGCGGCGATTCAATTAAACACACAGACTTACGCGCAACGCCGCCGAGCTCTGCACGCTACCTTTTTTGTTTCGGCTGCGGCCGCCATCGCCAGGCGGCCCGCGAGCATCTGCCTGCTCTTGCCTTCCATCTTCTTCAAGTGTCCCAGGCCGGACTTCCCTGTCTTTTTCATAACCCCCTCCTCCCTTTTGCTTGAAGCGCGAGCAGCAGGCTCTTGAAGGCGGAGGGCACGCCCTTCAACGTCCTACGGCAGGGCAGTCAAAAGGTCATCAACGGCATGTTCCAAGTCTTTCCAGGCGAGTTCGCAGGTTTGCTGGGCTTCATCCAGCTTCGCATCGTCGGCATCCTCCAACTCCTCGACCCGTCGTTTGAACTCCGCAAAACGGTTGCGTACGTAATCCAGCTCCCAATTATATTGCAGGTTCACACTGACCTTTTGCTTGCCGATGCGAGCCTTGAGCAACGCGACGCGCTCCGCCAGATCCTCCACTTCTGCGACGACCCGCTGCAGATACGCCTCTTTCATTTGCATGACCGGTTCCTGCTGCTTGAACTGCGAAACAAACTGATGCCGTGCAGATGAGCAGCGGAATCAAGGATGCAACTCTGGAGCCAGGCTGACCATCCCCTTATTCATTGAAACCAATAGGCTTACTAGCTTGGGAGCCTGCTCACGCTCTGACTCGGTGCGTGAGAATCCTCATGAGACGAGCGTCACAAATCGCGAAAACACACGATTTAGTGTGCGGTTGGAGCTAACGCTTCATTAGATGAAAGGCAAAATTCGTCCCGAGTTTTTGGAAAACTGCAAGGTGAATCCAGGTGAGAGCAAAGGGTTCAAGCAGACGAGCTTCTTGAAGCGCGCCAACATCATAAGGATCGAAACCCAGATCGGAGGCCAGCTGACCGGCAATCTTTTTGGCAGCGGCGTCGTCCCCACAATAGAGCATCACGGAAGGCCCACCGGGGTAGGCCGGATTCGCCATATTGCCCGCGCCGGTCGTGTTAAAGATTTTGACCACGCGCGCCCCGGGAGCCCAGGCAGCAACCTGTTCGCCGCCAGAAGTAGTAAAGCCATGCGTCAATCCGGAAAGATCTGGCTTCAGAGGATTCGTGCAATCGAGCAAGATTTTTCCGCGGAGGTTTCCAATGCTCTTTAATGCTTCTTGAGCTGCGCTCCAGGGCACGGTGAGGGCGATCACATCCGCCGAGGCAGCGGCCTCTTTCACGCCAGCGGCTTTGGCGCGCGGCCCGGCTGCGGCTAGCAATTCCTTCAACTTGGGATCTTTGGTATCGCGGACACCGAAAAAGATGTCGTGTCCGGCCTTGGCCCAGCCCTTCCCCAGCGTCCCGCCGACATTTCCGGCACCAATAATGGCGATTTTCATAGCATCCCTCTTTACCGCCTCTTTTCCAAAAAAATTCCCGGGGAGATGCCCATCCAAGAAATTTGAGCCCCCGCCTTTGTCACAACGCGATGCTGGAAGGACCGAAAGAGTCCAAATGGCGCAGGCACTTAAGGATGCATCGAGGCAGGGATGGGCCGGCCCATCGCTTTGGCATACTCGACAGAGTAGAGTGGGCTCTCGGGAAATTCCTCTGTTAATTCATGCAGAAGCTTTTGCGCGAGAGCTTTTTGCTTTTCGCGCCTTGCAGCGAGCGCCAGCATGGTTTTGGCAAGGGGCTCCAGGTAACGCCCCCCTTCCGCGGCTTCCCCCAATTGCTGCATGCCCAGTTTCTTGTCGCCGTGGATTCCGCCGAACCACAGCATGGCGCGAAAACCCACCGATAAGCTGCCGATGACGTAATTGGCCGACCCCAGCGCGAGATAGGCGTCCTTCGTGTCGGGCCGCTCGGCTAGCAAGACTTTGGCATGGGAGTTGGCCTCTTTCAGCCGCCGCAGGGCTTCCACATTGCGCTTCATGAGAATCATGTCCGCATCCGATTCCATACCCGCGCAGAGCGTCAGAGCGTAGAGGGCTTCGGGGTCCTTGGGATCTTTTTTCAGCCGCTGAGCCGAGAGCTCCCGTGCCTTTCGTACGGCCTTTTCGAATCCTTGCATGCGAGTGGCGTTCGGCTCGCCGTCAATGCCGTGAAGGAATTTCTTTTCATTAAGGAAGAAGTCGCTGCTGAGGACGCCCTGGCGGTAAAACTCTTCGAAGAGATAACTGGCGGCGATAGCCACCTGGCCGAAAGGCTCGTTGGGGTGCTGAGATTCCCAAGCCTCAAACTGCGCCCGCCCTTCGGGGAACTTTTGAATATAAAGCTCTCGAAAACCCGAAGAGAGCGCTGGCACTTTCACGAACGCAGGGTAAGCAACATCTTCGACAGGCTGCGCACTTGCGCTGGCAGCAGTGAGCAGCGGCGAAAAAAACAGAAGAAGGAACGCCTGCACGCGCATTCGAAAGACCTTCAAAACAGGCCTGGCAAGAAACGCGGTTTGTGGCCCATCGCCGCACGGTACTCGGCACTCGCCATAAGCACATTTTCTTCCGCACGGATCCGCAGGGACATCACGACGGCATAAGCCAGCACCGTTACGGTAGCGGTGATCCATGCAGTGTGAATAAGCGGAAGCGAAATCATCTCCAGAGTCACTCCGGTGTAATTGGGATGCCGCACAAAGCGAAACGGTCCGGTAGTTACCACGCCCATGCGGGTGGAATCCATCACCTGCACGCTCCACAGGTTTCCCAGCGTTCGAACGACCCAGAGGCGCATTAGGTTAGATGCCAAAAAGAGAACAAACATGGTTGTGCCGAAA
This sequence comes from Candidatus Acidiferrum sp., assembly GCA_036518275.1. Lineage (GTDB taxonomy): Bacteria > Acidobacteriota > Terriglobia > Acidiferrales > UBA7541 > Acidiferrum. The sequence continues at coordinate 7,129 of DATDNK010000512.1, forward strand.
AGGGGCAGAAAAGGCCGACGAAGCAGGACGACCTCGAGGGCCGCGCCGATCAGGACGCCGGTGTGCACCGCAACCATCCATTTGAAATGCGGTTCAGGGACGCGTACCGCGCCGCCGGCAATCATGCGGCGTTGATGCTGCCGGGAAATCCCCAATTCAACCAACCGGAGTAATCCCACAGCGGCGAGGAGAGCCAGGTAAAGGTAGACGCTCAGGCCCATTGCAGTAACAGAAACTCGGCGCTGAAGCCGGGACCAAAAGCGGCCGCAAGCGCATAATCGCCGGTCTTGAGCGGCCTCTTTTCCAACCACTCCTGAAGGATGAAAAGAATCGTCGCGCTGGAAAGATTCCCGACGTTGCCGAGAATTTCCCAGGATGGCTGCGTGTCGCACTTGCACAAGCCCAACTCGGCTTCCACGTTTCCTAGCAGGCGGGCGCCGCCCGGATGCAGAATCCATCCCTTAATGTCCTCGCGTTTCCGTCCATTGCGCTCGAGGAATCCCTCAACCAGCCCGCGGATTTTTCCTCCAATCATTTCCGGAACGTCCTTCGAAAGCAGAATGTGGAAACCGGAATCGCGCAAATCAAATCCCATCGCCCAGAGCGAATCCGCGAAAGTATAGGTCTCCGAAACCAGAATTTTCGGGCCGCGCGCGCCGTTTCCGCGCACGATCACCGCGGCGGCGCCGTCGCCGAACAGAATTGACGAAATCAAGTTGGCCTGCGAACTGTCTTTGCGTTGAAACGTGAGGGATGGCAATTCCACGGAAATGATGAGAACGTTTTCCCCTGGATGCGCTTTCAAATAATCTGCGGCTCGACCCAAAGCCATAGCGCCTGCGGCGCAACCCAATTCGGTGAAAGGCATGCGCCTCACATTCGAACGAAAGCCCATCAGGTGGATAAGATGGGCATCGAGCGAGGGAATCATGAATCCGGTGCAGGAAACCGTGATAATCAGGTCAATGTCCTCCGGCTTTAGTCCGGCGCGTTCCAGGCATTTTTCCGCGGCTTCGCGGCCCAGCTTCACGGCGTGTTCGATATACTCGTTGTTCGTCTTCGCCAGCGCGCGCGGCTCGATGGTGTAATCGATGGGAAAGATGGCGTGCCGCTTGTGCACCTGCGCGTTGTCCACGATGCTCATCATCGCTTCCAAACGCCGCTCGGGAATGTCGAACACGCGGCCCATGTAGTACTTCACGTCGTCGCGCGTGATGGTGTGCGGCGGCAGCGCCGTGGCCGTCGCGGCAATCGTAGGATACACTGCGTCACCGTTTACTCCGGAAGCGTGACTCACGGATTCCATCATCTCCTTTTGGAGCGCAAAGGAAATTAGCGGCTTTGCCCCTGTCGTAACCGATTGGATGCCGGACGCTCGAAACGTGCTGCTTCGAAAGCCTCGACTCTACCTCATTCCGTCTATCTAACCCAATGATCTGCAATTCGTTGCGTGGCCTTGGGTGTCGCGGGTTTACCGCAATCCGACGAGGCCGCGAACCGATTCGATGAGCTTCGCCGAATCGTAACCCACACCATCCTCAAACACTAATTCTACCTTCTCGATATCCTTTATATTCCTCGAGGGGTCGCCGTCAATCACCACCAGATCGGCCTGTTTGCCCGCCGCCAGCGTGCCCACTCTGTCCAGTTCTCCCAGGAATTCCGCGCCATTCGAAGTGGCGATGTGAATGGCTTCCACCGGAGTGAATCCTGTTTCGACCAGCAATTCCACTTCGCGCTGGTCGCCGAATCCTGCAATCACTCCGCCGTATCCCGTAGGATCGAGTCCCGCCAACAGCAGCCCGCCCTGTTTCACAAACTCGCGTTCGAATTCCAATTCTTTCTTGAACAGCGCAGGCCAATCGGATTTCGCTGCGCCGTCGGAGATCATCGAGCGTCTTCTCAAATACGAGATGCGCGCGTCGGGCAACATCGCATCCAGAACGCGAGCATCGAGCGGCGCGCGGTTAGGCACAAGCGTCTCGAACACCGGCAGCGTAGATGTAATCGCTACATGATGCGCCACCAGGTCGCGAATCATCTCGTGAATCGGACCGCTTGAGACCTCCAGCGGAAGCAAGGCTTTAGTTGCGGCGGCAGTGTTGGGGCATACACCAGGCTTTTTCTCCGCGAGGAATTCTGTGTCTGCTACTAGACCATGCTCGAGGTCATCAATACCTAGTGCGGCCGCTTCGCGAAAGCCAATCGAGCAAAGATGCCCGGTGACTTTAACTCCATGCGCGTGCGCCGCTTTCACCGCCGTGCCAAGTTCTTCCGGCGTGATGTTCATATACGCCTTGAAAAAAGTCACGCCCTGCGCAATCCAAAATTCTACGGTCCGGCGCGCGTCCTCCGCGTCCTTGAGCTGGTGCATTTGCAGCGCGAACGCTCCCGGCCCTTCGAGATAAGGTCCGGTGACGTGAATTTTCGGCCCGGCCATTTTCCCGTCATCAATGTCGCGCTTCAATTGTAGGTCTGCGTACGGCTCGATGCTTCCCGTCGTCCGAATCGAAGTCACGCCTCCTGCCAAATACAGCCGCGGAAAACTCGCAGCGTGCTCCGGATAAAGCGGCGGTGCCCCGCCCGGCGACGGGTAATACATGTGGTCGTGCATGCCGACGAGCCCGGGAATCACAGTGCGCCCGCTCAGATCAAGAACTTTCGCGCCCTCGGGAGCTTTCGTGCTGGCCGCGTCCCCGAGCGCGGAAATCTTTCCATTCACAATTACCAGATTCTGGTCTTCGCGCGGAGCGGCACCCGTGCCGTCTATGATGCGCACGTGCGTCAGCGCAATCACCGGCGCGTCTTCCTTCACGAACGCGCGCACCTCCGGAGCGAACTTGGACGCAGCCTGCGCACAGCAACGTGAAGGAAGGAAGGGAGACAATAGCAGCGAGCAGAAAACCGGGATCAACACTTTTCGCACGGGCCACCCCAAGGCGGGTAATTGTCTGGCGTGTCGCAGTCTATGCACCCAACAGCCCTAAAGCAAGGATGTTTCACGTGAAACATTCCAATATGCGGTCTTCCTCTGCATCCTGTTCGCCTTCAACTCGATCGGGATTGTTTATGATAGATTCCTGCCGTCTGAGCTAAGTCCTTTGAGGTGAGCCATGTGCCGATTCTTCTTACGCTTTCTGGTTTGCTCGCTTGCGCTCGTTGTCTTTCGCGAATGGCCCGCTTCGGGACAGCAAACTACGCCCGCCACCACCGAAGGCGACTTCGTCCTCAAAAGTTTCCAGTTTCGCTCCGGCGAATCTCTGCCCGAACTGCGCCTTCATTACACAACACTAGGCAAGCCCGCAAAGAACGCGCAGGGCCGCGTTGCCAACGCGGTCCTAATCCTGCACGGCACCGGCGGCACAGGCCATCAGTTTCTCTCGCTCATCTTTGCTGGCGAACTCTTCGGCCCGGGGCAGCTTCTCGACGCCGCGCGCTACTACATCATTCTTCCTGACGGCATCGGCCACGGTAAATCCTCGAAGCCCAGCGACGGCCTGCACGCGCATTTCCCGCAATACGACTACGACGACATGGTCGCCGCGCATCGTCGCCTGCTGACCGAAGGGTTAGGAGTGAATCATCTGCGCCTGGTTATGGGCACTTCGATGGGCTGCATGCACTCCTTCGTGTGGGGAGAAACGTATCCCGACTTTATGGATACGCTCATGCCGCTCGCCTGTTTGCCAGTGCAGATCGCCGGACGCAATCGCATCTGGCGAAAAATGGTGACGGACGCGATTCGAGACGATCCAGAATGGAAAGGTGGAGAATATTCTACGGAGCCGCAGCAAGCGTTGCGCACGGCGCTCGACCTGCTCATGCTTGTAGGAAGCGCGCCGCTGTACTGGCAGAAGACCTATTCGACGCGCGACGCCGCGGACAAAGGCCTGGACGACTATTTCAAGGCGCGATTCGCCGCGCTCGACGCCAACGATCTTCTTTACGCAGTGAATGCGTCCCGCAATTACGATCCTTCGCCGCACCTCGAGAAAATCACCGCGCCCGTCATGTACATCAATTCCGCAGACGACTTCATCAATCCGCCCGAACTGGGCATCGCCGAGCGCGAAATCAAAAAAGTGAAAAACGGCCGCTTCGTTCTGCTGCCCATCAGCGACGAAACCCGCGGCCACGGCACTCACACACGCGCCGCCGTTTGGAAGCAATACCTGGAGGAACTGATGAAAAACTCATCAGACGCACTGCACTCGACAAAGGTTAGGGAGAAGACGCCGAGAGCGCAGAAACACTAGCGGCGGCTGCGGTCCTTGCGCACCGCTTCGTCTATCAAAGCGCCTAGCTCGTCGCGCGTCAGCGTAACGCGGTCTTCGGTGGACTCCCCCTCATTGGTCAGTGGTAATTCTGCACCACCGCCCGGCGGAGGCGAGACGAAATACCGCGGACGCGCCGCCATGAGCTTCGCCACTTCACGCCCCGATAGCAACACCGGTTCGCCAGCAAGTTCCGCCGCAAGCGTGATCTTTGCACAGTGCTCGATGGTCTCCATTCGAAAGAATGCGGTGAGCAGATCCGGCCCGCAGGTTACCGCACCGTGGTTCGCCAGCAAGAGCGCGTCGTAATGCGGAACGAACGGCTCGAGCGCTCCGCTCAATTCCGGTGTTCCCGGGGTCGCGTATTGCACCAGTGGGATCTGCCCGAGGCCCACGATTACTTCCGGCAACAGCGCTTGGTTCAGCGCACGGCCGGCAACCGCGAATCCCGTCGCCGTCGGCGGATGGGCGTGACAAATGGCGTTCACATCCGGACGCATCCGGTAAAAGAGGAGATGCATGGCCAGCTCGGACGAAACTTTACGATCTCCGGCGATCTGCCGGCCTTCGAGATCGGTCATCACCAGATCCTCGGGCGAAAGCATTCCCTTGTTCATGCAAGTGGGCGTGGTGAGGATGCGCCCGTCGCCAAGGCGAACAGACAAATTGCCTTCACAGGCAACAATGAACCCCTGTTGGTACAACCAGCGCCCAGCAATGCAAATGTCCCGGGCATGTTGTGCATTGCTTTTCGTGTGGCCCGGTAAAAGTGAGTCCGGGGTCAAAGGCGGACTCCTTTCTGGCGCGCAGAAACAGCAGCGCCGTTTCGTTCGAATTGCTTCAGGCACACCCCGTAGGGACTTACGAAATGGCCCCGCCAGTTCCCTGGGACCGGCATGAGCGGAAAGAACCTATTACAAAATCGAAAAAGAATCTAGTACTCTTCCACTAAATTTCTCCAACCAAAGTCGGGAAGCAATACCCGTTTGAACCAGCGTCCTCCCGCCGGCTCTTCCGGTTGAAACAGCACTAGGCATAAATACCGCGGAGCTTGAGCACCGTGGCCACGCGGTCGATCGCCAGCATATACGCCGCGATGCGGTTGTTGACTTTGTGCGACTCCGCGTAGCGCACCACCTCATCAAAGGCACTTTCCATGAAGTCCAGCAGACGCTCGTTGACCTCGCTCTCCCGCCAGAAAAATCCCTGGCGGTCCTGTACCCATTCGAAATAGCTTACTGTCACGCCGCCGGCATTTCCGAGAATATCGGGTATGGTGAAGATGCCTTTCGAATCGATAATCGTGTCGGCCTGCCAGGTGGTTGGGCCGTTGGCGCCTTCGCAAAGAATTCTCGCCTGGACCTGATGGGCATTTCTCTCGGTAATCTGATTCTCGATGGCTGCGGGAATGGCAATGTCGCACGGCTGGAAGAGCACGTCGCGCGCGGACATTTTCGTTCCGCCGCCGGAAAAATTCTGCAGCGGCTTCTTCTGCGTGTACACCCAGTCGATAACTTTCGGCACGTCGAACCCTTTTTCGTTGTACAACCCGCCGCCGATATCCGCGAGGCCGATGATTTTGTACCCCGCTTTTTGCATTAGATCCGCGGCCATCGAGCCAACATTGCCGAACCCCTGCACGACGACGCGGCAGCCCTGTTTCTTTATGCCAAGTTTCGCCAGAGCTTTGTCGCAACACATCATTACGCCACGCCCGGTAGCCTCGCGCCTTCCGCGAGATCCGCCAAGCTCAATCGGCTTGCCGGTCACAACCGCCGTGGTGGCCTGCCCGACGTGCATCGCATAGGTGTCCATCACCCACGCCATGGTTTGCTCGCCGGTGCCAACGTCCGGCGCGGGAATGTCCCGTTCAGGTCCGATCCAATCCGCCAGTTCCGCCGTATAGCGCCGCGTCAGGCGTTCCATTTCCCCGCGGGACAATTTGCGCGGGTCGCAAATCACTCCGCCTTTGGCGCCTCCGAACGGAATGTTCACCACCGCGCATTTCCAGGTCATCCACGTCGCCAGCGCGCGCACTTCGTCAATCGATACGTCAGGCGCGAAACGAATCCCGCCTTTCCCGGGTCCCCGCACGTTCGAATGCAGCACCCGGTAGCCGGTGAACACTTCCAGTTGCCCGTTATCCATTCCCACGGGAATGTACAGCGTGATTTCTTTGCTCGGCCACTTCAGGAAACGGTAGAGGCCCTGCTCGAGGCCCAGTTTGTTCGCGGCCACTTCAAAACGCGCTTCCGCGTTCTGGTAGACATTCATTTCTTCCGGCATCGGAGCTTGCGACATGCCAAATTCTCCTTCGCTGACTTTC
>DATDNK010000513.1:0-5112 GCA_036518275.1 Candidatus Acidiferrum sp.
CCGGGTTCGTCTGAGAGGAACAAAAGGACGCGAAGGAGAAGGCAAGACGGGTACTGCGGTTGCCTTAACCGTTTTGTTCGGTCCCATAGGGTTGATTAAGCATGGAAAGAACGTTGAGGTGAAGGCCGGAACTCCGCTGACGGCTTATGTGGACCAGGATACCTGGGTTCCGCCGGCAGTTCCGCCGGCGGCCTCATCTCACTAGCGTACTGCGCCCGAAACATCTGCCGACTTGACCCGTGCAGTTCCTGCGCTGGCGCTCGCCGATCGCCATGTGTGCTTGTCAATTCATCGAGCGACATCCTTGCTGTGCGCTGAGCGGGTTCCATAAAGCCCCAGCTATACATAGACAAAGCAAGCAGTCCTCAGGCAGCTTTGGCTTTGGATTTGAGGAGCTTGGCAAGTTTTGCGATGGCTTCTGTTTGTTTGACGATTTGAATGGAAAAGACGTCGGCTGCGGGAGTTTTCAAGACTGTGTCGCGCAAATCGGAAGTGAGCTGGTAGAGACGTTCGACGCCTTCACGGAATTCTTTCTCGTTTTGCAGCAGGCGGGCGCGCTTTGCCGCGGCTTCTGCGGGATTGGGGTAAACCTCGACAGTGTTAGGTGGTTGGGCAGGCGGGGGCGGCGGCGGGGGAGTAGGCGGTCTCTGGGCGGCGAAGACGCCTCGAGGAATCGCCAGTGAACCGGAAAGCAGGACGACATTTACGAAAAAGTTGCGCCGAGTTTCACGCATGGCAGCCTCCAGGAAGAAGCTTCCCGTTCTAAGTTACAAGTTTCAAGCGGAAAGAAGATATTTATTTTTTCGGGCGAGAGATGCCAAACCGCGGGAGAGAAATGGTGACGGGTTTTTCGGGAAGCAATGATTGGCAGTTCAGAGGAAAACGAACTTAGCTGACAGTTACAAGGTTGCTGTGAGACTTCAGTGTCTGGCAAAGAACAACGACAATATTCCCGCCGCAAGACCCAAAAGAAGCAGGCCCCCCAAGTATGCGAAGAAACAGCGATGCCGGCACAAAGGGAGTAGGTCCAGGCGGGCGCTTTGGAGGAACGGGAGGGTCGAGGATGCCGATCCCCGTCACCTTGTGTGGTGGCCCGCCGTACCGCGCAGAAGAGGACGCGGGCTCAAGCTCAAATTCGTTTTCCGCAAACTCGTAAGGCATGCACAAATCGTACTCCGGTAGGAAAAGTGTGTCTAGATGAGGCGGAAGACAACCTCAACGGTGACCCACATGGAAACGGCGTGGTGGGCGGCGTCGCGCGCCGGCGCGAATTTCCAGCCACGGACGGATTGTACGGCGCGATCATCAAGGCCCATGCCGATTCCTTGGACGATTTGGATTTGCAAAGCGCGCCCATCCGCTCCGACCAAAACTCGCAGCATCACCTTTCCTTGCAGCTTGGCCTCGCGCGCTTCGTCGGTGTACTGCGGATCGGGACAATAGACGCAGGTCGCGCCGGTGACAACGTTTGCGTAAGGACCACTGTAGGAATCGCCTTGACCGGCCTCAGGTCCCTCGTTATCACCCATTCCCCCTTTTTTGCCCGTGCCAAAACCGTGGTCCTTGCCCGGGCCGGCCGAGTCTGCGTTGTCTTTCATCCAAGGCAATCCCAGATTTGTCACGAGGACCGGGAATCGAGCTGCGTTCGGATCGAAGACCGCTGGCGGAACAGGAAGCTCCGGATTTGCGTTTACGATCTGACGCGGAGGCAAGAGAGGCCTGGATGAGGCGGGCGCGAGAAGACCATGCCGCGCCGGTCTCGAATCGTTCTCGCCGCCACCGCCCTTTATGCCGAGAGATGGCGAACCGAAATGATTGGGACCAGGAGGAGGATAGAAAGTGAATATCTCGTGTCCTGTCGTCCCGGTGACCGTGTCGCTTCCCTTTTGTGGTTGCGATTGGACATGCAAAAGGAGCATTCCGGAGATCAGCAATACATGACCAAGGAATGAAATGGTCCGTGACTTGTCGGCAACGGAATAGGGCCGCAAGCGCAGCAGATGCAACGGGGCACCGTTGGCGGATGAAGGAAAGATGCGCGCAGGAGCGAACATCTGCTGAAGATTCTCGCGAATGCGGTGGACCAGGGAGTTTTGCAATGACCAATTGGAACCGAAGGGCCCGGACATTGGATCGCGCACGGCACACCTCCACGGACGCCTCCATCCGGGGAGAACTACATGCAGGAGACGCACCGCGAACGCGTTGTGAGAAGAGAGAACCGCCGCATTGGTTGCCTGAAGGTCACGATGTAGAACAGAAAAAGAATTAGCACCGAGGGCACGGAGGACACAGAAACCGCATCGAAAAAACAAGACTGCTGCTTTCAAAAAACCTAGAGAAGGCGGAAGACCACTTCTACGGGCGCAGTGCAGCTGACAGGTTTGCCGCTCGGCCCGGTGCAAGGGCGCAACCTCCAGGTCTTGACTGCGGCTATGGCTTTCTCTTCCAAGCCCATCCCAGGGCCGCGCAGGATGCGCTCGCTAATGACTCGCCCGTCTCCACTAATTGTGATGTCGAGGAATACAGACCCCTGGTATTTGGCCTTGCGCGCCTCATCCGAATAATCAGGATTCGGGCAGTAGATGCAGGCTGGCTGGCCGACACCATTCACGCCCGCGCGGAACATTCCGCCGCCTGTGCCGCCGCCTTCACCGGGTCCCAGCCCGCCACCGGAACCGCTGCCGATCCCGCCGCCTTCACCGGTGCCAATGCCGCCGCCACCGCCTGGTCCGGCGGAGTAATTCACCGAAGCGGCCAAGGGATCACCCATATTGCTGAGCACCGGGCTGCTGACTTTCAAATCCGGCGGACCGAGAAGCGAGGGATCCACCGCAAGCTTGGGATTCGGATTCCGAATGACCGGCACCGGCGGCGTAAATTGCGTGTATTGAAACTTCGGAGCTCTGCCCTTTGTCGGGGGCAACTGCTCGTGAGCGCCGCCGCCACCGCCGCCGCCCGCCTTGTTGGCGCCTGCGGGCAGTTTGGCGATGTAAGGTGAAATATCTATGATGCCGGTATCGGCCTTGTTCTTCGCCTGGGTGGTTTCAACCACCCGGAAACCGATGGGAACTATCAACAAAGCGATCACCGCTGCGTGCACCAGAATCGCCAGCGCCTGGCTCGAGCCGAAGTTCTCGTCCTTCGACCAGATATCTTTCACCTTGATGGGCTTGATCCCCGGCGGCAACGCGGGCTGCTTCGGAGGCGAGAAAAATTCCTTCAAGCGTGTGCCGAACCCGCCAAAATTTGCTCCCCACGCTACTGCCAATCTACTGTTGACACGACGATTCTTAAAAGGGTCGGAGCGGAAGAACTCCACTAAATTGCCGGCGAGTCCAGAACCGAATGTGGTCCGCGTAAAGGGCGCATCTTTGCGTTCACGAACTTTGATGGGGCGCTCGGTCAGAAACTGCTTGAGGTTGGACCAAAAATCATCGGGTACCAGAATCGCCGGCCGACCGAACCTTGGGACATAGGGAGGCCGAACTTGGCTTGCAGGCTGCGAACCCGTCGCGGGAACCTTTGGCTTCATCGCAGAAGGTGGGATGAGATTATTGATTTTTCCTGGCACCGGTTTACCTCTTAAAATAGACGCAAATCCCCTGCGTTTGGTATCCCCTAGCGATAGGATTCGCTCACGCCCGGAAAGGTTGCGCGCCGCCAGCGGCTGACACCTGTCTGGCATTCATTGTAACATAGAATGTTCAACTGCTTTCCGATGTTTCCCGCCGTGCACCTGGACAAACAGGCGGCAACGCAGGCAAAAACACAGGCAAAGAAGGGATATACGGCGCTCTAAGCTATGGCCGAACCACTCGAACTCAAAAAGACGCTGAACCTGCCCAAGACCAGCTTCCCGATGAAGGCCAGTCTTCCCCAGAACGAGCCAAAGCAGCTCGAAGCCTGGTACGCGGCAAACATTTACGAGCGCATTCTGGAAGCGCGCAAAGGCAAGCCCCTTTTTGTGCTGCATGATGGGCCTCCGTATCCCACCGGTGAAATTCATCTCGGGACCGGCCTGAACAAAATCCTTAAAGATTTGATCGTCAAGACCAAGAGCATGGCGGGCCATTACGCGCCGTATGTGCCCGGATGGGATTGCCACGGCTTGCCCATCGAGACGAAGGTCGAAAAAGAGCTGGGCGGAAAAGGGAAAGTACCGCCCGCGGAGTTCCGCAAACTGTGCCGCGAATTTGCCACGCGCTACGTGGAGCAGCACAAGCGCGATTTCAAACGCCTCGGAATTTTCGGCCAGTGGAACGATCCGTACCTGACGATGAGCTTTGGCTACGAGGCCACGATCGCGGGAGCGTTTCTCGATTTCATGGAGAAAGGCTACGTCTACCGCGGGCGCAAGCCGGTGTACTGGTGCATTTACGATTCGACCGCACTGGCGGAAGCCGAAGTCGAGTACGAGGATCACGCCAGCCCGTCGATTTTTGTGCGCTACAAACTTGTTCAGGATGGCGCGAACGCCGACAGAATCCCCTCTGAGCTGAGAGGCAAGAATGTTTATGCCATCATCTGGACGACCACGCCTTGGACCATTCCTGCCAGCATGGCCCTGGCGTTTAATCCGGCCTTTGAATATGCAGCCGTCGAATCCGATGGTGATGTGGAAATCGTTGCACATCAACTTCAGCGCGCGGTTTGGGAGACCATAGGCCGCAAGACTTTGGGCACAACTCTTAAGACGTACTCTGGCGAGTATTTAGTGAATCAAGCCGGTCTGCGGTTCCAGCATCCGTTTCTCGACAGAATTGAGCCTGCTGTACTTGCTGATTACGTCGAACTGGATCAGGGAACCGGAATTGTGCACACGGCTCCCGGCCATGGCGCCGACGACTTTCTCACGGGGCAGAAATACGGCCTGGAAACCTACGCGCCGATTGATGATAAAGGCGCTTTTCTCGAAGGCTTGCCGGAATACAGAGGCAAGGACGTATTCAGTGCAAATCCCATCATCGTAAAGCTTCTCGCCGATCGAGGTGCGCTTCTCGCCAATCATCCTTACAAGCACAGCTACCCGCATTGCTGGCGCTGCCACAATCCGGTGATTTTCCGCGCCACCGAGCAGTGGTTCATCAAGATGGACCAGGCCGCGCACGG
>DATDNK010000514.1:0-5548 GCA_036518275.1 Candidatus Acidiferrum sp.
TTGGCGGGGTTACAAGGAATTCTGGTCCGCCGCAAAAAGCGGGCACGATTCGTGGTGTCGGTGGAGTTGATCCAGAAGTCTGTGGCAGTTGAGATTGATGAGGCGGACCTTGCGCCGTTGTAGGAAGTAGTACTGACGGTATTGCTTGGCCCCACGAAACAGAAGAGCCTACGGTGAGACTTGCTCTACAAATAAGCCGGTAGAAGGTTGCATCAAGAACCCTGTGATCGGAAGGAATAAATCCGGAAGAATAGCAGCGCGACGATTGCCTGAGGCTCTGCGGCCCTTTAGTATTAGTTGCTTCCTGGCGCTAGCGATAGCTGCAGCGTTGGCGATTCTTGTGTTCGCCGGAGCGCGCCTGAGCTGGGGCACGCCGATCTTCGCAAATGAACACGGTTTGATTTCCGGCGCCTTTCTCTTTATGGCCGCGATTACGTTTTTGTATGATTGCAGGAATCCTGACTGGGACGCTTTCTCCCCGTTTCGCCTCTTCTACAGCACATGGTTTGGTGTGTTGGCGCTTGGATGCCTCCGCTTGACCACAGCTGAGCCACCGCTTACGGCGCGGTTTTGGCTCACCGCGATTCTAGGCTTGCTGGGCTTTTTTGTCGGAGGCAAGTTGGCTTTGCGGGGCGTTGCATCACCGCATCGCACTTCTTTAGGAAGATTGCGAGATGATCTGAATCCGAAGTGGCGGCCAACTCGTGCCCTCTTGTTGATTGGATCGCTGTTTCTGGTGGGCCTTCTCGCGTTTGGCTATGAGTGGATGAAGGCGGGCACCGTTCCCCTCCTCGCCGATGATCCGGAGACCGCACGGTTCGAGTTCGGAGTAAACAGCTTTGTTTCTCGTCTTGTCATCAGCTTGGGGCTTACGACAGTCCTCGGTTATTTGGGGGCCGTACATCTCCGAAAGCACAGGACGCTCTTTCTGATCATCGCGGCAGCGTCGCCAATTCCCATGGTCCTGATGACAACGCGGGTCTTCATATTGACCGCAGTGTGGATGGCGGTGGTGCTTTTTCACTACGGGCGGCGTCCTATGCGTCCAAAGGTATTGCTCGCGGTGGTCCTAATTGCCTATCCCTTGGCCAAAATCGCTGTCGACGTGAAGCGATTCCAGCAAAGCCCGACCTACAACGAATTGCTTGATAGAATTGAGTTTCCCGAGAAGCTGCGGCCCTTCGCGCCAGATTACTTGTATTTCAGCATGACGCTGCGCACTTTGGACTACTTGACCCACCTTGTTCCAGAAGAGATGCCCTATAGCTACGGATGGTATACCGCTTACCCGGTGAGAGTCTTTTGGACCCCGCGCCAAGGAACGGGGTTCCGCGGCCGGCTTGACGATCTGTTCTGGGATCGCACGGGCGAAATTTCGCCAGTGGCGTCGGTAACAACTTCGTACATGGGCGTGCCTTATGCTGACTTTGGCTTCCTGGGGGTTTTGCTATTCTCCGTTCTTTTCGGTTGGATTTCGGTGCGTGTATATGAGTCTTTGCGAACCGAGCCGAGCTTTTGGCGGGCATTTCTCTATGCTCAGGTTAGTTTTGCAATTTTTTGGTCGGTATATGCCAATTATCTGACTCTTTTCGACTTTTACTGGAACATTTTGATAGTCGGCGTGGTTCATCGGCTTGCGGCCGCCCAACAAAATGCGGGGGATGATCGCGTTCATGCCTCAGTAGCGGTTAGTTGCTGACCGAGATCACGAAGCATGGTGGACCTCCATCCGGAAAGAAAAGCATCGCAGCTCGAACTTCTCGGGCTACCGGATGCCGTCGCCAAGCGAGTCTGCAAGGAAGCGCTGGAAAACGATGCGATCTATCGGAGCCGGTCTCTGGAAGAACTGGATCTGTCGCAGATTCATTACGGGCACGCGCAAATGCTGGAGTGGGCCTTCCGGCAAGCAGGAAGCCTGAAAGGGAAGCGAATCCTGGATGTTGGAATCGGGGATGGCTACTCGTCGGTGCAACTGGCACTGGCCGGTGCGGAGGTAACAGGGATTGAGGTATCACGCGCAGCCCTCGAACGCGCCGCGGCGCTGGGAAAGCGCAACAACGTAAAGATGGACTTGCAACAAATGCCTGGAGAAGACTTGCGCTTCGCGGACGGCAGCTTCGACGGCATCCTTTGTATTTCCGCGTTTCATCACATGGACTTGGAAAGGGCCGCGAGTGAGTTTGCGCGCGTGCTCAAGCACGGCGGACGCGCAGTGCTGATTGAGCCATTGGCGACAAATCCGCCGGCATGGCTGTACCGACGAATTGGCAGGTTTTTCCGTCGAGAAGCAACTTCCGAAGAGCGGCCCTTGCGTGGGCGCGACGTTGAGGTATTGCGTCCTCACTTTCGAAAGGTCAGGTGTCAGGGGATGTTCCTTCTGTCAGTTGGTCTGTTCGGGTTGGATCGAATGTGGAACAACAAGAATCGGTTCATGCACGGAATCACCAAGGCGGCGTTCCGATGGATGTGGCCGTTGGACGAAAGGCTGCTGAGAGTTCCGGGTTTGCAGCGAATTGCTTGGAAGATCGCAATTGTCGCGGAACGGTAGAATGCACGACACCTTGGCAACAACGAAAATGCTGAATGAGCTTCGATCTCTGGCAGAGAGGCTGTGGCCGGAACGCATCATCCCCGCAGCAACTCCGTTCCAAGCATTTTCCGAAGCGGGAATGAGGTACGCATTTGCAGCAGAGTACGCCAAGGGCGCAGACGTGCTCGACGTCGCATGTGGGACGGGGATTGGGACAAATCTCTTGCGACTGGCTGGAGCGAAGACAGCCACGGGGATTGACCTCTCGGAGGAGTGCATTTCGGTTGCTCGTAAGCTCTATGAGGGTTGCAACTTTCTGGCAGCTGACGGTTGCGCGTATTCGTTCCCCGAGGGCTCATTCGATGTGATTGTATCGTTTGAGACGATCGAGCACGTCTCGCACCCGCAGAGGTTTCTTGATAATTGCCAGCGCATGCTTCGAGCCAGCGGGGTGCTGGTGCTATCAACTCCTAACTTTAGCGTTTCTAGGTTCGCGCCCAATCCGTATCACGTAAGGGAGTTTGAGCCTGAAGAACTTTGGGGTTTGGTACGGGAGCGTTTTAAGGACGTGGCGGTGTTTGGCCAGAATTATGTGAATTTGCTGATGTTTGTTCCCGTGAAGGGCGTGACCCGATTGCTCGACGCAATTCACTTGAAGGACTTTGTAAAGGCGCTGACGCGACCCCGCAGTAGTGAGCTGGTTGAGGACTGGAATTTTGAGCTGTCTAGGTTGGACGGTAGGTGTGCTGTCCTTCCGTATGAAGCGGGGACGCTTCACCAACCGACCTACCTGATTGTAGTGGCGCGCAAACTGGATTCAGCGGGGTAAAGTACGGACGCAAGCAAGAGCAGAACGACGGGGAGGGCCTTGCACTCGTTTCTAGCCAATGCTGGACATGGAGGCCTGCGAGGCATGATCTTTCTCGGCAACACGCTGGTTCTTGTGCCGGTGCTTCTCAGGGGGCTTGGAAAGGAGCAGTTCGCGCTCCTGGCATTGGTGACCCCGTTCCTGCGGTGCGGCTTTAACGGTGTGTTCGATCTTGGGATCGCCACAGGAATTGTCCGTTACATCAGCCGAAGTTTTGCGGCTGACGATTCCGCGAGAGTCAACGAGTATGTATCTTCCGGGATTGTACTATATGTGCTTCTCGGAACGTTGCTCGCTGGCTCGTACTATGCGTTCGCGCCGTTTCTATTGCACGCGCTTACCCGTGGGAACGGTGCACTTTATGTGCCCGCCCAGGTGATGATGAGCCGCTTCGTATGGGTTTACGCGCTGTCCTGCCTGTCAAATCCGTTTTTCGCCGTGCTAATGGGCGTCCAAAAAGTGGAGGTTACACACTGGGTAGGGACGATTTCTCTGATTCTGGAACTTTGTGGTGTCCTGGCGCTTCTCCCGGGCGGATTGACGTTGCCACGGCTTATGTGGGTTTACGGCGTAAACGGACTGGCAACCCTAGCTGTTTGCATGTTTCTGGCGGGGCGCTATTTCCCGCCGTTGAAGCTAAGCCTAGAAGGCATTCGGAAGCAGAGGATAAGAGAAATCCTGAGGTATGGTACCCAGTTTTCAGCGACGGTCATGGCGACGATCTTGAGTCCCGTTGTGGACAAGGTGATTCTGGCAAGATACGTGGGCCTGACTGAGGTTGCGCTCTACGAGGTAGCCGCACGGCTTGTGGAGCTCTTGCGAAGGGCCACCCAACTGCTTCTCTTGCCTTTAATGCCCATGGCAGGCACGAGGGGCAACTTGGATAGCGAATCGGAAACGGAGCGGTTGTATTCGAGGGCCTTCGAAGCGAATTTGCTCGTGAGCTGCGGATTGTACCTGATACCGGCTGCGCTGGCATTCGGGATTTTCCGAGTATGGCTTGGCCAGGGAAGCCGCCTTGCTGCGATTGCTTTTGTGACGCTCTGCGGAGTTGCTTTCTGTCAGGCCCTGGTGGGTCCGCTATCCATGACTCTCCTTGGCGTAGGAAGGTTGAAGCCCCTGATGGCGACTGCTGTGATCGCCATCGGGCTAAATGTTTTCGTGAGTCGCATTCTAGCTGGCTACTTCGGATTCCAAGGAGTGCTGGCAGGGACCGTAGTCGCTTATGGCTTCGTGAGCCTCGCTTTACTAATTTGGTCGGCCGGCATACCGGTGTTTCATATTCCAGGCACGAAAATGCTTCGCCTAGGGGGTTTCGCAGCGGTCATTGGCTTGCTACCGGGCACCGCTATGGCTTTCTTTCTGCCGATCGAAGGGCAGCATTCAGCGTGGCGAGCCTTATTGCCTACTGTAATTGTCGCGTGCGCCTCTTTCATTACATTTTCTCTGTTCCAGCAAGAGTATCGGTTACTAATTTTTAGAATGGTGACCGAAGTGCGCGAAGGGATCAAGATGTCGCTGAACAGGAGCCCCTCTTCAAATGCCTGACTTAAGCGTCATTGTTGTGAATTGGAACGGGAAGCATTTTCTGGAGACGTGCCTGAAGGCGCTGAGCAACCAGACCTTTCGCGATTTCGAGACGATCTTGGTAGACAATGCGTCGGAAGACCGGTCAGTTGAGTACGTGAAGGCAGAATTTCCCAGAGTGCGGGTGATTGAGCTGCAGGAGAACCGTGGGTTCTGCGGTGGAAACATTGCGGGGTACGAGCACGCGAGCGGGGAGTTGATCGCGCTACTAAACAATGACACGGAAGCGCACCCGAAGTGGTTGGAAGAGCTGCACAAAGCGAGTTTGGAGTATTCGCAGGCAGGCAGCTTTGCGTGCAAGATGCTGCTGTTCGATGAACGCGAGCAAATTGACATTTGCGGCTTCGGAATGACGAAGGCAGGGGTGGCGGTAGATTTCGGGCGAGGCGAGCCCGATGGACGAAGGTGGGACACGCCGAGGGAAGTGTTTGGGGCGTGCGCAGGGGCGGCGGCGTACCGGCGGAGGATGCTGGACGACATCGGTTTTTTTGACGAAGACTTTTTCGGCACCTACGAGGACCTGGACCTGAGCTTCCGGGCGCAACTGCGCGGATACGCGTGTA